>JANLOW010000059.1:0-55833 GCA_031366785.1 Bacteroidota bacterium | reverse complement strand
TTATTTCTTCGGATGAAAAAAATAAATAATGTGGTGCTGTTTCAACTGTTAGCGGAAGTCCTTCTTCTCTTGCTTTTTTTATTAGAGGTAATGCTTCTGCAGAAGAAAGATGAACAATATGAACATGTGCGCCAGTTTCTCTGCAGAGATTAATCATCGCTTCAATAGCTTTATTTTCCCACGATTTCGGTCGTGATTCTAAATATGCCCGGTAGCTTCCCTGATTATTTTTTAAATTCCTTACGCCATGATGTTCCTCACTTAATTCACAATGGACTAGCAATGGCCTGTCATATTTTTTCAGAAGGAGTAAAACCTCACGAAGTTTTGATGGAGGTGTTTCCGGAAAATCATCAATTCCGGAATGGGTAAGAAAAGTTTTTAATCCGAAAACACCGCCTTGAAGTAATTCTTCTAAGTTATTCAGATTGCCGGGAACAACGCCTCCCCAGAAACCGCAATTTACATGCGAATTTTTATTGGCTGCTTCTATCTTCAAGTGAAGATTTTTAAGCGATGTTGTAACCGGTGTCGAATTCAAAGGCATATCTATTAACGTCGTAATTCCACCGGCCGCTGCTGATTTAGTTCCGGTATGAAATCCCTCCCATTCCGTTCTACCGGGTTCATTGATATGAACATGCGGATCAATAATACCTGGCATTACGACATTGTTTCCTGCATCAATAATTTTTTCAGCAGAATACGAACGGTCGCCTTCTTCACAGGAAATTATTTTATCGTCAATTATGCAAATAGTACCTTTAACTAACCCTTCCGGGGTAAGAATCCGATTACTTTTTATTAAAAGAGTGCAATGCATATACTTTCAAATCCTATGGGCAACAAAAATAGGATTTAATTTCAGATGATTGATTGGAACAAGAAAGGAATTACAAATTAGTATTTCTTATGTCTTTTTTATGTATTTGGATTTAAATAAACTTTTGAGTTTTGATAGAATTTGTAATAGTATCTTCGCATATTGTTTCATTTTTTTATTTTTAAAGAATGGTAGTCGATATTAATTTTTGGCATTTCATATTAAAACATTTAAATAAGTCACAACCTGTAATCTTGCTTTGTGTTCTTGAAAGTCATGGAAGTAGTCCTGGCCGGAAAGGGTTTAAAATGGCAGTTACTTCAGATGAAATCTTTGGATCAATTGGAGGAGGTATTATGGAATACAAATTCGTAGAGATGGCTAAAGAGAAATTGCTTTCAAATTCCAAGGATACTCTCATTCGAAAGCAGATTCATAACAAATCTGCAAAAAAGAATCAAAGCGGAATGATTTGTTCGGGTGAACAAACGATTGCTCTTTTTCAATTGTCTATTGATCATTCTAATCCTATTAAAAAAATAATTAATTGTCTCGAAAACAACCGTTATGGTATTTTGACAATTTCTAACAAAGATTTCTCATTTTCCGAAAACGATAGTGAATCCGTTAATTATTTTCAAATGAATTCAGAGGAAGACTGGCAATACAGTGAAACAATTGGTTATAAGAATCAATTATACATTATCGGAGGAGGACATTGTGCACTCGCTCTTTCAAAAATAATGAGCCAAATGGATTTTAATATTCACTTATATGATGATAGAAAGGACCTCAATACTTTTATTCAAAATACATTTGTTAAAGAGAAAAAAGTAATCTCTGATTATTCTGTTCTCAAAGATTTAATTCCTTCAGGGAATAATATTTTTGTTGTAATCATGACATTTGGTTATCGTACAGACGATATTGCTCTTCGATCTTTAATTTATAAAGATTTTAAATACCTGGGAGTTTTAGGTAGTCAATCAAAAATGGAAAAATTATTTGAAGAATGGCGTAGAGATAATTTATCCGAAGAAAAATTAAATAAACTTTTTGCACCCATTGGTGTCCCTATCAATAGCCAAACTCCTGAAGAGATTGCTGTAAGCATAGCCGCTGAAATCATTAGTGTTAAAAACAAGAAATAATTTTTTATTTAAAAGTCATTTTGACTTACGTTTCATCAGTTGATAATAAACTAACGATGATACAGCAAAGCCAACAAACCAGGCATAGTTATAGAGATTTGCCAGCCAAGGCCAAACATTTTCCTGATTAATGATGTGAGTTGTCGTTAAAAAGCCTGGAATATTTGGTAATATTCCGACAAGTAATGCAATAATTGCATAACGATTATATCCATTTGAATAACTGTATTCTCCATTGAAAGAATAGAGATTATCTACAATCAATTTTTTCCTTCGGATAAAAAAGTAATCTACTATCATAATTCCTCCTACAGGTCCCAGTAGACTTGAATAAGCAATAAGCCATGTAAAAATGTAACCATTCGGATCAGCTATTAATTTCCAAGGGAAGATAAGGATGCCGATAAACCCGGTTATGTAGCCACCTTTCCGAAAATCAATTTTTGAAGGGGAGAGATTTGAAAAATCATTCGCAGGACTCACAATGTTTGCTGCAATATTTGTTGCAAGGGTTGAGAGTGCAACTGCAATCATTGCAAAACTTACTAAGGCTTTACTTTCAAATTTGCCTGCAAGTACCAATGGATCCCAAATGGTATGACCATAGATAATCATTGTCGCCGATGTAACTACTACACCGATAAAAGCGAAAAGTGTCATCGATGGTGGTAAGCCAATAATTTGTCCAAGAACCTGTGCCCGTTGACTTTTTGCATATCTTGTAAAATCAGGAATATTTAGCGAGAGCGTTGCCCAATATCCAACCATTCCTGTAAGTCCGGGAAAAAAGAATTTCCAGAATTCACCGGATGTATGAAACTTCGATGGCTGAGCAAGAATAGGCCCTAAACCATTACCTGCTGATATAGCCCAAAACAATAAAGCCAATGCAGCGAATGGAAGAAAAAATGCTTTAAATACCAATAACTTCTTTATGCTTTCTACACCAAGTTTTACAACATACATATTTATAAGCCAGAAAAGAAAAAATGTAATCGCCGGCCCTGTCTGCAGGCTGAATGAATCAGGAAATATTTGAGGAATATTTTCAATAGCCGGAAACCAAACATGAAACATTTGATAAATAGCAAAACCACCAATCCATGTTTGTATACCAAACCATCCACAAGCAACAATGGCGCGAAGCAATGCAGGTATGTTAGCACCACGAACCCCAAAACTTGCTCGAGCCAAAACAGGAAAAGGTATTCCATATTTAGCACCTGCATGTCCATTTAAAATCATGGGTAATAAAACAATAGTATTCCCAAGAAAAATTGTGAGAATAGCCTGCCACCAATTCATACCTCCTTCAATAAGCGAACTCGCCAACATATACGTCGGTATACACAAACTCATGCTTATCCATAAGGCAGCATAGTTCCATGTATTCCATGTACGATTTTCAGGAAGTACAGGAGCGAGGTCTTTGTTTAGGAGGGACATTTAAAAAAGGGTATCGGGTATCGAGTATCAGGTATCGAGTATTGGGTATCGAGTATTGGGTTCGGGTATTTAGTTCAAGTATTAGGAAACAATAATAGTATTTTATATTTCATGTATTTTGATTGGAAAGAATTCTTGTAAAATTATTTACGAAATTAATTTTACTAGAATGAAATTGCATATTATGAATCAAATTTCTTGACTCTTGATACCCGATACTTGATACCGGATACTCGATACCTGATACCCGCTACTACCTACAATACTCATCCGCCACCTCAATCGCTTGCGAAACAATATCCAATGCTTCGTCTAATTCATCTTTATTAATACAAAGTGGGGGAGCTGTAAAAATATAATTCCATCTGACGAATGTAAATAATCCTAATTCTAAAAGTTTAGCATTAACTTTATTCATTATGACCATTTCGTCTGCTGTTGCATTCCATGGTGCCATTGGCTCTTTTGTTTTCCTGTTTTTAACAAGTTCAATACAGCCAAGTAAACCTGTGTTTCTATAATCACCAATAGATGGATGTTTCTCTTTCATTTTTTCAATTCGCATTTCCATGTGTTTGCCCATAGCAGCAGCATTGCTGATCAGATTTTCATCTTCATAAATTTGCAAAACTTCGATAGCAGCTGCACAAGCAACTGCATGTCCTGAATAAGTTAATCCAAGTGGAAGTGGTTTGTCGTTATATTTATTTATTATTTCTTCTTTGATAATCATACCTCCAAGCGGAATATAACCACATGTAAGTCCTTTGGCAAAACACATAATATCAGGAACTACATCGTGATGATTTACTCCAAACCATTTTCCTGTTCTTCCGAATCCACTCATTACTTCATCACAGATAAGCAAAATCCCATATCTGTCTGCAATTTCTCTTATTTTTTTCCAGTATCCCGGTGGATATTTAATACATCCGCTGGAACCACTTTCTCCTTCGATGAGAATTGCAGCTACTGTCGACGGCCCTTCATATTTAATCAGCCGTTCCATATGATTCGCAGCATTCTCAGAACATTCTTCTTGTGTTGAACTGTTCCAAGGACAACGATAGAAATAAGGATTTTCTACATGTATAAAATTTGGAGCTCCTTGTCCGTCATGGGCAATACCTCGAGGATCTCCGCTAGCTGACATAGCTCCATACGAAGAACCGTGATAACCTTGATATAATGTAAAAATTTTATGACGACCGGTATATAGCCGCGCAAATTTTATTGCATTTTCTATAGCTTCAGCACCGGCATTCGTGAAGAATGTTTTTTTAAGTGATCCGGGTGTAATCTCCGCAAGTTTTTTCCCCAATTCACCACGTGCTTTAGTAATCATTCCGGGATGAACAAAACTAACTTCTTCCATTTGCTTTATAACTGCTTCTTTAACGCGAGGATGACCATGACCAATATTCATATTCATTAGCTGAGACGAAAAATCAATATATTTTTTTCCGCTGCGGTCGTAAATATTTATTCCTTTAGCCTTGTTTATATTCAATGGATTCAATCCAGCCTGTTTTGACCAAGAGAAGATTGTATATTCTAAATTGTTTTGAAGGATTATTTCCTTTTCAGTGAGGGTGGTGGTGAGCATTTTATTTAATTAGTAAATTTTCGTTAGCATTTAATATAGTGAACAGAATTGAAATATTTTTATTGAAAAATAATTAGCTAATTAACAGATTATCTCAACTCATCCAATTTGTTTTCGACTCTGCATTCCATTTTACAGAGGTCTTCTTTAACTGTGTCCAGAATTCTATTGAACTTTCACCGGTAATGTCGCCGACACCAAATTTAGAATCGTTCCAACCACCGAATGAAAATGGTTCACGTGGAACCGGAACACCGATATTTATACCAATCATTCCCGCACTTGCTTTTTCCATTACCAGACGGGCAATGCCTCCACTTTGTGTAAAAACAGAAGCAGCATTTCCATACTCTGAACTGTTTTCTATTTCTAATGCTTCGCTAATATCTTTCGCACGAATAATTGCAATCACCGGTCCGAATACTTCTTCTTTTGCAATTGCCATATCAGGCGTTACATAATCGATAACTGTTGGTCCTACATAAAACCCGTTTTCTTTCCCGTCAACTTTTGAATTTCTACCATCAACTAAAATTTTTGCACCGGCTTTTTCTGCTTCAGTAATATATCTGTTTATTCTTTCCTGAGCTTCCTTACTTATTACGGCACCAAGATTTTTTCCCGGAACAATTTTGCTCGCTTCTTCACAAATTTTATTTACGATATGATCAATATTTCCAACTCCAACCATAGCTGATGCAGCCATACAT
The DNA here is from genome assembly GCA_031366785.1 of Bacteroidota bacterium. Lineage (GTDB taxonomy): Bacteria > Bacteroidota > Bacteroidia > AKYH767-A > 2013-40CM-41-45 > JADKIH01. Next base: position 50,097 of record JANLOW010000059.1, on the reverse strand, counting down.
CTTTGACCTGCACACCCACTCATCGATGCTGTAACATTTGATGCTGTCATTTCCGGATGAGCATCAGGCATTACGATAAGATGGTTTTTTGCTCCTCCCAGTGAAAGACATCTTTTTAAATTAGAAGTCGCACGCTTATAAACAATTTTTGCAACCTTGGTAGAACCGACGAAAGAAACGGCTAAAATTCCCGGATGATCACATATCGCTTCAACAATTTCTCTGTCTCCGTTTACTATATTAAAGACACCATCCGGTAATCCGGCTTCTTTAAGCATTAGAGCAATTCTATTTGATGAAAGTGGAACCTGCTCGGAAGGTTTAAGTATCATACAATTTCCCAGAACAAGTGCATTTGGAATTGTCCAGTGTGGAACCATATGGGGAAAATTAAATGGCGCAATCGATGCTACAACACCTAAAGGTTTATGATCAATTCGGCATTCGACTCCACGGCTGACTTCAAGAATTTTTCCAGGAATTAACTGAGGCATACTGCAAGCAAATTCTGTAAGTTCAATACTCTTCTCAACTTCAGCAATTGCTTCATCAATGGTTTTTCCATTTTCTTCATGAACGAGCGTAGCCAATTCCTGAAGATTTTTTTCAAGCAATGTTTTATAACGAAAAAAAATCTGTACCCTTTCCTTTACCGGCATTGATGACCATGTTTGAAAGGCATTTTGAGCGGATTCAACGGCTAAATTTAAATCCTCAATCGCTGAAAGCGGAACCGTAGATATTACTGAACCATCAAGCGGCGAAAGCACATCCATTGATTTTTTTACCGAACCGACAAATTTACCGCCGATATAATTTTTAACTTCAGGAAATCGAGTTGTTGTAAGTGGCATTTGTATTAGTTTTTTTTTTAAGTAATGAATAATGCATTATATAAATTACCTTAATTTAATATTTATTTGTGGATTTTTAGATAAATTCAAATTCTATAATTACATTGATTTGAAAGTCGTCAAATATCCACATTTAGGCGGTAATAATAAAATTACAAAGCACTTTTATTGAAATTTATTGAGCTTATTGCTCTTAAAAAGCGTTATTAGGATAATTATCTCTCTATAAAGCCTTGTTCGGCTAACATTCATTCCATTTTTATCAGTTTGTTTGAACCTACTAGTTGTACCTGTCTGATGGTTAATAAAGTTTGAAATCTAATCACATAATAATTGTTAAAGATATTTACTTTTAAAACTGATTAAAATAAATTGAATATGATTTTAAAAAAGTATTTATTATTTCCCTTTCTGTTTGTTTTTAATTTGAATGTTGTTTTTAGTCAATTAAACTTTCAACATTTAATTGGGGGTAGTGATCACGACAGGGCGCAAACTATTTTTAATACTTTTGATAATGGTTTTATCATTAATGGTGCATCATTTTCATTTGGTGCCGGCAACGTCGATGCGACTTTAATTAAAACTGATAGCCTGGGACAAATAATATGGAGTTATGCTTATGGAACAACAGTGTATGATAATTCTGAATTTGCTATTGAAACATCTAATCATGATATCCTATGTGCCGGACGAAGTAACGTACAATCCGGATTCCCAACAGCTGCAATTATCTTTAAAACAGATTCTATAGGACATTTACTTTGGTCTAAATCTTATGGAGGGACGGGGAATGATAATCTTGTTCAGTTAATAGAAACATCAGATAATGGTTATGCAGCAGTTGGCTATTCAGAAAGCCTTTCTTCCGGTTCTTCGGATATACTTTTAATACGTACAGATGTAAATGGCGATACTCTTTTTACCAGGTCTTTCGGTTCAATAGAAAGGGAAGACGGCTTAAGTATAATTCAATTGCCTGATAACGGTTTTATTATTACCGGTAGACAAATTACATTTCCTGCTGGGAAACAGGAATCAGATGGTTTGCTTTTACGAACGGATGCTTCAGGAAATCTTTTGTGGGCAAAACAGTATGGTGATTCACTTTGGGAGGAATTGACTTCTGTAAGACGCTTGCCGGATAATGGTTTTATTTTTACAGGATCAACTTCTACTTTCGGTGCCGGTAATTATGATATTCTTCTTATGAAAACGGATAGCAGCGGCAATGTTCAATGGTCTAAAACATTTGGAAATTCATATACCGATGCAGGCTATGACATTCATATTACAAACGATTTCTCATATATTTTATCAGGCTATACAGAAAGCCTCGGATATGGCCATAAACTTGGAGGTGATAGTGCTAATATTTTTTTGATGAAGACCAATGTAAATGGGGACCTCCAATGGATGGAAACTTATGGAGACGGATTGCAGGATGAAGCTTTCAGGTCTGCAAAAGCAAATGATGGCGGATATCTAATTCCAGGATTCACTAATAATTATCTTTTTAATGATAGCAGTCAAATGGTTTTCATTAAAACAGATTCAATGGGATTAACCGGTTGCCATGAAGAAAGTGTAAATCCAATTGATAGCGTTTTTAACATGCCTTTTCATTCTATAAATTTTAATCAATTGTCCGGATTGCCATTCAATACATTCGTTTTGACTGAAACTTTTTTTAACCCTACTAATGATGATGCCTGTCTTTTCACAAACATAAATTCAAATATTTCAAAAGAAAAAAAAATTAATATATTTCCAAACCCATTCTATAATAAAATAGAAATTTCTACTGATAATAATTTTTCTCCGGAAGGAATATTGATTGTGAATGATGCCTATGGAAAAATTATCAAATCAGTAAAAGTGCATTACAGTCCTTTTATATTGGATATGGAAGATTTGGAAAGTGGAATTTATTTTGCTTCATTCATTACGGAGAATGAAGCAGAAAAAGGAATTATTCTGATAAAATATTAAAGATAATGATTGTGTCACTTTTTCCCTTTATGAAAAAATCCTTTCTCCAGATAATTTACTTCTTCACCTATCAGGTAACCATAAGGTTTTAATGAATCTATATTATCGAAAACAACTTTTAACATTCCTGTTAATGGAATAGATAAAATCATTCCTGCTGTTCCCCAAACCAGTGCGCCAATAATTAGTGCAATTATTGCTGTCAATGGATTTATACTCACACTTGAACCAACCACGTAAGGTGAAATAAAATTATTATCTATCATTTGTACAAAAACAGCAACACCAACTGCACCAAATGCATAACCAATATCATCTTTTGTAATTAAAGCCATTATTACAGGCAATAAACTTCCAATTAAAACGCCTATATATGGAATGATATTTAACATTGCCGCGATTACAGCAAAAAGTATTGCATGTTCAATCCCCAATATAAGATAACCAATCGATCCCAATATAGATAATATAAGTACGTCAAGAAAAATTCCTTTTAAATATTTTCTTGATACGAGAGAAATTTTTTTAATTATTTCAATTGTTTTTTTATTATTTTCTTCAGCCACCAGAATAATAAATCGTTTATATTTTTCACGGAAATAAGTTAGAAAGAAAATATAGAATGGAATTAAAGCAAGTGAAGCTATAAAAGAACCTGTAGATGTAAAAATTCCCATCAGCATCTCCGGACTTGATTTTGCCGAATCAACAGCTTTTTCTTTCAACCAGAAAATTTGATTTTCCTGGGAAATATTTGTTCGCAATTCTATCCATTCCAGAATTCTGCTCCCTTTTAATGCTATTTGATTCTTTAGCTGTGGTAAATCTTTAGAAAAACTATTTAACTGATCAATGAAAAAATAAATAAGCGCACCAAATATTATAATTGATAATAAAATGCTGACAATAATAGATAAAGCTCTGGGAATTTTAAATGACTCAAGTTTTCTTGATATTGGATACAATAGAAAAGTAAAAAAAATTGCAATCATTAAAGGAATTAATAGATCTTTTCCAATAATTAAAATTGTCAAAACTGCGAGAAAAATAAACAACTTTACAGCAATATTATATTCCCATTGATTTTTTATTGAATTCATTTTTTGGTTTAAAGAATAAACTCAAAAATAGATAATTTTAATTCATAGGCACAAAAAAAGAGGAAGATTGTAGCTTCCTCTTTTTTTGTCATTAATAACGAGGTTTTATCCTCTCTTTTTTATTTTTTTTACATAAGCACCTGCTGAATTTGCAATTCTAACAGTATACTCATCATCAGTTAATTTCTGTCCTTCAATAAATCTGCAAGTATTATATCCTTGATTGGCTTCTGTATATGTTTTATAAATCTTCTTTCCACTTTTATCAAATAGCTCTACTGATATTCCACCATCTCTATCAGTAAAATAGTTAATATTGAAATACTTTTCAAAAGGTTGAGGACCTACATCTTCTATATATAATGTGAGATCTTCATTTGCACTATTTAAAATTATTTTTTCTAAAGCTATATAGGTACTCTTTTCATCACTTGATACTTGTCGTAATCGGTAAAATATAACTCCTTCACTTAGGTCATTATCAACAAATGAATAATCAGAGCTCTTTTCATTACTTTTTTTACTTTCTACAGTTCCTAGTTCCTTAAAATTAGTTCCGTTACTGGATTTTTCGATAATAAAATATTGGTTTTTATATTCCAACGTCGTTGACCACTTCAATTCAATGAAATGTATTTCTTTAATAACTTTGAAATATGCAAGCTGAACAGGAAATCGCATATCACCTTCAATAATATGTTCTCTTTCTGCAATTACAGGATTAGTATTAACCAAAGGAATAGGTATAATCACTTCGGTTTTTTTATTTTTAACTTCTACATTAGCATTAGCATTAATGCTTTCAAAATGAAATGTCGTAAAAATAATTCCAGAAACTAATAGCATAATACTGGCTGCAGTTATTGCTATTGCTTTTTGTTTTAAATTTACTCTTGGCTTTGGCCTAAGATACGATTTTGGTGGTAGGTAATATCCCATTTTTATTTTATTGATTTTAATCCACCGAATTTTACGCTTATATCTTATTTAAAATAATTGGCTTTGTACTGGTAAATTACATTTGTAAGCTTTTCATAAAAATCCTCTGTTTTGGAATTATTGGTCATTTAGAAAGTCCTGTTATTTATAGAATTTTTGATAATTCAGTCATTTTTTCTGAAAATTTCAATCGTTTTTAACTAAAACCTTTCATTATATAATTTTAATTTCTGTAAGTATTTTATACCTTTTATGGTTTATTTTAATATTATAGATATAATTAGAAGTTTTTTGAACAATTCAACTCAATTAAGAAACCTGCCTTATTTAAAACCTAGAAGCAATTCATTACAAAATAAGATTTTTGCTGATTGTACTTTTTTTTAAAAATATTTCGAATAATGATTAAGATAAAATAAAATCATAAAAGCAATTAATAAACAAGTCGAAGATAAAAATGTCATTCTCATTGTATGAGTAAAATCTGCCGCTTTTTTGTTTTTTATTGCTTTAATAAACCAATACAAAAAATAAATAATTGCAGGAGTAAGACATAGTCCAAAAATATAAAATTGAAAAGAATCAAAATATTTATTAAAATAATGATAGGCTATAACAAATGATATTAAAAACATAATAACTGAAAAAATAAAAGTTCCCTGTATTCCTAAACGATAACTAATCGTGAAATCCCCTCTTTGGCTATCTTCGTCATGCTGGTAAATTTGTGTTAATGGATAATAAGCCCCAATAAGCATTGTGGATAATACTATTCCTTCAATTTTTTGAAAATTAAACCAGCTTAATGTAAAATTATTTTCAGATGCCATACTCACAAGCAAAAATGTATAACCTCCTTGAAATATAATTACAGACAACCATCCTATTATTGAATATTTTTTCAATCTTATTTTTCCCCAACTGTATGCTTTTGAAACAGAAATATAAACGAGAATCAATAACAACATTTTAATATTGATTAATAATGACATTAATAATCCAACAACGTCTAGTACTATGCTTGCTAAGTAAACACCTTTAGAAACCGGAGGTGGATTTTTTAATCCGCCTATACTCCCAACATCTTTATCCATGTAACTGTTATAAGCATTACTGGCCGGATAAATTAAAAAGTGCAATGTGATAAATAGAATTACCGAATTGAAAATGTCAATATGTTTAGATTGAGCTATACCAAAAATAAAAACAGGTAATAAAAAATAAGAGAAAGGCAATCTTAAATGCAGTAATATATTTTTCATTTAATTCTGTATTTAGGTATGGTATCAGTTTGGGTAATACTTAATTGGATTACCCACATAATAAAATTAAAAAATGCAAAGCAATCAAAATGATTTTAGTAAATTGCAAAATATATAATTTATAGACACATTGCTCAATTCTGCTATTATTCAATCGATCGGGACTGCAGTGCCTCCTTTTAAAATTTCTCAGGAACTTCATCATTATATTCTTGAATCGGCTAATGGAATAAGTCGTGGTGAAAGACTTTTATTAAGAAGTGTGTACCGAAATAGTGGAATATCATCGCGACACAGTGTTTTGGAGGAATTTGGCAATATTGATGCTCCGGAAAATAAAATTTTTCATCCCGCCGGTAAATCTGAACAGGTGTCAATTTCTCGTCGTATGGAGATATTCGATTCTTTTGCTACCGACCTTTGTTGTGAAGCCGTAAAGGATTGTTTAAAAAATTTCTCTTTAAATTCCTTGCAAATAACTCATCTCATAACATTTAGTTGTACAGGCATGTCAGCTCCCGGTGTCGATATCAGCCTTATTGAAAAACTTGGACTCAATCGAAGCATTGAACGAACATGTATTAACTTCATGGGTTGTTATGCCGGAATCAATGCCTTGAGAATGGCCAAATATATAGTAACTTCTCAAAAAGATGCCGTTGTATTACTTTGTGGAATTGAAATTTGTACAATACACTATCAAAAAAGTATGTCTCAAGACCAGTTAATCGCCAATGCTATTTTTGGTGACGGAGCAGCAGCTGCTATAATTACCTCTTCGGATAATAATGTCGATCATCAAAATACTGGTTTAATCCTCGATAAATTTTACTCTGAATATGAACCATCTGGTATCGACGAAATGGCCTGGCGGATTGGCGATTTTGGTTTCGATTTAAAATTAAGTACGTATGTCCCAGCCCTTATTCAAAAAAACATCGCAAGACTAATCAATAAACTTTTTGAAAAGGCAGGCTTAAATCAGAAGAATATTGATTGGTATGCATTGCATCCGGGTGGAATAAAAATTCTTGAAGCATGCGAAAAAGCACTGAATATTTCCAAAAAGGATAACTCCTATTCTTACAATGTTTTAAAAGAATATGGAAACATGTCATCAGTTACCATATTCTTCGTGCTCAAAAAATATTTTGAAAAACTTACAAAAGATGATTCCGGTAAAAATATTCTGTCTTGTGCTTTTGGTCCCGGATTAACAATGGAATCGATGATTTTAAAAGTTACGTAATCTTTTTATTAAAGTACAGAACAAAGTTCATGAAATTCTAAATATTAAATTAATATTGTAATTGATAATTTATTTTAATAAATTTTTTAAGAATTGACGCAGGAAAAATCTTATCTGAATATTGATTCGACAATCTATGATGTAATAATTGTTGGCGGAGGGCTGGCGGGACTGGTTTGTTCAATCATGTTGTCGCGTAATGGGTTTAAAATATTACTTCTGGAAAAAAAATCTTATCCGTTTAATAAAGTCTGTGGCGAATATGTAAGTAATGAAGTTATTGGTTTTCTAAACACATTAGGTTTTGATCCTTTTAAATACAATGCTTCTCGGATAGATAAATTACGTATATCAGCTCCTTCCGGAAAAAATATTTTTGTTGATCTTGTCATGGGAGGATTTGGCATTAGCAGATTTACCATGGATCATTCACTTTCAGAAATTTCACAAAAATCAGGAACTTTACTTTTGGAAAATTGCCGGGTTAATGATATAATTTTTAATGAGGATATATTTTCAATCTCTTCTTCGGTCGGTTTATTTAAATCACGATTTGTAATTGGGAGCTATGGAAAAAGGGATTTACTCGATAAAAAATTAAACCGTATTTTTATTAATAAACATACAGGTTATTTAGGTGTTAAGTATCATATTAAATTGAATTATCCAATAAATGAAATAGGTCTTGATAATTTTTCAGGAGGATATTGCGGAATTGTAAAAATAGAAGATGATAAATACAACTTATGTTATTTGTACAAACGAAAAAAAAATGATAATTTTAAAAATATCCGGGAATTGGAAGAAAAGATTCTATTCTCCAATCCAAATATCCGCTCTATATTTGAAAAATCTTTTTTTATAAATGAACAGCCTGAAGTAATTAATGAAATTTCGTTTACTGATAAAACTTGTATTGAAGAGCATATTTTTCTTTGCGGTGATGCTGCTGGTTTAATTACTCCTTTGTGTGGTAATGGAATGTCTATGGCCATTCATGGTGCAAAAATTTTATCCGAAATTCTAATTGATAATTTAGTTCAGGGAAATAATATTAATGCATTGCAAAGATTGAAGATTGAAAATTATTATGCTAAAAAGTGGAAAGCAACTTTTTCCAGTCGCCTGTTCTGGGGTAGAACGTTACAGGAAATTTATGGAAATAAAAATCTTACTGCCGCTTCCTTAAGCATTATTCATTCCTTTCCATCATTAGAAAAATGGCTAATAAATAAGACACATGGAAAATCAATTATTTAGCAATTTTAACTAGAAACCATTTCATAAATAAATTTAATGCTTTAAGGTTTAAAGTCTGCATATTTGAATCTTTTATATTGTCGAAATTTTAATATGTTATTTTTTGAGATTGCGTCTAAAGAAATTGATTATTAAAATGTATTATGAAACTTAACCCCATTTTCTTGACTCTTGTCTCTTAATTCTTGTCTCTATTTTTCACATTTCAATTAATTCATCAATAGCGTCAAATTTTTCTTCTGTATATCTCCCGCTTGTGCGATAGATAATTTTTGCGTTTTTATCAAGTAAAATAAAATAGGGTATATCGCTTTTCAGCATATTTAACTTTTGAAGAATTTCTTCCTCATTTCCCCGGCAAAATAATATATTAGGAAGTAAATCAGCTTGTGTATTTTCCATAAATTTTTTTTTCATGGAATTTGCAAATGCAGTATTGGAAATTGTTACAATTGGAATAAAAAATAAATTTAAATCATAAGCATCATCCATTAATCCTGTCTTTGCAATAAATTTTTGATAAATTGGGTTTAGCCAGCTTTCAAGATCGGCTTGAGCTTTTTGCGAAGAAGCAAAACAAAGCAAGGAATATTTCCCTCTTAATTCCTGTGGAATTTTTATTTGCTTATTCTCTGCTGTTATACCATTGATTTCCGGAATGGTTTGGGAATACATTAACAAAGGGATGGAAAATATTATTATTGGAAAAATATATATCCTCATTAAACTTAAACGTAATTCTGTATTTTTTATTTGAAATATTCAGATTGTTTTCAGGACCGAAAAGATATCATTTTGGAGTCGTCGTCTTTATGACTTCGAACGCTTATATTGCGAACGATTTATGAAATGGATCTGTATTTTCATTATTTTTTACTTTTTTCATAATAGTTGTCTTGCAGCATTGGACGATACTCTTCCAAAAGGTGTGTCTTCCCGTACGCTTGCTTTTCCTTTTATTATTCGTTCACCTGAAACCAGTTGGGGTTTTGGCGGCGCCGGAGCTTTTTTTTTTAAGTCAAAAAAAGATGATGATAAAATAAGAACCTCGGATATTAATCTGCTATTCTTGTATACACTTCGTGAACAAACTGTAATAGTCCTCGGTTCAACTATTTTTTTTCCTGAAGAAAAAGGGATTTTTCGATTTCAGGGTTCTTTCAGTAATTATCCTGATAAATTCTGGGGATTGGGAAACAATGCAACTGATTTTACAAAAGAGGACTATGCATTAAAACAGGTATTTTTTAACCCGCAATATATTATTAAATTATATAAAAATTTATTTATAGGTGCTAGCCTTGAATTACAAAATATAACTGATTTTTCATATGTAGACGGTGGCGTTTTTGATTCGCAGAAAATAAAAGGCACCAATGGCGGCCTGACTTCAGGTGCAGGAATACTATTTACCTGGGATACCCGCAATAATTCATATTCTCCAAGTCTTGGCGTTTTTGCCGAAGTTAATTTGACACGGTTTACTGAACAGTTAGGTAGTAATTTTGATTTTTCAAGCTATTTGTTGGATATAAGAAAATTTATGCCTGCAGGAAGGAATCGGGTATTAGGTTTTCAAGCAATAGGAAAAGCGAATCATGGTCCAACCCCGATCCGGTATCTTTCAATGCTTGGAGGTACTGAAATGATGAGAGGATTGTACAAAGGGCGCTATACGGATCAGAATATGTTTGCTATTCAGTCTGAAATGCGTCAATATTTATTCTGGCGATTTGGAGTAACAGGTTTTGTTTCGGCAGGACAAGTGAGTAATCATGTTAATAATTTTAGACTTTCTGATTTCCATTATGCATATGGTCTTGGTCTAAGATTGGTACTTCAGGAAAAGGAAAAATTAAATTTAAGGTTAGATTTCGGATTTAGTAAAAAAAGTAGTGGAATTTATGTAATTTTGAAAGAAGCATTTTAAAAAAATAAATTTAAATTATGTTTACTGAGTTATTCAATAATGCAATTGCCATTTTATTACTTAGGACAGTTACCGGCATCTTGTTTTTTTTTCAGGGGTACGATAAGCTTTTTAATGTTAAGCTTAATAATGTTGTCAGGACTTTTAGTGAACCATTATGTAAAATTCATATTCCGTCATTTCTTTTAAAACCGGCTATTGGAATTTCATCAATCATTGAATTAGTTTGCGGATTATTTTTATTTTTTGGATTATTTAAAAATATGTCACTGTTTTTTTTGGCAGGCAATATGGTTTTTGTAGCTTTTATTTTTAGTTGTATGAAACCTATGTGGGATTTACAATATTACTTTCCGCGCCTTCTTTTAATTTTTATCCTATTAATGTTGCCGCCATCATCAGATATTTTTTCAATAGATTATTTAGATTCTCTTGGAATAAAATAAAAAAAACCCCTTCAACAGGAAGTTTTAAATTTCCGTCAAAAGGGCTTACCACATGAACACACATGTTATTTTTAAGAAGGCTTATATAGCTCGTAATTCAGATCTAAATCTATTTGAACGTCTTTTGAAATTTTATCCTTAACAAGTGAAGGGATTTCTATTTTATAATCTTCTAAGAGTATTTTAAATTGTGATTTTCCTGCGATAATATTTCCGTCTTTTACAGTCAATGTACAATCCACTATAACTTCTTTTGTTTCTCCATGTAGGGTAAACATTCCTTTTACTTTTACCGGATAATTACCGTTTTTATTTCTATCAACTGATTTAATATTTGTAATCGTTCCTTTAAAAACAGCTTTTGGATATTTTTCTGATTCAGCATAGTTTTCATTGAAGTGTTCTTGCATCAATGCCTTTTCAAAATTAAAGGCTCTCATTAGTACTGCAAATTCAATAGTTCCTGTAGAAACATCAATTATACTTGTTGCTTTTTCATTCGTTGCTTCAATCTTTTCCAATGATGATGTTGCACTGAAAAAGACTTTTCCGTTTTTTGTAAAATATCGAGTCTGCCCACTTACTGAATAAACAGTAATCAACAATACAACGGATAATATTATTTTTCTCATTTAATTTGTTTACTCTTTTAGTTTAATCGTTATTTTCAATTACACAATCTACTAGAACAACATCCATTAAAACTCCCGTACAAATTCCTTTAATTTTTACTTCCTGACCCTCTTTGAGACTTGCCAACTTATTTTGGACTTTATTTTCAAATTCACATCCTATCCCTGCCAGATCCGGTCCTTGCAGTGTTACATTGTAGTTGCCGGTTCTGTCTTTGGTTTTCTCAGAAACAATACCTGATACTTCTACTATTTTTCCTAAATATTTTGCATTTGCTTTTTTCTCATCAACATCATATTCGCTAACAAGTGTTTCTGCTTTAAGCACAAATGCCGGAGTCTCATTTGAAATTCCCTGATGAGGTTTGTTGTATAAATAATACGCAAATCCCAATCCTGTTGAAAGTGCTAGTCCTGTTGACAAAATTATTTTTTTCATCATTAAGGTCGAAGATCGTTTTTGATTCTGTGAAAATTGTGAAGTACTTTTTTGATTATGCATTATTAAATAATAAGCGATTTCAATGTAATGCTATGAGACGAAATTGTGTTATAAATGAAACTTGATAAAATAAATTGTTGAGTCATCTTCTTTTAGTTCAATATTGAAGTTATAGTGCTAGGTAACATTTCTAATCTAAATATAACGATTGTCGTGGTAGAATATTTAGAATATCGGCATAATTTAATACATTGTAATATTTTATATTGTTTTTTAAATATTAGGTACTCTAATTGTCATTAAATTGTAAGATTCCAATCTGTAAAATGCTTTTAAGTGGAAAGGATCAACATTAGCATAACCATAAGGAATAGTATCCCTGCCAGTGCTGCATCTATAAATATAATCTTCTTTTTTAACATTCCGGAACAAATATACTTATAGGTAAAAGCCATGGAAAATTAAAGTAGCTGAATGGGAAGTATTACGAACTGAATGGGAAAAATCTTATTCTTTTCCTGATAACCATTCTTTAAAATGTGGGGAACGTTCGGTGCTTACTATAGTATCCATTTTGATAGCAGGTTTCAAATTTACTTTTACCCTTGATTTGGAAAATGAAAACATTTCTACGATGGAATCAATACTGATAATAAACTGACGGTTTATTCTAAAAAATCGTTCGGAATCCAGCATTGTTTCAAGTTTGTCAAGATTATATTCTACCGGATAGGTATGGTCGTCTTTAGTTTTAAGAAAATTTATTTTTTCTTCAGTATAAAAATAAGCTACCTGATCTATATCTATTGCTTTAATATGTTCACCAAAGCGGATTAGAAATCTTTTTTTAAAGAGCTCTTGTTTTTTCTGTATAGTTTCGATTAACATTTTCAAATCGGGTATCGTTGATTTATTTGAATGCAGCTTTTTGTATTTATTAATGGCTGCTACAAGTTCTTCTTTCTTTACAGGCTTTAACAAATATTCAACACTATTTAATTTAAAGGCCTGAATGGCAAATTCATCAAAAGCAGTTATAAATATTATCGGTGATTCAACATTTATTTCTGGAAAAATTTGAAAACTAGATCCATCAGCTAAATTAATATCTAGTAAAATGATGTCAGGTGCCGCATGAGTTTTAAACCATTCAATAGCTGATCGAACACTTACCAGAACATCCAGAATTTTTGATTCGGGTTCAATTTCTAAAAGGATTTTTTTGAGTCTTTGAACGGCTGGTTCTTCGTCTTCAATTATCAGTATGTTCATGTTTGGAATTTATTAATGGAATTTTAACTATAAATTTATTTTTCTCCTGAATAATTTCAATCTTTTCATCAGTAAGCAGCTCATACCTGCTTTTAATATTTTGAAGGCCGAATCCGGTAGATCTTTCTTTTGCAATTTTTAAATTTATATTATTACTTATTTGCAATTTGCTATTTTCGGAATTAATTGTAATTACCAAAGGACTTTCATTTGAGATGGCATTATGCTTAATTGCGTTTTCTGCAAGTAACTGTAGTGTAAGAGGAGCTATGCAATTTATTTTACTGGTATTTTCATCCAATTTAATTTCAAGCCTAAGATTGTTACCGTATCTTTTTTTCTGAATAAAGATATAGGTATCTAGTAATTTTAATTCTTCAGCTACACTTATCAGGTTTTTATCTCTGAAAGTAATAATGTTCCTGAAAAATTCTGAAAGCCTTTCTACATATTCTACGGCATTCTTGGGAGTTTCTTCAATGACCGAAATAAGTGTATTAAAACTATTAAACAGGAAGTGTGGATTTACCTGGCTTTTTAAAGTTTCAAACTGAAATTCAATTTTTTCTTTTTGCAATCGCTCGAATTTCCTTAATCGATTTTCTCTTCTTTTTATTATAAATAGAATAATTAAGGAAATTATCCCTGCAATTAAAATTCTAAACCACCAACGTTGCCAAATCGGAGCCATTATTACAAATGCATACGATGCTTCTTCAATATTTTCAAAATTATTATTTAATGACGCTTTTATATGGAATGTATATTTTCCGGGTGGCAATTTCGGAAAAGTAATTGTGTGATCTTTGGTACTTTCCCATTTTGTAGAATAACCTTCAAGCAAAAACAAGTAATTAATTCTTTGTGGATCTATATACCAAAGCCCATCAAAATCAAAGCGTAAATTATTCTCATCAGAATTAAATTTATTTTTTTTAAGGAAATCGATTGGTTCAAGAAATAATGAAACCGATTTTAAAACAATCTTCGGTCTTTGTATTTGCATTTCATACGTTGGCCTGTATTGAATTATTCCACGCTCCGTGCCAATCCATACATTACTATCTGGAGATAAAGCAATAGAATTAAGATCACAGTTTAAATCAGCCAGATTTTCTTCAGAAGAATGGTAAATTATATTCTTTGTCTCCGGATTTAATACATCAAATCCATTGGCATTAACAATAATTATATTTCCTGTTTTCGTGCAAAGTAATGAAGTAGGCGATGGATCTGATAAACCATCTTTTGTCTGAAATTTATAAACCTTCTCATCATTGTCAAGATACTGAAGTCCTCCATCTGCTAATGAAAACCAAATACGCCCTTTTTTATCCTCCGTAAAACTGTGTACAGCGTTTTCAATAACTGGTATATTTTTAAGATTTATTCCATCATAATAATAAACGCCACTGCCGTCTGTTCCAAACCACGTTCTTCCTTTAGAATCAATAAAAACAGAATATACATAATCACTTAGTAATTTGCTTTTAGAAAATGCAGGTTCTAAAAAAATAATGGCATTTTCAGAATTACCTTTATCTTTAATAACAAACTTCATGACTGAATTAAAACCTGCTACCCAAACAATATTTCCATTGCCATTAATCGATAGTATACTTGAGTTTGTCGCATTTGTTTTTTCAGTTATTTTTCTAACATTTCCATTCGTGGGATTAAACCTATATAAACCTGCACCCATAGTTCCTATCCAAATGAAACCGTATGGGTCAACATATAGTGTAACAATGTCAATGTGTTTATTAAGTATCGAATATTCCTTATAATTTAATTTCCCATCTACTAAACGGGAAATCTGACCTAGGTTTTGATCAGGACTAAACCATATATTCCCTTGTTTATCACTCGTAATACAATGAATAAATTTTAATTCTTTTTTTCCTACCAATGGAATAAATGAAATCTTATTTCCACTGGTTCTGTATAAGTGAATTGATTCGGCTATCCAAACATTATTTTCATCATCAAGAAGTAAATTGTTTGATTTTATTGTTCGGTTATTATCAAGGTTTAATTCACTTAATGTACCATTTGAATCTATAATAATAATTCCTTTATCCTCTGTAGCGACATAAATCAGATCGTCAACTCTCAAAATATCATTAACCTGGCCATACTTCCAAATATCTTTTAGATTACTTGTTGTCAATAAATTATTTTTGAAATCATATCGTGCAATCCCTTTATCTTGAAACCCAATCCAAAGAATTTCATTTTTATCAAAATTTAGTGTTCTAACTATATCGTCGGGTAAACCTTCTGCAGTTCCAAATTTGGTTATTGTTTGTTTACCATTATTTATATTGATAAAGTTAAGTCCTGCATCAGTAGCAACACACATCCGTTGATCAGGAAATTTTATCATATCATAACAATAATCATCACTCAATCCATTATCATGATTAATATTATATATATGTTTATTCTCGATATAATATATTCCTTCTCCTTTGGTAGAAAAATAAATTCTTCCGGCATCATCTTCATTAAAAGCACTTATTGCAACTTTCGGAAACCCTTCTGACGGAGAAAATGGAATTTTACTTTGGTTTTTAATACAAATAATTTTACCATTGGAAAATCCAGCCCAAACAGAAAATGATTTATCTTCAAAGAGAGCGCTTATGGTAGATTTGGAAGTATCAACACTGTAAATTTTTGTAAAATTTATTCCATCAAAAGTAAAAATCCCATTATCTGTTCCAACCCAGATTCTTCCATTATGATCTGTTAATAATTTTAATATACGTGGACGGTTATTTTCCGAACGGATATCAAATGATTTAAATACCGGTTGTTGACCGAGTACCGAGCACCAAAAAAAACAAAAAACAAAACCAGTAAGTAATTTAATAGGGATTTTAATTTTCAATTTTATCTTTTCTAATTAACTCAATTTTTATTACTACTATAATTTCACTTGCAATTTTTTCATGAACAATTTTAGGTATTTTTATAGAATGATCAGATAATAAAATACTAAATTGTGATTCAATGGTGATAATGTTATTTTTTACAACTGCTTTACTACGAATAATTCTTTCCATTTCAACTCCATGTATTTGAAGTTTACCCTTTGCCCTCAAATCATATGTTCCATCAACAGAAAGATCTGCATCTTCGATTATTTTTCCATTGAAATAAGCTTCAGGAAATTTTTCTGATTCTAAATACTTTTCATTAAAATGCTCTTGCTGTAGTGCGCTGTTAAATCCATGAAAAGATCTTATTATAACTTTAAAAATAAATGTCTTTTTTTGAATATCAAGCAAACCAATTAGATCTGATGATGAAGCTTTAATAAGTTCCTGTTGCGCTTCTGAACGGAATAGTATTGTACCGGTATTGCTGTAATAAAAATTACTTTGATTAAAATTATTTTCAATTGAAAACAGTAATATGAAAATAATATATCGGAACATTTTAATTAATGTTTTATGTATTTTATTAAATCAGAAAGTTTTGAAATTATTTTTTCTGTTGCACCTACTTTTGATTTTATGTATTGGGAGGAAATCAAAGCGCATTCTTTTAGTTTTTGTTCATTATTTACAATTCCTGTCAGTACTTTTGTTAGCTGATCTGAATTTCTAACTGTAAAGGCAGCTCCTTTGGAAATTAATTCTTCTGCTTCATTGAATTTTTTATAATTAGGTCCAAAGATTACAGGCATTCCAAATACTGCTGCTTCAAGGATATTATGGATGCCTTTTCCAAAGCCTCCTCCAATCCATACAATACTTCCATAACGGTAGGCCGATGATAGAATTCCTATATTGTCAATTATCAATATTTTGGCTTTTTCAGGATTTGTTTTGGAAGAATAACAAATTATTTCCGAAGGACTGAAGTATTTAGAAAGATTTGTTATTAATTCTTTGATTCTATTTTCATTTACTTCATGAGGAGCGATTATGAATTTAAAATTATTTAATTTTAATAAATTTAAAGAAGGTAGAATGATTTTTTCATCTTCTATCCATGTACTTCCTGCTATAAATAAATTAGTATTTTGTTTGAATCTCTCAATTAAGGGAATTTTATTTTCTTCTAATTTAATTGAATATACTCTGTCGAATCTTGTATCTCCGGAAATAGTTACATTATTAAATTTAAGACCCGATAATAGCTTTGCTGAATTTCCATCCTGAACAAAAAAATGAGTTACATTTTTAAGAATATTTCTATAAAAAGTCCCATACCATTTAAAAAAAATCTGCCTTCGCCTGAAAATTACTGAAACAATAAAAAGTGGAATTTTATTACGTTTCGCTTCTTCAAAATAATGAAACCAGAATTCATATTTAATAAAAACAATGTAAGATGGCGATATAAGTGATAAGAATTTCTTAGCATTATTTTTTGTATCGATCGGAAGATAGCATACCAGGTCTGCCATAGGATAATTTTTTCTAAGCTCAAAACCGGATGGAGAAAAAAAACTTAATATTATAAATATGGAAGGGTCATTTGCTTTTATTTTTTCAATCAATGGCCTTCCTTGCTCAAATTCTCCTAATGAAGCGCAATGAAACCAAATACGTTTCTTTCCTGCATTAGATAATACAGTTGCAATTTTTTCTTCCCAGTTTTTTCTTCCTTGAATCCATAGTTTAGCTTTTGGATTTCCGAGAAAAGCAGACAGTCCAATTAAAGAATGATAAAGGTAAAGTATGAAATCATAAAGAGTCCGCACAATATCAATTGAAATATATTTTATCCGCAATCTGCTTATATATTGGGAAAACCCATCCTATCCTTAACCCTGTTAAAAGATCAATCCGTGAATTATTATCGCGTTGTCCAGTATCAAAATTTAATACTCTTCTGTTTTTTGTAAAGGCTTGGGTGAATTCGAAGCCAAAATAAAAATTTATTAATTTATTATTACTAAAATTACTATAACCTAAAAATTCTGAAATTGAAATTCCTGAACATAATCGATCATAACCTTTGCGATATTCACCTTCTAGATAGGGTATCGGACTATCTGGTGTCTCTATTAAAATTTTATGCTGAAGATAGCCAATTCCCAAAGTGGTTAACAAGCCTGAATTTTTATTAGGCCCTATCAATGGAATAATTTTTCCACCTTTTATTTCTATTTTAAATCCCCGTTCTGAAAGTGATACTGTTGAATATTGCCCGTTTCCATTTATAATATTTCCATCAGGAGTAAAATATTTATCTAGAATATTTCTTTCTTTAACGTTATCACCAAAAAGAAAACTACCTTCAATACCAATAATCCAATTCCTGTGTAATTTCCATTGAAAAACTGATCCAACATTATAATTATTACCAAATCTTTCAGCAATATTTCCTCCCGGAAATTGGTATGCAAAAGTTGCACCTATCATCGGAAAAGTTATAATTGAATCACGTATACTGTGTTGAGCTTTTATTTTCAAGGATAAAAGAAATATAAAAAAAAACAGAAAAGAAAATCTTTTTAATAAAATAAATTGCCGGCGAAAAATAATCATAAACTTTATGATTTAATTTGATGTTATGAAGCTGAATTATATGGTTTTCTGCGAGGTATGGATAATGATTGGAAATCGGTTTCCCGAATTTGTTTACAAATGTAAATTATTTGTCCTGTATGATAAGCATAATGCACAAGTTGACGATTTAAAGCACGTAATACAGTATGCTCCTCACCTCGAATATAAATCAACTTTGAAAGTTCTTCCGGTTGTAATTTTGAAATCGTCTCGAATAAACATCCCCATCCAATGTTCCAAGTTTCAAAAAGTTCCTCTTGCGTTTGATTATCATCAATAAACTCTTGATCCCTTTTCCTCCATTCCTTTTCTCCATCTGTAGTCAGAAAATTCGTAAACCGAGACAACATATTTCCAGCCAAATGTTTCATTATTATGGCAACTGAATTCGATTCTTTGTCCGGGCTAAAATGTAATTCTTCATTATTAATTTGTGAAATAGCCTTTTCAGCTATGCTTTTAAGACCTTTTAAGTTTTTCAAAGTCTCTAAAAGGTAGAGTTCAGCAATTGCGTTCATTTTCCTTTGGATTTCAAATCATCGCCATTGAACTGGAAAGGTAAAAGAGTTGCTATATTTTCAGTGGTTATTACTTTGCCTTCCTCACCTGCCAAAATCATATGGATATTCTTCTTATACCGATGCTCGTACTCGGCAATGGCCTGACGACATGCACCACATGGTGCAACAGGTTTATCAACATGAAAATTAATGGAACTAGCCGTTACAGCTATGGCTTTTATTGCTATTCCGGGGTAATTGGCACCGGCAGCAAAAATAGCCACTCTTTCAGCGCATAAACCAATTGGATAAGAAGCATTTTCCTGATTATTTCCTCTTATAATTATTCCATTCTCCAGCAAAACAGCTGCACCAACCCGGAACTGGGAATAAGGAGCATATGCATCTTCCATACTTGCTTTTGCTTCCTTTAATAATTGTAAGTCTTCCTTGTTTAGGTCTTCCTGATTTTCATATTCTGTAAGGTGACTGATGATTTCAATATTTTTCATAGTATAATTTAAGGAGTTAAATGTAGTGAGAATAAAGTAATTACTTTAAAAAAGTGCATTATTATCCCCAATACAAGGCATTATTTTTCGTTTTATAAGTGAAATATATTATTAGGTATTTAAAAATACGATTCTATAACTCTCAATGTAAAAATACGTATTACTTATTCTTAATTGAACCTACATCTAATCCTAGAAAATATTTTTCATCTTTGCAAAAATTAAAACATATTAAGATGAAGTTCCTAACTCAATTTAGAACACAGACAATTTACATTTGTTTAGTTTTAAGTCTTTCTATCGCAGGCTGTAAAAAGACGGAAGGGCCCGGAGGAACATCAACGATTAAAGGAAAAGTAATCGTCCACGATTTTGATGGTGGTTTTCAAAGTCCAGTTCCGTTAGCAATATATCCGTCTGCAAATCAAGATACTTATATTATTTATGGTGCTGACCATTCTACGTATGACGATAATTTTAAAACCTCTTTTGATGGTACTTATGAATTTAAGTATCTTCAGAAAGGGAAATACAGATTGTTTACCTATTCTAAAGATTCTACCGGAGCAAAAAGCGGCTTTCTGACCGGATTAAAGATTCCTGTTTTTATTGATGTTGAAATTACATCCAATGGTTCAACCACAGAGGCTCCTGTCCTGATTATTCTAGATAATAAAAAATGATTTTCATGAAACTTAAAAGCATATTTCTAATGTTTGTTTTTTTTATTTCTATTTTATCTGTGAATGCACAGAGTAAAAAAGAATTAAAGAAGAATAAGGTTAAATCATATCGGCAGGTTCATACCAGTATTGAAAATGGGAAAGAAGCAACAGTAGATGCCATTTTTCAAAAATTCGACAGCAATGGAAATTTAGTTGAAGAAATCAACTATGATAAAGATGGCAAAGTTAAAAGTCATTTTACAGCTAATTTTGATAAGAATGGAGATAAAATTGAAGAACAGGTTTTCACTGAAGACGGAAAACTAAAAAAGAAAAAATCATATAAATACAATGCAAAAGGAGATCGAATCGAAGAAATCCATGCAGATCCGACTGGTAAAGTAACACAGAAGGTATTAATAAGTTATAATACCAATGGTGATAAAGTTTCTGAGGTTAGTTTAGATGCTTCAAATAATCCAATTGAAAAAACTTTTTTTGTTTATGATAAAAAAGGTATGATAGTTCAGGAGAAAAATGTTGATGCTTCCGGGAAACTTATTAAGGAGGATCGTAATACATACGAATATTAAAATTTTATTGAATTGAAATCGATCGAGGAAATATTGAGTGAATTTGATCCTATTTCACTGCAGCAAATGGATAATGTCAAGTTGCAAAACCGGATTGACACTAAGTTTATGTTACGTGATGATATCCTTCCTTTGATTCTTGATCAGATGAAGGAAAATTATTTTGTTTTAGATATTAAAGGACTCAGGTATAATCATTACGAGACCTTGTATTTCGATACAAAAAATTTCGATCTTTACCTTCGTCACCACAACGGCGGTGTAAACAGGTATAAATTTCGTGCGAGGAAATATGTCGAATCAAACCTTCATTTTTTTGAAGTAAAATTTAAAAACAGCAAAGGAAGAACAATCAAAGACCGTATTAAACGACCCGAAATTTCTCATCAAATCTGCGATAGCTCGCACGAACTTGTGAAAAATATTTCAAACATTAATCCCGACAGCCTGGTATCAAAATTATGGGTCAATTACCGGCGTATGACCTTTGTTAACAAACATTCCGAAGAAAGACTTACTATTGACACCAAGCTTACATTCATTGATGAACATCAGACAATTCCTATAAACCAACTTGTAATTGCCGAAGTAAAACAAGGCAGTTCACGGGATAAGAGCCCATTTATTTCTTTGATGAGGCAATATCGTATAAAAGAGAAATCAATAAGTAAATATTGCCTGGGTGTTATAAGCCTTAACAATACAATTAAAAAGAATAATTTTAAACCCACACTTTTATATATTCAAAAACTTCTAAAAGCATCATGAACGATCCAATAAGCCAATTTGAATTATTCGATAAACTATCAGATAAATTTTTCCTTCGTCTTCTCATTGATATAGTTTCAATGTTAATACTCGTGAGATTTATTTATTTTAAAATTTATAAAAAGAAGGATTACTTATTTACATTCTTCTTATTTAACATCATCATTTTCATTATTACCTATCTTTTAAATAAGGTAGACATGTCCATGGGAGCGGCTTTTGGTTTATTTGCTGTGTTTTCTATGCTGCGTTACCGAACCGAAGGCATCACTACAAAAGACATGACTTACCTTTTTATTGTTATTGCAATGGGACTTATTTGTGCAGTGAGCAAAGCAACTTATTTCGAACTGGGAATTATAAATGCTATACTTATCGGATTTACCTATACACTTGATGGAAACTGGCTTGTTAGAAATGAAATGGTTAAAAATGTTCAATATGAAAATATTGACATGATTAAGCCGGAGAACTATGATGCATTGCTACAGGATCTTCGTAACCGTACCGGACTTAATATTCATAGAGTAACCGTTACACGAATTGATTTCCTTAAAGACGTAGCAGTCGTTAAAATTTATTATTACGAAGAAAGACGATCTGATAAAAAATCTTAATGTGTTTAAACGTTTTAATTCTGCCCTAATTGTTTTTTGCTTTTTAACTTTAATAGCTCCATATTCCTGCCTTGCTCAAATTGATGATGTTGGCTTATGGTTAGGAGTAACTCTTCAATCAAACTTTACACGGCAATTGGAAGGATCTTTAACTGAGCAATTACGTTTGAGTAATGATGTAACCAGGATCAATCTTCTTTTGTCGGATATTGGCCTTGATTATAGCTTAAATAAAAAACTAAAAGTAGGTTTACACTACAGATTAATTAATAACAATAAGGAAAACTATTATAGTTTAAGGCATCGGTTTTATGCAGACATTGCTTGGAAAGAAAAAGTAAAATTTATTTCCTTTACTTTAAGGGAAAGAATTCAGGAACAATTCACGGATTATAATTCAAGTGAAACCGGAAAAATTCCTGAATGGGTTTTAAGAAGCAAATTAACTGCAAAAATTGACCTGAAAAAAAAATATTCTCCTTATGTAAGTTTTGAAATATTTTATTTAATTGACAATGTAAAAGAAGAAACCGGCATAACCGATTTTCGTTATGAAACTGGCATCAATTACGAATTAAATCGCATCCATAGTTTCAATCCTTTTCTTTTATGTCAGATTACAAGAAAAACCAATTTCATCGAATTAATTTACGGCATATCTTATACTTATTCTTTTTAAATGCGTAAAGCAAGATTTTTGATTTAAAAATATTAAAATGAAACTGTTCCTGTATCCTAAATCTCTTATTTGATGAATCAATGAAAATATACAGTTGCTTTTTACTTACTACTTTTATAAATCTATTTTTCCGGATCAATTAATACTACAGCATAAGAACTTATTCCTTCTTCACGTCCGACAAAGCCCAGTTTTTCACTGGTTGTTGCTTTAATAGATATTTTTTCTTCATCAATTTCCATTACATCAGCCAATGTTTTTTTCATAGCGGGAATGTATTCAAAAATCTTAGGTTTCTCAAGACAAATAGTTGAATCAATATTGCCAATTGAATATTTTTTACTTTTTAATAATGCACAAACTTTTTTTAGTAAAACTTTACTATCGATATTTTTATATTCGGGAGAGGTGTCAGGAAAATGGATGCCAATATCTCCAAGATTAGCGGCGCCCAATAAAGCATCGCAGATTGCATGTATTAATACATCAGCGTCGGAATGACCCTCAGCGCCTTTACTATGAGATATTTCTATACCACCAAGGTAAAATTTTCTACCTTCTACCATTCGGTGAACATCAAAACCAAAACCCACTTTCATTTTATTAGTATTAATTTAGTAAATAAAAAAAGCGGATGAAATCTCATCCGCTTTCAAATATATTTTAAAAATTTATTATTCCGAAGAATTGTTATTGTCTTCTTTGCTGTTTTTTATTCCATCAAAATCAAAGAGTAAGGTAAAACGTAATGTATTTTCAAGTGGATTTCTTTGAGTAGTTGGAATCAGGTAAGCGAAATCAAAGCCAAATACATTGTATCTAATGCCGGCACCAACCGTAAAAAATTTCCTGTTTCCTTTCGTCGAAGCTTCATGAAAATAGCCCGCACGCATAGCAAATTGTTTATCGTACCAGTATTCGGCACCAATTGAATAAGTAAATTCTTTTATTTCTTCCGGGAATCCTGCCGGTGCATCCGACCAGGAACTGAATAATGCTGAAGGCACTGAAATATTGGTTAGATCTTTTCCAGCAGCGATTTCTTTATTTCCGTTAGCATCAATAATAAAATTTCCTGAAGCATCTTTTGCATAAACCGGTGGAGTAGGTACCAGAAGTTTGTTAAAATCGGCTCCAAAAGCAATTGAATTGTATTGGTCAAGATCCACTTTTAAGTTTGAACCAAAACGGAAATTGGTAGGAATGAAATCTTTCGTTTTTGTATCTGTATAAGAAACCTTACCTCCAATATTTGAAATATTCAGTCCTAAAGCCAACAGAGATTTCTTATCGGATAAATCAAGGTCTGTACGGTAATATCCGGAAATATCCGCTGCAACTGTTGTTCCTGCATGTGTATTAATTGTTCCATTACTTATTGCAACACCACCGGTAAGGTTTGAATAAATGTATCGTAAAGCAATTCCACCTGAGATTTTCTCACCTAACTTTCGGGCATAGGCAAGATCAAGTGCCCATTCATTTGGATTAAATGTTGCATATTTATCTCCTCCTTCATTGGTAAAATCAATATTACCCAACGAGAAATACAACAATGAGCCTGCAATAGCCTGATCGTTATTAAGTTTTTTATATCCTGATATATAAGCGAGGTTAATATCATTCACCAGTGCATGAAGCCAGGGGGTATAGGATATTGAAAAACCACCGGATTTTTCAATGAAAGCTAGTTTTGAAGCATTCCAATGAATAGAATTGGGATCCGGCGAAGTTGCAACACCATAATCTCCCATTCCACCTGCTCTTGAATCAGGCGCAATCTGTAAGAAAGGGACTGCAGTTGTTATCGTATTTATCTGCCCCAGCAAAGAATCTTTGAACGTTGAAAGCTGTGCCGAAGAACTTTTTACAGAAAATAACAAAACGATGGCTGGTAAATAGGCCTTTGTGAGTTTTAAATGCATTTTTATAGTTAAATGTGATTCGTGTAATATACGTTAATAAAAATTTTTGGTTTTGATTATCTAAGAATTACCATTTTTTCAAATTTATCGGCATATTCCCCATCATTTGCTTTAACCCGAAGCCTATAAATATAAACCCCTTTTCCAATTCGATCGCCAAAATCATCGAGGCCATCCCATTGCATTTTGTCAGAACGGTATCCATCCGTAATTATTTTATCGGAAATAGTTTTTATCAATTTTCCTGAAACAGTAAAAATCTGTACCTGAACATCCAGCGGACTATAAGGCCTATTATGTTCAAACATAAAAGTAGTATGTGTTGTAAAGGGATTAGGATAATTTAATACATGATCTAAGGCCAAAGTAGCGCTTTCGCTGACTATAAAATCGGTTGTTGCCTCGCTCGAATTATTATACACATCCCAAACTTTAAAATTAATTGTATGAGGACCAGATTCAAGATTTTTAAAAGGGTATCTCACTTTTCCGGATTGATAGCTGTCAAGATCATTTTCAAAATAATCATTCAAGATATATCTATTCTCTGTTTTGGAGTCCATTTCTGCTGCCATATCATGACCAATACCGGTACCAACTGTATTTACTCCACTACTGTCTTTAACGATTGCATATAAAACAGGATTTTTATCAGTCATTCCGCCACGAACAAATTTTTCATCATTAATATATAGTTGAATTTTTGGTCCTTCCATATCTGAATAATTACTGCTTTTAACACCTCCGACGACAATACTTGAATCACTACCGGCAGCATCCTGCTGGCCATTATGAGCATAATAACTTAATTTTCCTTTTCCAAACTGAAAAGATATATCTTTTGGAACAACAAATGTAAAAGTAAAGTCGCCATTTATAACACTTGCTTTACCTCCGTATATGACATTTTTTTGAAGTAAAAATGGCTGTACAAAAGAAGGATCAAGCTGAAAACGGTCATTACCTAATGTATAATAGGTAACCATTTTATCGTAAACGGTTGGATAAATAGTACCATTGAAATTTGTAAGTTTATTACCCGAATCATCCTGTATTTCACCGGTAATGGTAATCTTACTTAATGCCTTAAGTGTATCTGTCGGTTGAGTAATGTCAATTCCATTCAAAGATTTTGTTTTTACTGTATAAGTAGGATTGGCAAGTTTTACTGCAGGATCTCCAATCAAAATAAAATTTCTTACATATGGATCTGCAAAATAATCAACTTTGGTTCTCTCAAAGATTTCTCCACATGTTGGAAATTGCCCATCTATTTTTTCAAAAACATGTGTAAAAAATTTCTGACACAAATTAAAATTAGAACTGGAAAAAGCTAATCTTGAAGTGGTGAATAAGCAAATGCCACCACCATTTGGATTTAAAAATACCAATTCACCGGCAGAATTTCTCGATGGATCATCAACTCTTGTAAATTCACATGTCGCTGTTAAAAATGCAGCTAGTCTGTCAAAATTTGTCCAGCTGTTTATATCGTTAACTTCAAGAGTGCGTTCATGTGTCCAACCGAGCTCGCCACCGTGACCTATATAAGTCATAAATAATGTACCTCGTTGTACTCTGTCAACAATGGCTTTGTGAGCATCAGGATAACGTTGCCCGCCAGGTGTAGATTCCTGATTATAGGCATCCAAATAAATTTTATCAACGTTTAATGTGGAATAAGAATTTTTGATTCGGTTGGCAAGTGTATCTGTTTGTTTTAAATGAATATTCTGGTCCTGGTCGTCTGCCACAAATGTTACAGTATTTCTCCAGTTTCCTAACGTTGGGTTCACAGTACTGGCTCCGTTTCCCGCTACATAATGTTTAATTTTATTGACAGCAGCCTGAGCTTCGGATGTAGTTTTGACAGGCAATCTTCCAATACTAATATCGACAATTTCACCGCTTGCCCATGTACCTTCATTATCATCCAGTAATCCAAAAAAGTCATCAGAAATATATGACTGAGTAAGATTAATTGACCCTGCAGATTGATATGATGTAACATAATTAGTATTTCCTGAAAGTCTGTTCTTGTTATCATAGGAGGCATCACCGAATAACAAAAGATATTTTGGCAATAATGAAGTATCGCTTCCGGCCCTATCGTAAAACATTTTAACGAAATCGCGAATAGCTGAAACATCCTGCGATCCGCTCGAAAATTCATTAAATATCTGTTGTGTTGTCGCTACAATTACAGAAAGATTGTCGTGCGAGCGATGAAAATCTGCTAAATCATAAGCTTGTTGAAGAAACAAAGGATTCGTAACTATTATCATTTTTGCCTGAGCGAGCGCATGTAAATTTTGATTTTCAACTTTACTGGTGAAAAAAGGTTTAAAATAATTTTGTCCATCAAAGGCTATAAATTCTCTCATCACATCAGAAGCTACAGCGAAAGAGGAAACTCCATTTGCATAAATTAATTCCTGAGAAATAGGGTTAATTGGATCTGTAATATCCCAAACGGAATAATTATTATTTATACCTGTGATTCTGAATTCGCTTATGTTCCCGGCACCGACAGAAAGCCGATCGCGGAAAGTAAATTGACTTCCCATATTACTTGCATTCAGGGATCTACGGAAATTTATTTCAAAATTATTTAACCATCCTTGTGAATTTGGATTTGAAGAACTAAGAACAAATTTTAAATTTAATAAAGATGTGCTTGCTATAAAATTTCGATTTATTGCTAATGGAGATAGGTAGTTGTCGTAAACTTCGGTACCAACATTTGTAAAATTCTGAGTTCCAATGGTGGTGCCATTTAAAGAAAAAGAAAAAGAATTAGAACCGCTATAAGTTGATCTTCCTGCAAGTGTTGATCGAAAGTGGATGGTGTCAATAAGACTCAGATTCGGAATAGAAATTGGAAAAGAAATATTATTATTCAGATTATCCATTGATTCACCAAACCATTCTCTGCCCGATTTTAAAAAATTATATAGCTCTGCTTCATGATAAATATAATCATCAAATGACGTAACCATAACATTTGAACCAGTAACGGAATTACGAATTGGAATACGATTGTTGCCGGGAGAAGGTGAGATTGTCAGAAAATAATATGTAGTATCTGCATAAAGATTCAGTTGATGATTAAATTGATTCGTGGAGGGATCAAATTTCCATTGAGTTTGATTGTTTCCATAAAATAAAATGTAGTCCTGTGTATCGAAATGAGAATCATTTTCACCTGACACAATTATTTTGTTTTCCTGCAAATCATCATATCGAAATTTATTATTTGCAAAAGGCAGCATTCCGCCTCCATTGCCATAAATTTTTATATTTCCGGGATTAATATTATCAACATCGATTCCCAATGATTTAAGAAATAAATAATCAATTTTATAAATTCCTGTTTGTGTAACTGCAATTTTATACCAATCACCCTGAGAAAGAACACTTGATGTTCCAAATGTATGAACAGTTGCAATTCTGGAAACTGAACTTAAAGGTTGAATTTCTATATCAAATGAGACAAGACGATCAAACCCTCCGGAATTATTTCTTCTAATGGGTAATATCGAAATCGCGGCGATTGATTTCTTCTTTTGATTTACAATTTTTGAAACTAAAGTGAAATCGTATCCGATTAATTGTGGGTTTCGAAGCAGATCAATTTCAACTAATGGTTCAGTTACCATATTTATTAATTGTGCTTTGACATCTGAAATGTTTGTTGGCATCAATCGTGTGACAACAAATTGGGGCATATAGTTCTCATCAAAGGACGCGCCTGTAAAATTTAGTGATCGAAAAGTTTCCTCAGCAGAAATTTTATTTTCATAAGCCGGTAACCATTCGATGGAATAAGATTTTGGTTCTGCTGCAGATAAAAATAATGGAAAAAGTAAAAAAACAATTACTCCTTTAAGGTAATAGTAGGTACACATATTTTTGTTAGGAAAAGGTAATAAATTTTCGTTGGTTTTCTCTTAACGGATTTTATTACGCTATATTTTATTTAACAGCGAAATTACCGATAAATAATTAACCATTTTTCTAAAACATAACAGATAAATTATGTTTTATAAGAGAAATGAAAATCTTATGACATTCGATTCAAATGAAAATTTCTATCTTTCAATAATAATAATTTAAAAAAACAACAAAAAATTGTTTAAAATTGTAACTTAATCTTACAAATCTTCAGGTTTGTGATTATTTGACCGCTTATACTTGCGTAACCCTCTATCTTTACTCACGTACTACTAAGACTAAATTCTCTCCAATGCTCAGGAAGTTTCTGATTTTGGTATTTGTTGGATTATCCGGAACTGTGCTTGCGCAAGATCCTGAGTTTACTCAGTTTTATGCGAATCCATTGTATCTCAATCCTGCTTTTGCTGGCTCAACCAGATGTCCACGGATTTCTCTCAATTACCGAAATCAATGGCCAGCACTTTCCGGAACATTTGTTACAAATACTGCTTCCTATGATCAGCACGTTGAAGCTCTCGGCGGCGGATTGGGAATACTATTTTTGAATGACAAGGCTGGTGAAACAACGCTCACAACTACTAATATTAGTGGGATGTATTCGTATCAACTAAACGTTACCCGTGAATTTTCTATTCGTTTCGGAATGCAGGGAACGTATGTTCAAAAGAAAGTAGATTGGGATAAACTAACCTTTGGCGACATGATTGATCCTCGTTATGGTTTCATTTATGAAACACAGGAAATCAGACCAAATACAAATAAAAGTTTTTGGGATTTTTCTGCAGGTATTTTAGGTTATAGCAGCCGTTATTATGGCGGAATTGCAATAAATCACCTGACTGAACCGGAGGAATTTTACATTAAAGCAGCTGAAGGAAGTAAACTTCCGATGAAGATTACAGCTCATGCCGGTGCTATTATTCCAATTGCAGGTAGCCGAGATGGATCTACCTATATTTCTCCTAATTTTATTTATCAGAAACAACGCGATTTCAAGCAATATAATATTGGTTTTTATATCTCAAAAGCTCCGCTGGTTGCTGGTTTGTGGTATCGCGGAGGTGATGCTTTTATAGCATTGATTGGCTTACAACAAGGTATATTTAAATTCGGATATAGTTATGATGTAACGGTATCCAAACTTTATAGTACTTCTGCAGGTTCTCACGAACTTTCATTAGGACTACAATTAGGTTGTCATGCTAAAAAGAAACGATTTAGGACTATCAAATGTCCGGCATTCTAGATTTTTAAAATAAAATAAATACATTTGACATTCGTTTCAGAAAACAATATAACCATCTCCCAGAAAAATGATGAAAACCATCAATCAGAATTGCCTCCTCCTAATTAGTATATGCTTGTTCATGGCTTCATGCACCAAGGATAAATCTTCTGTTACCGGTTGGAATTACAATGATCCCAAAAACGGTGGATTTGAAGTTGTTCCTTATGATGAACAGGAAACCGGCCCCGGCCTCGTTTTGGTTGAAGGCGGAACCTTTACAATGGGTCGTACAGAACAAGACATTACTCGGGATTGGAATAACATACCTCGTCGAGTTACCGTAAGTTCTTTTTATATTGATGAAACAGAAGTTGCTAATATTCACTATTTAGAATATTTATACTGGCTGTCCCGAGTTTTTGCGGCCGATTATCCTGAAGTATTTAAAAAAGCATTACCTGATACATTAGTATGGCGTGACAGGCTTGCCTATAACGAACCGCTTGTTGAACTTTATCTTCGACACCCGGCCTATCAACAATATCCTGTAGTTGGTGTAAACTGGCTACAAGCGAGTGATTTTTGTGCCTGGAGAACAGACCGTGTAAATGAGCAAATACTTGTTCGTGAGGGAATTATGCGAATAAATCCGAATCAGATCAATGAAGATAATTTTAATTCGGAAGCATATCTGGCAGGCCAATATGAAGGTCTTGTTAAAAGTGATCTTCAAGATCTTAATCCAAGTTCCGGTACCAATGGAACCCGAAAAGTAAGAATGGAAGATGGAATTCTTTTACCGCGGTATAGACTCCCAACAGAAGCAGAATGGGAATATGCCGCTCTTGCTCAAATTGGTACCACTGTCTATGAACGCGTAACAGATCGTAAAGTATATCCTTGGAATGGTCATATCGTTCGTAATAAAGACGAGAAATATAAAGGTCAAATGCTTGCCAACTTCAAACGTGGTCGCGGTGATAATATGGGTACCGCTGGTTTCTTAAATGATAACGCTGATATTCCAGCTCCAGTGCATTCTTTTTGGCCGAATGATTATGGTTTATATTGCATGGCAGGAAATGTTAATGAATGGGTAATGGATGTTTACCGTCCTCTTTCTCCTGAAGATAAAAGTGACTTTAATCCTTTCCGTGGAAATGTGTTTTCTACTCCTCAACGTGATGAAGAAGGAACTATTGCAGAAAAAGATAGCTTAGGTCGTCTTCCATACCGCGAAGTTACTCCTGAAGAAAGTGCTGATCGTCGTAATTATACTAAAGCAGACAATATCAATTACCTTGATGCTGATGAATCTGAAAATATTAAATATGATTACGGAATCACTTCACTTATTAATGATAAAGCCCGCGTTTATAAAGGCGGATCCTGGAGAGACCGTGCTTATTTCTTATCACCGGGCGTTCGTCGTTTTACCGATGAAAATCAAAGTACTAATGATTTGGGTTTTCGCTGTGCTATGACACGCGTTGGTAGCCCAGTAGGACTTGGAGCCAAGCCAAAGACTAAAATTAAAAGATAATATTCTTAATTTTTATTCCATAATAAAAACCCTCGCTAATAACGAGGGTTTTTTATTTATCTTATTTTCAAATATTCAAATCTCCGGCTTTGTCATTCTTTTTAAAGAGATAATATATTGGTATGCCGGTAAGAATTATTATTAATCCATAAATACTAAACTTACTTTGATATATCAACATATTTAAAGCAACTAAAGAAGCAAGTAAAATATAGATAGCTGGAATTACAGGATAACCAAACGCTTTATAGGGTCTTTCCATGTCAGGTTTTTTAACTCGTAGAACAAATAATCCTGATATAGTTAGAATATAGAATAGCATAACAGCAAACATTATATAATTCAAAAGATCGCCATAAGTACCTGTGAAACAAAGTAGACAAGCCCAAATACATTGCATAGTTAATGAATTCGCTGGCACTCCGTTTTTATTCAGTTTGGCAGCAGGTTTAAGAAACATTTTGTCTTTTGCCATTGCATAATATACTCTTGCAGCTGTAAATATGCAACCATTAAGGCAGCCAAAAGTTGATATCATTATCATTGCAGCCATAAAGAATTTTCCACTATCACCAAGAATCGTTTCCATTAACAACGTTGCAACGCGGTCATTTTCTGCATGCTGAATTTTTTCTATTGGCAATACATAGATGTATGCAACGTTGGCAAGTAAGTATATAGTTATAACCGTAGCTGTTCCAAGGAAAAGCGACAGAGGAAGATTTTTTTTTGGATTTTTTACTTCTCCTGCTGTAAAAGTGATATTATTCCATGCATCTGCTGAAAACAGAGAGCCTGTCATTGCCGCACCAAAAACTCCAATCGTTGTAAGAGTGATTACATCAGGAAATGCGGGTTTAAAATTGGCCAGTCCATTGATGCTATGCATACCAAAATAAATTCCTAAAATGATTAATAAAAGAAGTGCAAGTACTTTTGATACAGTAAAAATATTTTGAAGTAAAGCCCCTGCTTTTACACCTCTGAAATTGTAGAGGCTTAGAAAAATAATCAACATGATTGCCAAGACTTGTTGCGTACTAATAGCAAATTGCCCGATTTCGAAAACATGATTATTTCCTGAAATTGCAGGGAAGAACACACCTGTAAATTTTGCAAAAGCTACTGCAACGGCTGCAATTGTTCCTGTTTGAATTACAGCAAATAATGTCCAGCCATAAAGAAAACTATATAATGGACCGAAGGCTTCTTTAATATAAATATATTGTCCACCCGCTTTTGGCATTGCAGCTGCCAATTCACCATAGCTCAAGGCCCCAAATATTGTTATAACTCCGGTAATTACCCATGCAAGTAAAAGCATTCCGGGGGTTTCAACTTTACGAGCAATCTCGGCTGAAACAATGAAGATTCCTGAGCCAATCATAGAACCTATAATTATTGCTGTAGAGTCAAAAAGAGAAAGTTTTTTTTCAATATTATTTTCTGCCATAATATATTTTTTTAAGCCTGCAATTGACAAGTTTATACTATTTGAATTTCAAAACCTAATAACCAATTTCGTATTTTGAATCTTTTCTCATCTGTTCATATTCCTTACATCAAATTAAAACAAATTAAGATTACAATTGGTAATTTCGTGAAATGACGAGCAAACAACTTTTCGAACAAATCAAAAAGAAAAAGTCCTACTTATGTATTGGTCTCGATACCGACATAAGTAAGATTCCGGTTCATCTTCTTAAATACGATGATCCTGTCTTCGAATTTAACAGACAGATTATTGACGCTACTAAGGAATTCTGTATCGCATACAAGCCAAATCTGGCGTTTTATGAATCTACAGGTCCAACGGGACTAATTAGTTTGGAGAAAACATTGACTCAGATACCGAAAGAAATTTTTACTATCGCAGATGCGAAAAGAGCTGATATTGGGAACACTTCTCAGATGTATGCAAAATCCTTTTTTGAATATTATAATTTCGATGCACTTACTGTAACACCGTATATGGGTAAAGATTCTGTTTTACCTTTTTTGGGCTTTAAAGAAAAATGGGTAATACTTTTGGCATTAACGAGTAATGCCGGATCCATGGATTTTCAACTTTCCGAAGTTTGCTTTCCGGGATCAAAACGGGAACTCAAACTTTATCAATATGTTATTCAACATGCACAAAAATGGGGGAATGAAGAACAGCTAATGTTTGTTGTTGGTGCTACACATCCTGAACTCTTTCGTGATATTCGACTCCTTGCACCAAATAACTTTTTTCTCGTCCCCGGCATCGGTGCTCAAGGCGGGAGTCTTCAGGAAATTTCAAAATCCGGTTTTAATTCCAAATGCGGTCTAATTGTTAATTCATCCCGTCAAATTATTTATGCTTCTTCCGGAGAAGATTTTGCTGATTGTGCTGCTGAAGAAGCAAAAAAAGTTCAGGGAGAAATGAGCAGACTGTTAGAAAGTCTAATTTAATAAACCGGTTTTTCTAATAGCTGCTGTTACTTTGAGGAAAATTTCTCAAAATGACAGAAGCTTTTCTCCATTATATTTGGCAATACCGTCTCTTCGATGCGAACAATCTTCGTACAGATGATGGTTCAATGATAGAAGTTGTGCGGCCGGGGATGTACAATACCGGGGCAGGACCGGATTTTTTTAATGCTCAAATAAGAATCGACGGTACTTTATGGGCTGGAAATGTTGAAATACATATTCATGCATCAGACTGGCAAAGACATAATCATCAAAAAGATCCTTCGTATGATAGCTGTATTTTACATGTTGTAAATGAAAATGATGCAAATACTTTACGAATGAATGGTACTCGAATTCCATCCATTGAACTAAAAAAAAAATATCCATCTTATCTATGGGATAATTACCTCCATTTGATTGGATCAAAAGGCTGGGTTTCTTGTCAGCCACGAATAAATGAAACGGATGAAAGTACATGGAAGATTACTAAAGAGAAGATGATAAATGAGAGATTAGAACAGAGGGCTCAACAGATTTTTATTTCACTTGAAGGAAATAAAGAAGACTGGGAAGAATGTTTTTATCAATACCTGGCTAAAAATTTTGGATTTCAATTAAATGCTATGCCTTTTGAAATGCTTGCCAGGAGTCTTCCTTTAAAATATATTAAAAAAGAAAGAGATCATCTTATTGACATTGAAGCACTATTATTTGGACAAGCAGGAATGTTAACAGGAAATTTCAATGAAGAATATCCAAAAAAACTTCAGGAAATATATTCACACTTATCTAAAAAATATTCTTTAAAAAATATACCTTTTTCATGCTGGAAATTATTACGATTGAGACCAGTTAATTTTCCTGCTTTAAGGCTGGCTCAATTTGCAGCTTTGTTAAAGAATTGTCCGGCTCTTTTTAGTGATTTGACGGATGCTAAATCATTAAAAAAAGTCACTGCTTCCCTTGTAGTTGAAGCTTCGGAATATTGGAACACACATTATCATTTCAACAAAGTTTCACCTTTTAAAAATAAAAATCTTGGAATTTTTTCAATTAATAATATACTCATTAATACTTGTATTCCTTTTATTTATGCATGGGGAAAATATGTTGGGAATAGCCAATTAACCGAAATAGCAATCAGCTTCTTGAATCAGCTGCCTGTGGAGGACAATTACCTTATAAAACGCTGGGGAGAAGTTGGTGTAGGAGCTCATTCAGCTTATGATTCACAAGCGTTAATTCAACTAAAAATTGTGCATTGTTCCGAAAAGAAATGCTTAACCTGTAGTATCGGAAATTCTTTAATTAATGTGCTTCCTTGACCAATGGAAATTAATTTTGGTAAAACGATAAAAATAAAATTCGGATGAATAAATTTACAAATGATTATATGTTTTAATAGAGTAAAAGTTGTTTTGAAAAAACATAAATCTGTTCATAATCAAAATAGTATTTAAGTTAATAACTCAGGTTTCCTTCTTATATTGTGGCTGTTGGAAATAAAAACCCATTGAAAAGCCTTTGATTATTAGGTTTTTTTTTCATTACCTTTAAATTGAAAAGTAAATTTAATATTATTTGTAATGAATATAATAATAGCTATTAGGGATTTTTTTGAAAGACAAGCATTTGGTGTTTGTTCCTGGCTTGGTAATTTTTTACATATGCAGACATCTGTGATCAGACTTTTTTTTATTTATGCATCTTTTTTAACCGTCGGCTCACCATTGATTATTTATTTGATTCTGGCATTTTGGCTGAAAATGAAAAATTACGTTCGTGCACGCCGGACTTCTGTTTGGGATCTTTAATAAACGTTCAATAGTTTAAAATAATACCTGACAAATAATTTTATTATTTGTATTTCATCGGCTTTTTCATTTTATTTTTGAAAACAGAAGAATGAAATCAAAACTATATACAAACCTTACTTATTTTAAAAAGCTATATATAGCAATCGGCCTTATGTTGATTGTTATGCTAATAGGAGTTACTGGATATTATTTTTTAGAAGACTTTTCTTTTCTGGATGCGTTTTTTATGACTGTAATTACCGTTGCTACCGTTGGCTATAGAGAAGTTAATGAACTCGATGCATCCGGAAAAATATTTACGTCTTTTTTGATTATATTCAGTATTGGAACCTTTACATATGCCATTTCAGTTATTACTCGTTATATTATAGAAGGAGAATTTCAAACTTATTTTAAACATTATAAGGTGAATAAAGAAATCCAAAAACTAAAAAATCACGTCATCGTTTGTGGCTATGGCCGAAACGGAAGGCAGGCATGTGAACAATTGAGCTCCGGTAATGAAGTATATGTTGCTATAGAAAGTAATCCTGATATTATTAATAGCATGAGGGCTGATGGAAATATCTTGTTTATCGAAGGAGATGCAACTAATGATGATGTACTTGCTGAAGCAGGTTTGGAAAGAGCAAAGGCTCTCATTACCGCTTTACCAAGTGATGCTGCTAATGTTTTTGTCGTTCTTACTGCCCGCGATAAAAACCCTACTTTAAAAATAATCAGCCGTGCTTCTGATGACGCTTCCGAACATAAATTAAAAAGAGCTGGAGCAAATAATGTAATCATGCCGGATAAAATTGGAGGAACCCATATGGCTGCTTTGGTTACAAAACCTGATGTTTTAGAATTCATCGATCATATTACAGGAAGAATTAATATTCGCCTGGAAGAAATTTTATACAGCAGTCTTCCTGAAAGTATGAGAAATAAATCTATTCGCGAACTAGAAATCAGAAACAAAACCGGTGCAAATATCATTGGTTTTAAAACGGCTGAAGGAGAATATGTAATCAATCCTCCCCCCGAGACTATTATGATGCAAGATGCCAAATTATTCGTCCTCGGCACCTCTGAACAAGTTATGCGGTTTAAAGAAATTCTAAATTGAGTTTTTATGAAAACGATACTTGTAACGGGCAGTAATGGCTTGCTCGGGCAGAAAATTATTTATGCATTAAGGAATCGAAAGGACATTCGATGTATTAGCACTTCGAGAGGCGAAAACCGGATGAAAGCCAAAGATGGATATATTTATGAATCTCTTGATTTGACAAATCAAAAAGAACTTTTTAGAATTTTTGAAAAATATTCGCCGGACGCAATCATTAATACAGCTGCAATGACAAATGTTGATGCATGCGAAACAAAAAAAGAAGAAGCCTGGCTCCAGAATGTAAATACAGTAGAATACATTATCGAATGCTGCCGTAAATTTAATACACATTTAATTCAACTTTCTACCGATTTTGTTTTTAACGGACTTGCCGGACC
This sequence comes from Bacteroidota bacterium, assembly GCA_031366785.1. Taxonomy (GTDB): domain Bacteria; phylum Bacteroidota; class Bacteroidia; order AKYH767-A; family 2013-40CM-41-45; genus JADKIH01. The sequence goes on along the minus strand of JANLOW010000059.1, from coordinate 12,457 downwards.
TTATGTAGAAAGTGATGAAGTTGACCCTTTAAGTTATTATGCGCTTACAAAATATGAAGCCGAAAAGAAAATTGAAAAAAGCGGATTGAAATGGGCTATTCTTCGAACAATTATTATTTATGGTGTTGTTGATGATAATAGCAGATCCAATATTGTACTTTGGGTTATCAATTCTTTGAAAAATAAAAAATCTATAACAGTTATTAATGATCAGTTTCGCTCTCCAACTCTTGCTGAAGACCTTGCCAATGCATGCATTTCTGCTGCTTTAAAGGAGGCCGTTGGTATCTATCATGTTTCAGGAAGAGAAGTAATGAATATTCTTGATATTGCTGAAATAGTTGCCGACTTTTTTAAACTTGACCGTTCTTTTATAAAACCAATAAGCTCAGCCGATCTAAAGCAGCCGGCTAAACGACCGCCAATTACTGGATTTATAATTGATAAGGCTGTTAAAGAACTCGATTTTCATCCACATTCCTTTTATGAAGGATTATCCTATATTAAAAACCAGCTTGAATTGGTTGCAGGTAATGAATCAAAATGATTTTTTTGAAGTGTTAATTACGCTTCAAAATGAAGAAGAAGAAAATCAAATCTTCCTGGAAGGAATACTTTAATTTTTCAGCAAGAGAACGTCGCGGTGCTTTTTTTCTTGCGTGTATTTTAATAATTCAAATACTATTTCTTTTCTATCAAAGGAATTTGACAAAGCCATTGGCGCTGCCCGATAAAAAAATTATTTCATCGCTGCTTGAATTATTAAACAAGCATGATTCAGAAAGCGTTTTTGTATCAAATAAGATAGATTCAGTAATTAACCCAATATCATATTTTAATTTTAATCCAAATAGTTTGCCTGATTCTTTATGGCTTCAATTAGGCATAAGTGAAAAACAAATTAAAGTTATTAAAAACTATATTAATCACGGCGGAAAATTTAGAATCAAAAATGATTTCAAAAGAATGTATTGTATTTCAAACAATAAATACCTTGAATTAGAATCATACATTTTGCTTCCCGACAGTATTCATTTTGCTTCCCGGCAACAAATTAAAAAAACGTATGATTCCGAATTTGTTAATTTAGATATTGCTGACTCAGTCATTTTAATAAAGCTAAAAGGCATAGGTCCCGTTCTCGCTTCCCGGATAATAAAATTCAGAGAAAAGCTGGGTGGTTTTTATTCAACAGAACAAATTAAAGAAGTCTGGGGGATTAACGATTCATTGTTTCAATCGCTAATTCCTTCTATAGGTATAAAAAACAAAATTCCTATCCGTTTCATTCATCTGAATACGGATACATTCGGCATTCTTGCTTCTCACCCTTATATCAAAGGTAAACTTGCCGGTTTAATTTGTAATTACAGAAAACAACATCAATCTTTTAATTCAATTGAAGAACTTAAGCAATTGCCATTGATAACTGAGGAAAACTTTCTTAAACTTGTACCCTATTTAAAGCTTGATTAAGTAAATCTTACAATATGAATGGAAATCAAACTTCGCTCGAAGGTTCAGTTGAAAATAAACCATTGACTAATTCAAAGATGGATTTTTCAATCTCTGAAAATCAGAAAATGATTGCTGAAACTGTACGTAGATTTGCGGCTACTCATATTCGTCCTGAAATGATGATATGGGACGAAGCACAGATATTTCCTGTTGATCTTTGTAGAAAAATGGGAGAACTCGGATTAATGGGCTTACTTGTACCTACCGAATATAGCGGAGCGGGTTTAGGATATTTTGAATATGTTACTGCTATTGTAGAAATATCAAAAGTTTGCGGTTCAATCGGACTTTCCATGGCGGCTCACAATTCGCTTTGCACCGGTCATATTATGCAATTTGGAAACGAAGAACAAAAGAAAAAGTATTTACCAAAACTTGCAACAGGAGAATGGATAGGAGCCTGGGGATTAACAGAAGCGAATACAGGAAGTGATGCCATGCGAATGAGATGTGTAGCAAAGCAAGATGGAGACTATTGGGTAATTAATGGAACCAAAAACTGGATTACTCATGGCATTAGCGGAGACGTTACTGTAGTTCTCGTTCGAACAGGTGAATCACTTGATACAAATGGGATTACTGCTTTTATTGTTGAAAAAGGTACTAAAGGTTTTCGCGGCGGTAAAAAGGAGAATAAATTAGGAATGCGCGCCTCAGAAACTGCAGAGATAATATTTGAAGATTGTCAGGTTCATAAAAGCCAAATAATCGGAAATATTGGTGATGGCTTTCGTCAAGCAATGAAAGTGTTGGATGGAGGGCGGATTTCAATTGCTGCTTTGTCATTAGGCATAGCCCGTGGCGCCTACGAAGCAGCAGTGAAATATTCGAAAGAAAGGCAACAATTCGGAAAGCCAATTTCGGAATTTCAGGCAATTTCTTTCAAAATCGCCGATATGGCTACTAAAATTGAAGCTTCTGAATTGCTCATTTTACAAGCCGCTGATTTAAAAAATAAGGGGTTAAAATGCACGAAAGAAAGTGCTTTTGCCAAATATTATGCCTCAGAAACATGTGTTCAGGTTTCTACAGATGCAGTTCAGATTTTCGGGGGTTATGGGTATACAAAGGATTTTCCGGTAGAAAAATTTTATCGCGATTCTAAACTTTGTACAATCGGCGAAGGCACCAGCGAAATTCAAAAGCTTGTTATTTCAAGAGAAATTTTAAAATGATTTGTAAATATGGAAGAAAAGCCTACTTTTGCAAATCTAAAATGAAAATATTAATATGATTATTGTACCAATCAAAGAAAACGAGTCAATCGACAAAGCGTTAAAGAAATTTAAAAAGAAATTCGAACGTACAGGTGTTGTACGTGAACTTCGTCGTCGCCAAGCGTTTGAAAAACCATCTGTAGAGCGTCGTCAGGAAATTATCCATGCTAAGTATAAAGACTGGATGATTCGTAACAGCATACTTTAATTATTTTATCTGTATCTTTACTAGCATTGAACCTTTAGGTTATAATGTTGGCAAGAAAAAAAAATTAATGAGGAGATCTAAATGCTAGTGCATTTAGATCTCCTTTTTTGATTTATGGAACTAAAAAGTTTTTTACAGTATTTAAGTTTTGAAAAAAGGTTTTCTCCACACACCGTTTTGGCCTATCAAAACGACCTGCAACAATTTTTAACATTCATAAAAAACCTATACGAAACAGAAGAAACTTCTTCAATCACTCATTCAATGGTTAGGTCATGGATAGTAGATCTAATGGAAAAAGAAATTAGTCCGCGATCTATTAATAGGAAACTAACAACTCTAAAAACTTTTTATAAGTTTCTTCTCCGTCAAGGCAAGGTGCTTACAAACCCAATGTTAAAGGTTCAGGCTCCTAAAACTTCAAAACGACTACCAGTTTTCGTCGATGAAAAAAAAATGAATTTACTTTTCAGTGATAAAAATTTTGGCGAAGGATTTGTAGCGACAAGAGACATGTTGATGCTAGAGATATTCTATGCTACAGGTATGCGTCTTTCTGAACTAATTGGCCTTGATGATTCAAGCATCGATACCTATGAATGTCAGGTCAAAGTTTTAGGAAAAAGAAACAAAGAGCGAATAATACCGTTTACTAAAAAACTGAAAGATTTGATAAATATTTATTTAAAAGCCAGACAAGAAATTGTAAGTAAAGCACCCGGCTTTTTTGTAACCGATAAAGGAAAAAAACTATACCCTAAACTTGTCTACCGGATTGTAACCGGCCGTTTAGGAACAGTTACAACGCTCGATAAAAAAAGTCCGCATGTGCTTCGACATACCTTTGCAACTCATATGCTAAACAACGGAGCTGATATAAACAGTGTAAAAGAACTACTGGGTCATGCTAATTTAAGTGCTACACAAGTCTATACTCATAATACAATTGAGAAATTAAAAAAAGTTTATAAACAAGCTCACCCAAGAGCGTAAATTATTCAGGAGGGAATTTGATGAAAATAAGAGTTCAATCTATTCATTTTGACGCAGACAGCAAACTGCTGCAGTTTATCCAGGAAAAAGTAGATAAACTAATCCATTTTTATGATCATATTATTGGAGGAGAGGTTATCCTTAAATTGGATAAAGCGAGTAATATGGAAAATAAAATTGTTCAGATCATTATTCAAATTCCGGGAAATGATCTCATGGCAAAAGAGAGATGCAGGACATTTGAAGAAGCAACAGACTTGTGTGTCGATACATTATCTAGACAAATAAAGCGGCATAAGGAAAAAATGCGGGGTATCTGATATCTACCTGTAAGATTTTTGTAATATTCGCTCAACTTCATTGATTGCGAACCGTTTCTGTATTAGCCAACTTATGAGAATTTTCATTTTGTATGTTTTTGTTTCTTTTGTTATTTTGAATTCTGTTCGTGCACAGGAGGCAAAGCAGTTTCCATTTGTCAAAAAAACAATAGTGGGATGGAAAGATACAGTCAGCATGAAGTTTATTAAAGATTCTGCCTTATTTACGGAAGGCTGGGATACGTTACCACAAACTATTTTTTGGAGAGATGTAATCAATATGACAAGCGATACTTGTATTATCAATATTGCTTATTGCAGAAAACCTGTAAATAAAGTCAACAGGCTTATTTGGATGAATCAAAGTGAACCTGAAAAATTATGTTTTAAAGACAGCATTTGCAGAGTACATGGACTTGACACAGCTACTAATCTTTATGTAACTGCCGGTAAAGGGGAATTTTATGAAATCAAAAAAACACTTACTGACATTAACAAAGCAGTATCTGTTTTTTATAAAAATAATTGTGATCCCTGGTATGCACAAGCAATTTTATTAATTGAAAGTCCAGGTAAGTCAAAATCTAAATCTTATGTTGGTGCAAACGGACCTTTCCAGCTAATGAGATCCGTAGCCGTGAAATATGGATTACGTGTTAATAGAAATATTGATGAAAGAACAGATATTGAAAAGTCTGCTCGTGCGGCTTCTGCATTAATTAATAAATCATGCATTCCTAATATTAGAAAATTTCTCGATAATCATTCAATTGCTTATTCAGAAACAAGTCTTTGGTTTCGATTATTGGTTTTACATGCCTATCATGCAGGTGCCGGAAATGTGGAGTGTATAATTGATTCTTTAAATCCAACTGCCGGAGGAGTTGAGTTATTCCGGAAAATCTGGCAAACAACATGTCGTGGTTTTAAAAATGAATCCCAGAATTATTCGCAGATTGCTCTTGCTTCACTGTTAAATTTTGATCAATTAATAAACCTTGACGGTGATACAGTTTTCCTCATAAAAGGTGATAAGATGCTTAAGAATTTTAATAGGAAAAATTATAAACCGTGGGATGAATATCAATTTTTAAACATGTGTATGTCAGCCTATGAAACAGATCTTCTGGATGGAATGATTCCTTTTGATTATTTCATGAAAAGAATTTCTTTTATAAGAAAAGAATTTTCTCACCTGGCAAAAATCATTTCTAATTCTGATAGAGATATAGCATTGAAAAAATATCCATCAAGTGAAGAACATCTAACTTTTCTGGCAAATAATCTTACCCGTCGGCAGAGGTATGAAGATGCAATTCGCCTTTTAAAACTGAATCTTGATATTTATCCCGAATCTGTTTCATCTTATGATAGTATTGCCAAACTTTATAGAATTACCGGTGATAAAAAAAATGCCGAATTTTATAGCGACAGGGCCGTGGAAATTATAAAAGAAGCTGTGAAAAACCCTGATTAAACATTTTCAGACAATTGACAAATTATTCTACTTTTGGAACCGGGTGATCCTTGTCACTTTTTCCAAATGATTAACAAATTTTTCCTCAGGATCTTATTATTCGTTTTTACATTAAACAACTCTGTCGCACAAACAAAGATTTTCAGTATTAGTAACGATCTCGAAACTGTAATAGACAGCAATGCCTGGATTAATTCTTCGACAATTGTTAAAGGCAATGCTTTTTCCGGAAACCATTATTCTGCAACAGATTCAATAAGACGATATGGATTCGGATATAAAAGTACTTTTCCTTTGCAATGCAGAAATAAAAATCTTCATATTATTTTCAGTGAATATATTCGTGCAAATTCGAGTGATAAGCAATTTGAAATGGTGGTTTCAGTTTCAATTGGAGATTCTGTATTATTCTGGACATCAAAAAATATTTCAGCACGGATAAAAAAAATGCAGACCTGGATAAAAATACAAGATGAAATCGACCTACCTTCTTCAATTACCGGTGAAAAATATATTTTATCTCTTTATTTATGGAATAAGGATTCCGGCTCTTTTGTAGATATTGATGATATAAAAATTGATTTTGAAGAAAAAGCAATGCCCACTTTTCTACCTCCTGGCTTTTTTATAAATATTAATAATAATAAATGGGAAAAACTCGCTACAAATATTAACTTTTCTTTTTTATATGAGAAAGATGCAGGACAGGTTATTATATTGAATTCAAAGGGGGATACGATAATAAATTCTTTAGCCATTATTTCAGAATGGATCGATGGAAAAAAAAATGTTAAAAAGCAATCCTGGAATTACCATTTCTTTTTTAAAAATGATTCAATTACCGATGAGGGAAATTATATTACCTTTTCTGCAAAAGATGATTATTCAGAAAACGAAATTAAAATTCTGGCCGGGGTCAATAACGAACTTTCTTTTTCAGTCAATTCATTATTTCTTCGCCATGTAACTTTGTACCGGCACTCATTTATTGCCGGTTTTAAATTATCTATAGATGAAATCTATAATAAAAACACGCTAATTGATTCTTTAAATTTTAAAAACGAATATTGGTTGGATAAAGAGGGATTTAAATTATCGAATGGCCGGAGTTCTGTTGTTTTATATCATCCTAAATCGGTTTCTTCTCTTCAGCTTGATTTAAATAAAAAATTATTAATTGTAAATCTTGACTTTGCTGCGGATCATCCATTTTTGCATTTTCCACTTCTTAATAAAAATAAAAATAAGTTTGAAGATTATTCTGCTTCTGTTTATAATAAAGGTGATTCAATTTGTTCATCGTTTACTTTATATTCTGTAAATTCTGATTTTATAAATGCCCGGATGCTTACAAACCCTTATGGTTTCTTATCTTCATTCATTTGGACAGAGCATGCTGATTATTCTGATATTAGAATACAAAAGGCAGTTTATCTGGGTTCAGAGAAAGTCAACCAATTAAATGATGCCACGGGAGGTTTTCTTAAATACAGTATACCGGTTACTAAAAGTATTTTCTATTCAAATCCGGATAAAATTAATAATTCTGAAAAAGCAGGATTTTTTCCCGGACTTTCAGCGTCCTATAAAGAGACTCAAGGTTTTCGAGATTTTTTAAGACTTCTAGATGAAAGTGGTGTTGAAATTTGTTTACATACCCCTGATCACTATACCTGTGACAGGAAATTACTTTCAGAGGCGCTGGAAGCAACGAAAAGAGATTTCTCACCAACCACATGGATTGACCATGGATATGATAATTCAAAGAAAAGTAATCGGGAAGATCTCGTCTGTGATGGTTTCAATAGTAAATCAAAATGGTATGCAGCTGATTTATGGAAAAAATATGGAATTAAATATTTTTGGAATTCTTACTTTGAGGACTCGAAAATTTACAAAGACTACAGTTTTAATTCTTTTTTTTCTGTACCATATTCCGGTTGGAGTGAAGCCATGCCAACTCCTTTGTATTGGAGAAATAAAACACAAACCGGAGATATTATTCATTGGAGAACGACAGATACAATGGATCCTGCAGATGGTAATCTATGGTCTTATTACTTTAGTGATCTTCGGCTAAATGATTTGGTAAACAACAGGAATAATATTATTATTCATTGTTATCCGGCACGGGTAGATTCCACTACAGGATTTTATAAAATTAAAAATGGTATAGTTGAAGTTGATGAAGAATTTAATAAAGCACTTTCAAAATTATCATTATTCAGATTGAATGAGAAGATTCGTCTTACGACTATTCGCCAAATGCTTGATTACCGAACTTCTTTGGAAGATATAACGTTTAAGATACTGCCGAATGGAAATATAAACCTTTTCAATTCAGGGAATGGGGTCATTCGCGGAATTTCATTTTCTGCCAATGCAAAAGAAGTAACAGCCGGAGCAAAAGAAATTATCAAAAAAAATACGGGTAATGAACTTATTTTTTGGATGGACCTATTCCCCGGTGAAAATGTAATTTTAAAATTGAATTAATATTTTTTTATAAAAGTTGTTCAATGTGGAAACGAATAAGGAAAATATTTTTTAGGATAATAATTATTTTTTTTGGATTAAGTATTTTTTCAGTCATCTTGTTTCGATTTTTACCAATACCCGTAACACCTTTAATGATTATCCGGTGTATAGAACAAAAGAGTGCAGGAAAAGAAATGAAGATGTCAAAAAACTGGAAATCGCTTGATAAAATTAGTCCGGTTATGCCGCTGGCTGTAATGGCAGCTGAAGATCAGAATTTCGAAGATCATTTTGGTTTTGATATGGAAGCAATTAAAAAGGCGGAAAGTTATAATAAAAGACATCAGGGTAAAAAGCTAAAAGGGGCAAGCACTATAACACAACAGACAGCAAAAAATGTTTTTTTATGGCCATCAAGATCATGGATCCGTAAGGGAGTTGAAGTATACTTTACATTTTTGATTGAGATATTTTGGAGTAAAAAAAGAATAATGGAAGTTTATTTAAATATTATAGAGACCGGGCAGGGAATTTATGGAGTAGAAGCAGCCTCTGCGGCTTATTTTCATAAATCATCATCAAAGTTGAATATCTATGAAGCAGCAAGATTAGCCGCAATTCTTCCAGATCCAAGAAATTGGGATCCTGTGCATCCTTCCCCACGAGTAGCCAGAAAAACACAGAGAATTGTACGTTATATGGGACAACTAAAGACCGAAAATTTCTAATCATCAACAAACTTGATTGAAAGATAACTTTGACTCATCTTTGGAGTAAAAGCAATTCAAAATTCTACCATTTAAAACCAGTCTACGTGTATCTGAAAATACAAAGTGAAAAATGGCAGTATGTTTTATTAGTGGTTGTCGTTTTAATTACTCGGCTGCCATTTATTTCAGACGGTTATGGACTCGATGGTGATGCATGGTCAGTAGCGATTTCTGCCCAACATTGGCACGATACAGGTGAATATTCAGCATCTCGTTTGCCAGGTTATCCTGTTCATGAATATTTATGTTCGTTGTTTATTAATTACGGATATTCAGGTTTGAATATATTGTCAGCTTTGTTTAGTGCTATAGCAGTTTTATTTTTTGCTATGACATTAAAGTTATTACGTTTCAGGTATATTTTTCTGGCATCAATAACATTGTCGATGATACCGGTATTTTATATCCATAGTACTACGACAATAGATTATATAATTGCAATTGCTTTAATATTAGCAAGCAATTACTTTCTGTTAAAGGAAAAAATTATTTTAGCGGGAATATTCTTAGGGCTGGCAATTGGAACGCGGATTACATCGGGAGCAATGCTGATACCATTTTCAATACTGTTGGTAGAATTTGATGGATTCAAAAATAATCTAAAAAGGATTTCACGGCTTATAATTCCGGCGTTTGTTACAGGAGCAGTTTTATTTATTCCTGTTTTACAAAAATATGGATTAGGGTTTTTCACGTATTACAATGTTCCATATCCTTCGATAGCCAAAGTACTTTATAAATTTTCAATAGAAGTATGGGGTGTATTTGGATTGCTGGGATTGATTATTTCGACGGTTTTACTTTTTTTACCCGACCGGATAACCAATAGAAAATTTCTTTTTCCACGTTCCGTCAATGAGAAATTTGTTGTTGCATGGTTGGTAACAATAGACTTATATATAATTGCTTTTTTGAAATTACCGATGGAAAGCGGTTACCTTATACCGTTAATTCCCTTTGTCATTTTAATATTTGGAAAATATCTTTACGAGAAAGCCTTTATTTTTCTATGTATGATGTTAATTATTTCGTCATTTGTTTGCACCATTTCTCCGAGGGAAAGATTTGATGCAGTTTCGCCTTCTGAGAGTTCGTTTATATTTGATGGTGCGGGTGAAAAATTAATTTTCGATATTTTTAAAGGACCTGTTTTATCGTATAAAGAAAGAAGGAAAAACGGCATGCATTTTGTAAATAATTTATTGGCATCAGCAGATACAATAAAAAGTAAATCAGTTATTGTGGCAGGAAGGTGGTATAATCAGATGTTCGTTCAATGTGCAGATACCGGTAAATTAAATTTTAAATTAAAATCATATTTATCGGAAGAAGAAGCAGTATTTTTTTATGCTAAAGGATATGTAATTTATTATTTGCCTAAACAGGATATTTATAATAAAATTATGAGAAATGTTGATCTGGATGTATACAGAGCATTACCATATATTAAAGAGTAAATTATATTAAATACCTAAACCAAAACCAATCCGTATTACAGGATTGACGTATGGTGAATTTCTGTTTTCATTAACATTATAGAGTAAAAGAAAATCGATAGAACTACGGTCACCAATCATTTGTCTATAACCACCACCAATAAAAACGCTGGTAATATTTTCTCTTTTTAAATTATTATATAAATCGGGTACTTCAAGATTTAATATTTCATATTCACCGTGTAAAAAAAGTCCTTCGAACAAAGTAAAACGAACAAAGGGGCCGCCACCATAAATATTAGTAGAATAGTTTAAGGTTGAGTAATTATCTTTTATCTTATAATATATATATTTCAAACCGAGTCCGGCAGAAAGTCTTTCTGTTATTTTATACCCGATGATTGGCGCAATTTCGATGTACGTTTGTGAGCCGAATTGCAATCCAAAGTTTCCACCAAAGAATAAATTATCTGCAAATTTTTTCTGGGATTGATTTTCGTTTCTTTCAGTAGTATGTATCTGACCAATTGCGGAGTTAGCGAAAAAGAAAAGAAAGATGACTGGGATATAAATTTTTCTCATATTTAATGGTAAAAATAGAAAATAATAACAGCTCTAAAGCAATATTATTTACTTACTTTACTTTTTTAAAATTATTTAAGAAGAAATAAATATATGAATATTGTAATTACAGGTGCAAGTAAGGGAATCGGATATTACACGGCATTGAATCTTGCAAATAAAAAAGAGCATAAAATATTTGTTTTAAGCCGGGATGTTGTTGGGTTAAAGAAGTTATCTGATTCTATAAATTCAGAAAATATAATAACAGTTCCTTGCGATATTACTGATGAAAAGTCGATAAGTGAGAGTATTCAAAAGATAAGAAGAAGTGTTTCAAGTATAGAAGTCCTAATAAATAATGCAGGTTTATTAATTAAAAAACCTTTTAGAGAATTGACTTCAGCCGACTGGCAGGCTGTATATAATGTAAATGTTTTTGGAGTAGTAAATATAACAAGAGCGTTACTTCCGCTGTTATTAGAAGGATTGATTTCACTAAAGACAAATGTTCGGTCTCATATTGTAAATATATCATCGATTGGGGGAGTACAAGGGAGTATAAAGTTTAATGGTTTATCGGCTTATAGTTCGAGCAAAAGTGCATTGATAGGAATTAGCGAGTGCTTGTCTGAAGAGTATAAAACAAAAGGAGTTTATGTAAATAGTATAGCGTTAGGATCAGTAGAAACTGAAATGTTTCAAACAGCTTTTCCCGGGATTAAGGCTTCTGTTGAAGTTGAAGATTTTTCTGCATGGTTGGCGGATTTTGCTTTGCATGGTTTTCAATTTTTTAATGGAAAGGTGATTCCGGTTTCAAATTCTACTCCATAAAATTTAAGAAAGAAAAAATGGATAGACAGATATACTTTTGTAAAGAAATATAATGAAGTTTTCAAAAGGAAGGAAGGCTTTAAATAGGTGAAATTGAGGTTGTTTTATTAGGGTATTATTTGTTTATAATTTCTTTCATCTTCTTTTGGTGATTCGTTAAATCTTATTACATTTGCACCCCGGAATAAAGTTCTTTACTCTTGAATTTACGGCATCACAGGATCTTTGAAAGAGGTTTTTGATAATAAACCTTGAAGAGTTTCATTTTTTCCTTTTGATTTTCCGAATATTAGGAGATTTATAATAAATAATTTTATAAATGGATTGCAAGGGAAGAATCCTTTATTACCTTTGCAGCCCTTGAAAAAATGAAATACTAAACAACTCAACGGAGTTGTGGAAATAAGTAAACGTTCTTTGAAGAATTGAATAGGAAATAACAAGCCCTAAATACCGTCAATTTTTATTGACATAATTTTGAGTAACAAATCCTGACAGAGTTTATAAGAATCAACTTTACTATGGAGAGTTTGATCCTGGCTCAGGATTAACGCTAGCGGCAGGCCTAATACATGCAAGTCGAACGGCAGCACGGGTAGCAATATCTGGTGGCGAGTGGCGCACGGGTGCGTAACGCGTATGCAA
>JANLOW010000001.1:0-2047 GCA_031366785.1 Bacteroidota bacterium | reverse complement strand
ACAATTTTATGATTGCAGTGCCTCACAAAATATTGATTCAACAATACTTTCAAATCAACTAATTGGTTCATGGAAATGGACTTATTTTTTAAATGAAAAAGGAAGCGATGGAAAAGCAATTAATGGAAAAGCAAATAAAGATGTAAAGGTTACATTTACAAATACCGGAACTTTTAGCATCTCTGAAAATTCAACAGTTATTACACAAGGAAACTGGAATGTATTTTTTGAAAACAACAATGGTTATAAACTAAACCTGAGTGTTCCCAGCTCCTATTTATTTGGAAGCATTTTACATTGCAGCAACCAGATCTTTTTTAATGGCAGCTATCTTGATGCGCCGGATTACGTTTTTACAAAAAATTAAAATCGTACGGTAATTTTCCCAGGTATACACATTATGGTGGCAATGCCGGATGCAGCTCCAAATGCTCCTGATACAGTTTAGAATGTTTCCAATTTTAAATTGGAAACAATTTTTTTTACTAAATTTGACAAATGAACTTAAAATCAATTGTTTCAACGCTCCAAAAGCTGAAACCTGAACTTGCTCAAAGATTTGGAGTAAGCTCAATTGGTTTATTTGGTTCTGTCGTTCGTGATGACTTTTCACAAAGTAAAAGTGATATTGATATCATTGTAGACTTTTCTAAACCAGTTGGTATTGAGTTTATAGATTTAGCTGAATTTCTAGAGTCTATATTTCACCAAAAAATTGATTTGGTTTCGAAAAGAAGTATTAAACAAAAATACTTTCATAGTATCGAAAATGATATATTGTATGTCTAAACGAGATCCTAATCTCCTAATTGAAGACATTATTGAAAGTGCAGAAAAAATTCTTACCTATACTTCTGGTCTTTCTTTTGATCAATTTACTTCCGACAATAAAACTATTGATGCCGTCGTAAGAAATTTTGAAATTATTGGAGAAGCTGCAAATAGATTACCTAATGAATTTAAAGACCAATTTCCAGAAATTGACTGGATAAGATTAAGGGGATTTAGGAATCGAATAGTACATCACTATTTCGGAATAGATTATTCAATTGTATGGAAAATAAAAGAAACTTATCTTCCGGAAATATTAAATAAATTGAAAAAATTGAAAACGTAAGTGTTATTTCGCTAATTGTTTATATTTGTAATAAAGCATGGAGTCAATGCACCGAACGTTATGTTGGCGGCATCGCAACTTGAAACATTCTGCAAGAAATTAACAAATAATAATTATGGGACTATTCAACATCTTCAAAAAAACAACTTCCGAAAGTACTTCTGCCAACACTTCTTCCTTTTTAGGATTATCATTAATAGATTTTTCAGTACTTCTTGAAAAATCTATTGAGTTCAAAAAATATGATAGTGAAGGGAAGTTAAGTAGAATAGAATACGAGTGCGCTCTTGACACTCTGTTTTTAAAAACATTTGATGTAGTTAGAATTGTTTGCGAAGGAAAAGAAATTAAAAAAGGTAAACCAATTATGCTAACCTTTTTAACAAAAAGCAAAAAAATTACAATGCAACAAGCAGCATTCGTTGTAAACTCAGTTGCTAAAGCGTGTAAAGTAAATAACGACAATTGGGGTAATGTTGACGAGATGAGAATAAAATCAGGAGTTTGGAGAGGTAGAAGTTTTTATCTTGATGATTTACAAATGCCAAGTACTGTATTTATAGAACTTAACGATCCTGACGGTGTGATGCTTTGCATTATTGGATATAAAAATTAGAAATAGTAAAATGAAAGAAGTTCACGTTTGGGTAAGAAAGACATATTACGACTCACCAAAAAAATTAAAAAGGACAGGTAGAACTTATTTGTATTGCACAACTCAAGACGCAAAATCAATTATGAAAAATCAAATTGGCACTACAAAAAGTTATACAATTGATTACGCTCCGTTTTATTATGGCATATACAGATGGGCAATAAACGGAGACAACTTTTGGAAAGTATTTAGTATTATCGTAACAATTGTTCTTGCAATTGTTGGTTGGCATATTAAAAAGTAAAAACACAAAATAATTTAAACAAATCAAAATG
>JANLOW010000385.1:0-2573 GCA_031366785.1 Bacteroidota bacterium | reverse complement strand
ACACCAGCACATAAGAAAAGTAATGCTTTAAAAAATGCATGAGTAAAAAGATGAAACATGGATGCCATATAACCTAAACCTCCATTACCTCCATAACCGGAAACTCCTAAGGCAAACATCATAAAACCAATTTGAGACATTGTAGAATAGGCAAGTATTCTTTTTATATCGCTTTGTGTACAGGCAATAATTGCAGCAAAGGCCGCTGATAATATTCCTATTACAGCTATAGCATGTAAAGCTTGGGGACAAGAAATTGCATAGACTGGAAAAAGTCTGGCCACGAGGTAAACACCGGCTACTACCATTGTTGCAGCATGAATTAAAGCAGAGACCGGAGTAGGTCCTTCCATTGCATCAGGCAGCCAGATATGTAAAGGGAACATAGCTGATTTACCGGCACCACCGGCAAAGACGAGCATTAAACCCCAAGTTAATGCAGAAATCCCCATGAAAGATGCACTCACAGCAGTATGTAATTGAGTTGAATTTGTATCTGTAAATCGTTCAATTAAAGTATTAAAATCAAGCGTACCTGAATAATAAGAGAGCACAAGTATTCCGGTGAGAAACCCAAGGTCAGCGAAACGGGTAACGATAAATGCTTTTTTCGATGCAGCAACTGCTGAAGGTTTTTCATAATAAAAACCAATGAGAAGAAAACTGCTCACACCTACTAACTCCCAGAAAATATAGGTTTGAAAAATATTCGTTGCCACAACAAGTCCAAGCATAGAAAATGTAAAGAGAGAAAGAAATGAAAAGTAAGTGGTAAATCTCTCTTCGCCTTTCAGATAACCTATACTGTATAGGTGAACCATGAAGGAAATTACAGAAACGACAACGAGCATCATTACCGAAATCGGATCGATTAAAATACCAATGTGTATACTTAGGTCGGGCGTAAATTTCATCCATTCGAAATCGATTGGAATTAATTGGACAAAATGACCATCAATAAAACCATCGATAAAAAAATATTGATATGCTACGATTATTGAAAACATGGCTGAACCAAACAATGAGACAGTTCCTGTAATCCCTGCAAATTGACTGAAATATTTTTTACCCATTAAACCAAGCAAAAGAAAACTTGCAAACGGGAAAAGTAAAATTAAAAGACAGTATAATGTATTCACTAAAATTTATTTTAATTAGAGTTTTAATTCATCCGCATCTTCTACATCAATAGAATTATATGAACGGTAAAGATGTATAATAATCGCAATGGCCATTGCTGCTTCAGCAGCTGCAATAGCAATTATAAACAGTGAGAAGAATAATCCATCTGTTTTATCCGGATATAGATATTTATTAAAGACGACAAAATTTATATTGACACTATTCAATATAAGCTCGATAGACATAAGCATGGTTATCATATTTCTCCTGGTAAAAAAACCATAAACACCTATAAAAAACAGAGCCGTGCTTAAAATTAAAAAATGTGATAATGGAATGTTCATATTTCCTCCGGATTTTTTTTGATGGCAATTGCAATGCAACCAACCATAGCTGCAAGAAGAAGGATACTAACTGCTTCAAAGGGTAATGCAAAACCGCCATCGCCTGTACTTAGCATCTTTCTACCGATGACGGCAATACCTGAAGAAAACGTTTCCGAAGAAAGAATAAAATCATTTCTCAAAATCATGCAACAAACTATTATAAAACCGGCACAAGCAAGAAAAGCACTTAAACCTTTTCGCCATAATAAAGCATGAGGAAGATCGGATCCTGTATGTGCGGTAAGGAAAATAGAGAAAATGATTAGGACTACTATACCGCCAATATAAACGATAATTTGCACGGCGGCTAGAAATTGAAGGTCCATCCAGAAATATAATGCTGCTATTGCTGTCAATGAAATTAAAAGCCAGACGGCACTTCTAAATATTTTTCGGGAAGTAACAGCCAGTAATCCGCCAATTAGGATGAACGCAGATATTACATAAAAAGAAATTACCGATGCTGTCATTCTACGCCCTCCATAAGTTTAGATCCCGGTTCATTCAATATTTTTGTGAGCTTCGAACGATCGTAAACACTGTGTTCAAAAGTTTGTGCCATTTTAATAGCATCTGTAGGGCAAGCAATAATACATAGATTACACATAGTACACAATTCCAAATGATACACAAATGTATCTAATGCTTTTTTCTTTTTCCCTTCCGGTGATATATCAAATTTTGTAATAATTTTTATTGTACCGTTCGGACAGGCAAGTTCACATGCTGTACAACCTGTGCAACGATGTTCATTACTTTCTGTATGAGGCATTACCACCTCACCTTTAAAACGTTCAGGAAGATTTAATGTATCACGGTTCTCCGGATAATTCTGAGTAATGATTTCCTTATGATGTATAAAATAATACCCTGTACGCTTCATTCCCGTAAGCAATGAAGCAATTGATTTATAAATATCAGAGAAGTATGTCGATAAAAAACTCAATGGTTGTGGGTAGTTATTGGTTAATTTTTTATTTGTTAATTCTTAATAGTTATTAGTTATTGATTTTTTTAATCTTTCAAAATCTATTTTGACATAATCCGAGGCCCAGTCCGAGTACG
>JANLOW010000428.1:0-2823 GCA_031366785.1 Bacteroidota bacterium | reverse complement strand
AGTTTTAAAGAAAAAAAAAGACATTGGATTGCTAAGCGAAGCGGGTTGTCCGGCTGTTGCTGATCCGGGATCTGCACTAGTAAAGATGGCACATGAAAATAATATTAATGTTATCCCATTAACCGGCCCTTCAAGTATTCTCCTTGCACTAATGGCAAGTGGAATGAATGGACAATCGTTTGTTTTTCATGGTTATTTGCCTAAAGAGTCAGCTTTGCGTAAGACAAAAATTAATCTCATCGAAAAAGATGCATTAAAAAAGAAACAAACACAAATTTTTATTGAAGCACCCTATCGCAATCAACAATTGCTGAATGATATTTTACAAACATGCGATAATAAAACATTGTTATGTCTGGCGATAAATATAACTTCCAAAGATGAATTAATAAACACAAAAACTATTTTAGGATGGAAAAAACAAATTCCTGAAATAAATAAGAAGCCGGTAATTTTTTTGATAGGATAAATCAATTATCATTCAAATTTGATTCTTCAATAATAAACGAAGGTCTTTTTTTAACATCATTGGCGATACGGCTTATATATTCTCCAATAACTCCGATACAAAGAAGCTGGACACCTCCAATAAACATTGTACTAATCATTAATGAAGTCCACCCAGTGACAACTTCATTCAATATAAATTTAGAATATAATGAATATAAAATTATAATAAATGCAACGATAGAAAATATAAATCCTAGAAACGTTGCAATCTGAAGAGGCAAATTGGAGAATGAAGTTATCCCATCAAAAGCGAAGCGAACCATTTTACTTAAAGTGAATTTAGTCTCACCGGATAAGCGCTCTTGTCTTTCATATATAACAAATGTCTGCTTAAACCCAAGCCAGGCAATTTGTCCGCGAAGAAAAATATTTTTCTCCTCCATTTTATTAAGTTGATCAGCTACATTTTTGGAAATGATTCTGAAATCTCCTGTGTCTAGCGGAATATCAATTGAAGTTATTTTTTTAAGTATTCTATAAAACATTTTTGCAGTATATTTTTTAAAAATACTCTCACCTTTTCTCGAAGATCTTTTGGCATAAACCACATGATACCCCTCAGAAAATTTTGAATATAGCTCCGGTATCAGTTCCGGTGGATCCTGTAAATCTCCATCGATAATTACAATTGCTTTTCCCGAAGCGTGACTTAAACCGGCTAATATTGCTTTTTGATGTCCAAAATTTCTGCTGAAACTAATATACTTTAATTGTTTATCAATATTTGCATAATTTTTTAATTCATTAAGGGTATTGTCGGCACTACCATCATTCACAAAAAGCAACTCATAATTTTCTGTAATTGATTTTAATGCTTTAGTTAGCCTATTGTATAATTCATGAATGTTAAATTCTTCATTATATAATGGAATTACAACACTAATTTCAACCATGTTCTTTCTTTCCATGAATTTTATATTTTTTTATGCCTTGAAAATTTTCAGTAAGTTCGAAAGAATAGTTTTTCTCAATGTCCTCCTGGACATTTGTTTGTGAGGCAATGATTAAGTCTCCATCTTTTAAATTTTTCCAGTCGATGAAATTAACATTCTGTTTCTTATCATTCAAGAGGTTTACATAAAATAGGAGTTGGGTATTATTACCAGCGTAACAAAGAAAATGATTTTGGACAGAATGCTTTGATTTTAATGCGTCTTTCAGGTAAACGCTGATTTCACAAAAATTTTTATCCCAATCATATTCTTTGGGAAAATAAACCTTATTTATGATTTTTTCATACGGTGAAACAAAAACAGCAAATAGAAAAACAAATGGAATGATATTAAATTTAAAATAAGTGGCAATGCCAGTCGATTTTCGGAAATAATCAAAAACAACATACAGAGCAATTGCGTTAATAGAAGCAAGAAATGGAAATAAAGGAACTGCATACCATTCCAGTTTAGTTTGAGCAATAGATATTATTATCAAATAGAAAAGAAGGAGCAAGCTGTTATATAGGGTAATTTTTCTAATCTTTTCTTCTTTACTACAAAGTCCAATAGCGATGCCGCATGGTATCAACCAATACCAAATTGCATAGTGATGATTCACTAACAGGTTATAATAATACAAGTTGTCAGCACGATGACCTTCAAGTGCAGAATAATATCTTCCACCTAATTCATTTTCCCATACAGCCTGTAAAAATCCGGGGTTATAATATTCCCGCAAAAGGTAATACCCGCCAACAAAAACAATGAAAAGAAAAAAGTCGATAAAAAACCATTTATTTTTTAACAGCATAATTTTCTTATAAAGAATCATATAAATAAATAATGCCGGTAAAAAAATCAAACCTTGTATGCTTTTAGTTAGAACAGTCAATACAAGCGTCATAAAAAAGAGATGTAAATACTTGTAGTTTTTATACTCCAGATAAAGAAAAAAGAAAAGTGAATACAAAGTAGTAAAAAGGGTGAGTAATGCATCATAATCTCCAGTTCTTGATGCATGAACTTCAACATAACCATAGGATGTAATTAGCACCAATGCTGCAATCATCCCAAACCAGTAATCCTTTAAATATTTAATTGAGAAGAATACTAAAGCAGCAGTAGTTAAAAAAGCTGCAATGGCCGACGGTAATCGTATTGATAATTCACCAGCTCCAAACAACTTAGAAAAAAAAACCTGCAACCAGATTAACAACGGTGGCTTTGTATTCCACATATCAGGCGACCCTTGAAAAAATGTAACTAAATAATTTCCATTTTTACTCATTTCATAGGAATTAATGGCCAATCTGGATTCATCCCAAAGACGAATAGGAAGAATTCCGAGGTGTAAAAAAAATGGAAAATACGTTAGTGA
>JANLOW010000423.1:0-2791 GCA_031366785.1 Bacteroidota bacterium | reverse complement strand
GAATATGAAGAAGGTTTTTTACCTGAAAATACTGTTAATAGCAATCTCGACAATTACTTTGTTGCAGGAAAAGGCTGGAGTTATGGGGCTGAATTTTTTCTGAAAAAAAATAAAGGAAAATTTAATGGATGGATCGGTTATACCTTAGCGTGGACGAAACGTAAATTTCCGGATTTGAATAATGGTAAAGTTTTTTTCCCAAAATACGATCGCAGACACGATGTTTCTTTAGTTCTTAGTTTTGACATCAGTAAGAGATGGACTCTTGGTGCTACATGGGTGTATGCTACAGGTAATTTAAATACATTCCCTGAAAGAGTTTTCGTTTTATCAAACGGTGATATATTAGAAGACTATGGTGGACAAAGAAATAATTACCGACTTGCCCCCTATCATCGTATGGATGTTAGTGCAACGCTGAAAGGAAAACCACATAAGAGATACGAGAGCAGCTGGAATTTTGCCATATTCAATGTATACAATCGATATAATCCTTATATTATATATTTTGATAAAACTTATTCGGCTGATAAAATTACAATACAAGCAAAACAGATTTCTTTATTCCCTTTAATCCCCAGTGTAACTTATAATTTCAAATTCTAATCATGCTTTTAAAATTTATTTCAGTAACTTTTACTACTTTACAAATCTTTTTTCGGGCCTTACTCAAATTTTTATTTTCGCCTGCCGGCGCTTTAAATAAAATTTCTGTTTTTGGAAAAAAATATTTGCTTATTTTCTCAATTATTTTTTTTATTACATCGTGTGAAAAAAATGTAACTGTTGAAGTTCCTGTTGCCAGTGAAGAAATTGTTGTTGAAGGTAAAATAGAAACAGATGATGTAGCTATAGTTCTATTATCACATACGCTTCCATTCTTCGGTGAAATTAATACTAGTGAAATTCTTACAAATTCAATTATCGGTGCTACGGTAATTGTAGAAGACGATACTGAAGCTGACACTCTGGTTCAGTTAAGTCCTCTTTACGGAATTTATATCGGCAATAAAATCAGGGGAATTCAGGGGAAAAAATATAAGCTTACTGTTTTAGCTGAAGGAAAAACTATTCATGCTTTTACTTCTATTCCTCAATCAGTAAAACTTGACAGTGTATGGTGGAAACCGGATGGCAATCGGGACTCTTTAGGATTTGCATGGGCGCATTTAACAGACCCTGATACGGTAGGAAATTGTTACCGCTGGTATGCCCAAAGAATCAATCATTATACGTTTGGACCTGAAAAAGGAAAAATGAAAGATTCAATATTTATTCCTGCACCCGGATCTGTTTTCGAAGATAAATTTATTAATACAAAAAGTTTTGATTTAAGTTTTCCGAGAGGACGTTTTCAATTTTCATCAAAAGAAGATGACTCTAACGATGAAGAATTTTTCTTTAAAAGAGGTGATACAATTGTTTTAAAGTTTTGTTCTATCGATAGAGCTCATTTTGAATTCTGGCGAACGGAAGAAACCCAGGTTCAAAATAATGGTAATCCCTTTGGTTCTCCCGCACCATTATCCGGCAATATAGAAGGAGGTTTAGGAATTTGGGGTGGATATTCTCCTTTTTATGATACAATTATTGCCAGATGATTCGATTTTATTTCATTAATTAGTAGATTAATTCAAAATATAAAACGATTTTAGTAAACTTGCATAAATAATAACCTACTATGCTCTGGCGTGGAAGAAAAGAAAGTTCAAATGTAGAAGACCGTCGTGGATTATCTACCGGTGGTCTTGTAACTGGTGGAGGAGTTGTAGGTATAGTTATTTATCTGTTGACCGTATTTTTAGGAGGTGATCCAAGTCAATTACCACCACAGTTAACACAGCCCCAGGTTCAGGGAAAACAACTTTCAGAATCTGAACAAGCAGCAGAAGATACTATGGCGCAATTTGTTTCTGTAGTTTTAGCAGAGACAGAAGATGTTTGGGCTGATATTTTCAAACAACATTTTAAAGAGTATTCAAAACCATCGCTCGTTTTATTTCGCGACCGTGTCCAATCTGCTTGTGGTACTGCCGGTGCATCTTCCGGTCCTTTTTATTGTCCGGCCGATCAGAAATTATATATCGATCTCTCTTTTTATGAAGAACTCCGTAATCGTTTCCATGCATCGGGAGATTTCGCAATGGCTTATGTTATTGCACATGAAGTCGGTCATCATGTTCAGTATTTACTTGGCACCAGCGATAAAATGAATAGAATACGCCAGCAGGTTGACGAAAAAGAATATAATAAATATTCAATTAAATTAGAATTACAAGCCGATTATTTCGCAGGAGTATGGGCTCATTATGCTGATAAAAAAAATCATATAATTGAAGATGGTGATATCGATGAGGCTCTCACTGCTGCCAGTGCTGTAGGGGATGATAATATCCAGAAACAAACCCAGGGCTACATCGTTCCCGATGCTTTTACTCATGGTACATCAGCTCAACGACAAGAATGGTTTGAAAAAGGGTATCTACATGGCGATTTAGAACATGGAAATACTTTTGAAAAAGAATTAGTAAATTAAGTTAAGGAAAATACTCTCACATCGACTCTAAAATATCACTTATATGCTTCTGCATACTGATAGCATTTCTTTCCATCTCTTTAAATCTTACTCTTGTTTGAACATCGTTTGGAGTTAACTTTTCAAGACTGACAAGTTTTTTACCGGTAACATGAATAAGTTTTTTTAAAATCTCATCCGATTGTAAAAGCACATTTTTTGTATCAGTATTTTCTTCCATTGTTATAAAATTTTGAACTAAAGTAAATAAAAATC
>JANLOW010000397.1:0-4058 GCA_031366785.1 Bacteroidota bacterium | reverse complement strand
AATAAAATATTAATTTACAGGTATTTAACGATTTTTCTAAGTGAACCCGGAGGGAGTCGAACCCCCAACCTCCTGATCCGTAGTCAGGTGCTCTATCCAATTAAGCTACGGGTCCTATTTTGAAAATAAGTTGATTTTTTTGAGGTTGCAAATATAGACTAAATATAAAGTCAGCCAATAGTTTTTTATCAGCTTGAAAATAATGAATTTTAATTATTCTAAGTGTATTTTTTCTTAATTAAGAAATTAGTCTAAACCCGATTTTGGTCACTAATAATCAATAGCAAGTGTCAAAAAAAACTATTAAAAAATAGATATAAAAAATACTAACTCACTCAATTACAGTAGATAAAACTTCGAAATTCTTATAGAAGTTCGACATAATCATTTTAAGTAATCGTCCGTGATACATGCCGTATAATGCTTTATCTTCTTTTGCATTTTTCTGGCGTATGTATTTAAAAACTACTTCGTCATTGTTCTGATCAACGCTGGCACTAAACCATGCTTTTTTATAAAATTTATTTGGTGTATGGGTTATATGACCGTCTTCGTCAATTTCCCATGATTTTATTTTATTAATTTGAATTCCTTTTTCTATAGCCGGAAATAATTGTTCAGGATGTTTCATTTTTATTTTTAAACACATACTTTTTATTTTTTTTAATATTGTAAACTTAAATTCAACAAATCAAAATACTTTTTTATTCAAAAATCTCCTTTGACATAACATTTAATATTTCGGGTAATTGTTCGAACTCACTCGACTTATCCAGAAAAACATCAGCACCGTGTTTCAGACACAAATATTTATAATATGAGTCTGTCCTGTTGGTAAAAACAATAACTTTTATTTGATGTTGCTTATTTTGTAATTCAGATAAAAAATCAATGCTATTATTTCCGGTTTGTTGGGTATCCAGAATAATGGCATGTGGTTTCATTACTTCTATAATTGTCATGGCTTCTGTATTATTTTCAGCCATGCCTATCACTGTAATATTATTAAGGCCGGATATCATAGAATATAGTTTCCCATTGATAAGCTGCGATTGATTGGCAAGAAGAATTTTAAATTTGTTTGTCTTCGGCATTAAGTATTAAATAACTTACATTAAAACGAAAGCCCTCAAACAAAGTTTGTAGCACTATGCTTTAAAAAAATGTAAGTATCATTACTAGTTAAGCGTCATGGTTTACACTACAAAAAGGAATTATTAAAAAAGTTTAAACGAGCTTATTTTCAAGTACATAATGCATCACTTCAGAATTGGAATGTAGTTTTGTCTTTTCGAGTATTCTAACCCTGTAGGTACTTATTGTATTAACGCTCAGAGAAAGTATTTGAGCTATTTCCGAAACCGTTTTACCCGTGCCAATTAATTTTAAAACTTCAAATTCCCGGTCTGAAAGTGATTCATGTAATTGTTCAGAGGAGCCCTGATTAATATTCTCGGCCAGTTTTTCGGCAACGGCTGGAGAGATGTATCTTCCTGTGCTCACAATTTGTTTAACTGCTTTCACCAATTCTTCCGGAGCGCTTTCTTTAGTAAGATATCCTGAAGCACCAGCTTTTAAAACCCGAATGGCATATTGATCTTCAGAATGCATGCTTAATATTAAAACGGGAAGTTTAGGAAATTCTACTTTTACCTGTTTCAATGATTCTAATCCGCTTTTTCCTGGCATAGAAATATCACTTATCACTATATCAAATTTTTCATTTCTTATTTTATGAAGCATTTCATTTCCGTCGGCGACTTCTTCAATAACTGCTTCAATAAATTCTTCCAGGAGAATTTGTTTAATACCTTTTCTTACTATTGAATGATCATCAGCGATTAGTATATTCATTAGCTTTCATTGGGTTTAGTTTCTAAATCAAAAGGGATTTCAAGAGTTATTTCTGTTCCATTATCTATATTACTTTCAATCGTTAATTGTCCTCCAAGCATAATGGCCCGTTCGCGCATTCCAACTAATCCAAGAGTACTAAAATTTTTAGATTGATTCATTTTAAAACCAATACCATTATCTTTTATTTTAAGAAAAATATGTTTATCGTTTTTCTCAATCTCTGATTCAACTTCGGATGCTTTAGCATGTCTTGCTATATTAGTAAGAGCTTCCTGGAATACCCTGAAAATTCCTACTGAAGAACCTTTGTTTAATGACAGTTCATTAAAGCCGGATTTAAAACTACATCTTATAGAAGTTCGTTTTTCAAATTCATGACTTTGCCATTCGAGCGCAGCTATTAATCCAAGGTCATCCAATATTGATGGACGAAGTTCTGAGGAAATTCGCCTTACAGTGTGTACAGTTTCATTAATAAGTGAAATCATACCGTTTAGTTTCTCTTGAATGAATTCATCTTTTTTATCCGACTTTTTTTTAATCCATGATGCATCCATCTTTAAAGCAGTCAGCGATTGTCCGAGTTCATCATGGATTTCACGAGCAATATGAGTTCTCTCTTCTTCTCGTATGTTTTGAAGATGTGTTGATAATTGCCTCAGTTGTTTGGAAGTAGAAATAATTTCTTCTTCAGCTTTTATCCGGTCAGTAACATCGAGAACAATTCCTATAAATCCTAAATTTTTCCCATCAACTATTATTGGTGCAGTAGATACATCCCAGTGCACAATTTTCCCATCTTTATGCAAATAACGTCCGGTTGCTTTGTAAGGTAAACCTGTTTCCTGAGATTTTTTCCAATCGTCTAAGACTTTATTTCTATCTTCAGGATGAATAGCATTGATCCAATTAAATCCTTCAGTTTCTTCCCAACTAAGTCCTGTCATTCTCAAATCAGCAGCATTACCGTAAGTTACATTCCCATCCGGTTTAACAAAGAAGATTCCAATAGGGGCAAGGTCGACCAATGTTCGGAATTTTTCTTCGCTTTCTGTAATTCTAATTTCTGTTTTTTTTCTATCAGTAATATCACGTGTTACTCCAAGTAAGGAATATATATTTCCATAGGAATCTCTTAGAGGAACTGCATTTGTTTCTAACCAACGATGAGTTCCTTTTAATCCTGTAATTTCAAATTCAAGACCACCAGAATTTCCTTTAAATATATCTTGAGTAAGTTGCTTAAAGGCCTTCTTATAAGGTTCATCAACAATATCTAAAATTGATTTTCCTTTCAACGTGTCAAGACTATCTGCTTCTATCATAGCAAGTCCTGCAGGGTTCATATCCAGTAATTCATTGTTTTTACTTAGCAGTTTTATACACTGTGGCTCGGTTTGTAATATAGTACGCAAGTGGTTTTCACTTTCAATCAATGCTTTTTCTGCTTTTTTATTTTCAGTGATCTCCAAAATTAAAGATAATATAGACTGAATATTACCATTTTCATCTATTAGTACAGAATTAAACCACTGACAATAAATTACCTCTCCCGATTTAGTAATATTCCTGTTGGTGGAATTATTACTATTATAATTTCCACTCATTAAATCTTCTGCAACTTTGATAACTTCCAACAGGTCTTCTTCAAAAACTAAATTTAAATCTTTAAAATTTTTATTAATTACTTCAGATTCTTTCCATCCAAAAATAAGTTCAGCTCGACTTGACCATTTTTGTATCAGGAAATTTTTATCCCATTCAATGATTCCCAATGGTGAATTGTTTAGATGAAAGGTAAGTTTTTGATGGGCAATTGCTAAATCAAAATCAATCTTTTTTTGTTCCGTGATATCAACCAATACACCTTCAAGTAGTTCTTCGCCGGTAAGTGGATCTTTAATCAATGAACTATTTTCAATTACATATACACGATTGCCATTTTTGTGCCGGAGTGTGGATTCAAAGAAAGTTACAAACCGTTTTTCTCGTATTATATTTATGAATTTGTTTCTATCGCTGTCGGAAAAATAAATCATGCCAGCAGGCTTATTGATTAAATCTAAAGGTGAATCATAACCCAGTATTTTAGCAAAGGCCAGATTACATGTAATTATATTTCCATTTACATTTGACTGAAAAATGCCGGCAAGATTTCTTTCAAATAAATTACGAAATTTTTCTTCACTTTCTTTTAATTG
>JANLOW010000396.1:0-6674 GCA_031366785.1 Bacteroidota bacterium | reverse complement strand
CGGATTGGTTGTAGATTATTTTACAGTCGACAATGTCCGTAACTGGCAAAGCATCTGGTTCACATTCACCATTTATGCATTGATACTCGGATTAATTTTCCCATTTGTTTTCAAATATAAATATACTCCGGAGAAAAAAGTTGTGGTACATTAAATATAAGAGCGTTTCTTACGTTCAGGTTTACTTGTAATTGAAATCACAAAAAGATTTCTTATTTAATAATTTTTTTTTGGATAAGCGGAATTGCTTTAATATCTATGTCATCGGGTATGCTTTGTGGCCAAAGCATAATTTAATCATGAAAGCTGAAAACCGAACAGGTTAAGCTAAAAAATAAACCTTAATAAAATGAAAATTTTCTTATTTGCTTTATTTTTTTACCCTTTTTTAATAATAAATGCACAATGGGTGCAAACTAATGGTCCTTATGGTGGGACAATAAATTGTATTGCTGCTGATGGTGCCCATATTTTCGCAGGCACAGAAAATGGAGGAATTTTTTTATCAAATAACAATAGCGGCAATTGGACTGCTGTAAATAATGGTTTGCCAATTGGTACTAATATTTATTTTTCTTCTATTCGCTCTTTGCTTATTAGTGGGACAAAAGTCTTTGCTGGTACGAATGGAATTTACTTATCTACTGACTATGGTAATTCCTGGACATTGTTAAGTTTAAGTAATAATAGTATTAATGCTTTAGTCCTAAGTGGTGCAAATATGTTTGCTGCAACTCCCAATGGAATATATTTATCTATTGATAGCGGTATTAGTTGGACAGCAATCAATAACGGACTTACCGATTTGCATGTTAATACTCTTGCCGTAAGTGGGACTAACATATTTGCAGGTACAGCTGTGGGAGGCGTTTTTTTATCTACAAATAATGGGAGTAGTTGGACACAAGTGAGTAATGGGCTACCATATAATGGGATGTATAGACACTATTATTTCGTTTATTCACTTACTATAAATGACACGAATATTTTTGCAGGAACTGCGAATGGAGTATATATTTCAAATAATAATGGAAGCAGTTGGACAAGTATAAATACAGGTTTTTCAAATCTCGTTCCAATAACCTCTATTCTAATTGATGGCGTAAACATTTATGCAAGTTCAAAATTAGGCTGCTATTTATCAGTTAACAATGGGAGAAATTGGACAGCTAGCAACAATGGAATTGGAGCAAATAATGGTATCTACTCATTGGCATTAAATGGGGCAACGATTTTTGCAGGTGCCGATTTTCCAAGAGGAATTTATTTATCCAATAATGGAGGAAATACCTGGAGTTTTGCAAACACAGGCTTAACTAATACTGATGTTCGATCTTTTGCTGTAAGCGGATCAACACTGTTTTCTGCAACATATGGCGCTGGAGCCTTTTTATCTACCGATAACGGAAATAATTGGTCAGCTGTAAATTCTAGTTTGAACAATATATTTGTTCGTGCACTTCTTACGGATGGAACAAATATATTTGCAGGAACAGATGGTAGCGGAGTTTATCGATCTGTCAATAATGGAAGCAGTTGGGCTATGCTCAATTTAGGCAGACCTAACGTTAGAGTTTTTTTCTTATCCCTTTATAATGGGAATATTTATGCAGGAACAAATTATGGAATATTCATCTCCATGGATAACGGCAACACTTGGAATTTAAACAATAACGGATTTCCAGTTTCGGATGTGACGGCATTTGTAACAAATGGTACAAATATTTTTGTTGGAAGTTGGAGAAGCGGTATCTATCTCTCCTCGAATAATGGGAACAATTGGTCGGCAGTGAATAATGGTTTACCATTGGCACCGCATGGAGGTTATAGTTATATTTCTTCTTTAGTTTTAAGTGGAACAAATATTATTGCGGGAACTCAAGACAGCGGAGTGTATGTATCAACTAACAATGGAAATAGTTGGTCAACAATAAATAATGGCTTAACAAATCTTAATGTCACATCTCTGGTAATTACAGGAACAAATATATTAGCAGGGACTTATGGTGGGGGAGTGTTTTTATCCAGAAACAATGGAGCCAATTGGATACCTATTAATTCGGGTCTTACTAATCTTGATATTGAATCATTATTCATTAATAATACCGATATTTTTGCAGGTACTAACGGCAGTGCAGTATTTAAAAATACTCTTAGCACAATCTTAGGCATAAATGAAACTATTGTTGATGAATTTAATTGTCGAATATTTCCAAATCCTGCAAATGACAATTTTATTATCAGTATAAATAAAGAAATGAAAAACCCATTGATAAAAATATACAATACAATTGGAAAAGAAGTATATTCAGAAGAATTTAAAAATTACTCCGTTAATTTTTCAAAAATAATTCATCTGGTTGTTCCTTCAGGAATTTATTTTGTGAAAGTAAGTGATGGAGAAAATATTTTCAATAAAAAATTAATTATTCAATAATATTGTACGAGATCGAATTGAAAGAAGAGTAGCACATCCGATAATCGAGTAGACGGCCCTACCGAGTTGCCTCGATAGGCTGCGCCTCTCACACCACCGTACCCCGTGAAAAACGGGGCATGCTATGCGGACCACGCATACGGCGATTCATGGTGTAAAAGAATGGCCCATGAATGTTTGTTCACGGCGGATTTTCGTGTAGTGCTCGAGCGTGGATTGATCAGTTTCTAATTTTTTATAATTGTCTGATCGAATTCGTTCCTCATTTCGTAACCGCGTTGGGCTAATCGTTTAAAGGTAATCGTGGTGATCAGGATGGGACTTTGCGCTACTGCCCATCCACCTTTTCGCGTGCGGCGCCATGCATAGGCGTGATGGTAATCTTAAAAAAAACATCGACACACAACATTTTCTGACTTTATTGTATCTTGTTACAAATTGACAACTATGAAAATAAAAAATTTTCTCTCGCCATTGTTTCTTGTCTTTAACTGCTTCGCCCTTTTTGCGCAAGAAGAATATTTTGTTCAGGTAAATCCCTCAACTTGCAGTTATACGATACTTGATAGTATTCCAATTATTAGATGGATTTCGGTAAGTACATCTACATTTGACAAAATAAACAGAAGGTATATTTTTCAGAGTATGGACAACAGTAACAACAGCTATTTGTGTAGCATTGACGCATCAAATGGAAGTACTGTTTCTATTCCCTTAATGACAAGTAATTTTGGAGGTTTGAAATTTGATAATTCTACAGGTATTCTTTATGGAATACATTGGACAACCACCCTTACTAACGGTGCAGATTTTGTATCTATAAATCCTGCAAATCTTTCCTATTCAGTTATTCGTCAAATAAATTTAACTTCAATTGGTATTGGTGTAACATTTGATGATATTAATCACCGATATATCTTAGCTGCTAGTGATAGTATCGGAACTCAATGTTTATTTTCAATTGATGTTGCAACAGGTAACATTATCTCAAAACCTCCTTTACTGGAGGTTAGTGGCATTCAGTTTGACAACTCATCAGGAAATCTTTATGGCTTGCGTTGGAATAATAGCTTGCAAACAGAGTATTTTGTTTCTGTTAATATTACAAATGGAACCATCACTGACATTAATTCTATTCCTTTAGTTATCGGAATAGCTATGGGTTACCCGACTTTTGATGAAATAAATAGGAGATATACTTTTCGAGGCTTCGACAATAGTAATAATAATTATTTACTTACTCTTGATGCTACGAATGGGCAAGTCGTTTCGAATCCTTTATTCCCCTATATTCCGCCTCCTGGAAATCTCATAGAAACAGAATACGATAACTCTAGTGGCAATTTATATGCTCTGCATTGGGGTTCAATTAAGACCACTACTGGTTTGCAAAATTATAAAGGAGAAGAAATCCGTATTTTCCCGAACCCTTTTTCCACACAGACAACTCTAGAGGTAGACAAAAATTTCAAAGGCGCAACCTTGAGTGTTTTCAATACATTCGGACAACAAGTAAAACAAATAAAAAATATTAGCGGACAGACAATCACTTTGTACCGAGACAATTTACCAAGCGGGATGTACATCCTAAGAATGACACAAGACAACAAAACATTTATAACAGACAAATTAGTAATAAAGGACAACTAGGAGATATAATAACCATTGGGTGTTGCGACCAGAGCCTGTTACGACCGACAAGAAAATATGAATAAGAATGCCCTGCTGCCAACATAAAATATGCAATACCTTTGCCGACCACTCAAAATCCCCACACACTACATCGCATATTTGACCGTTGCACAAAACCTTATAAACAATACATTTAGAAAAAAATATGATACCAGACTATCAATCACTAATGCTTCCACTTCTTCGACTTGTTTCGGATGGACAGGAACACAAATACCGTGACCTCATTGAAAATTTGGCTACTGAATTTCGTGTGACTGACGATGAACGAAAAGAAATTTTGGCAAGTGGAAATCAACCAATTTTTGACAATAGGGTTGGTTGGGCAAAAACCTATTTAAAGAAGGCAGGACTACTTGATTCTCCCAAACGAGCGACTTTTGTAATTACTGACATTGGTCTTCAAACGTTAAAAAAAAATCTTGACCGAATAGACGCAAAATATTTAAGGCAATTTCCTGTATTTCTTGAATTTCAAAATGCAAGTCGTAATGAGAATGAAAATGTAGAAGAAATTGTTACAAACGAACCAACCGAGCAGACACCGGAAGAAAATCTTGATAGAGCATATCAACGAATTAGAAAATCCTTGGCATCAGAGTTAATTAATAGAGTGGTTGAATTATCGCCAACATTTTTTGAAAGACTAGTTGTAGAACTTTTAGTAAAAATGGGATATGGTGGTTCAATTAAAGATGCAGGAAAAGCAATTGGTAAAAGCGGAGATGAAGGAATAGATGGAACAATTAAAGAAGACAAATTAGGACTTGACATTATTTACATTCAAGCTAAACGTTGGAAACCAGGAAACGTAGTTGGTCGGCCGGAACTGCACAAATTTGTTGGAGCATTAGCTGGGCAAGGTGCTAAAAAAGGGATTTTCATTACAACATCAAATTTTACAAAAGAAGCTCTAGAATACACGCCGAAAAATGAAACTAAAATTGTTCTCATTGATGGTGAACAACTGGCTCAACTAATGATAGACTATAATCTTGGTTGTACAACACAGCAGATTTATGAACTTAAAAAAATTGACAGCGACTATTTTGGAGAAGAGTAATCAACTTGTCGTAGTAGAAGAGCGAACGCATAACAACGTATAGCAACAACTCTATTTTTGCTTTATTTATTTTTTATATTTGGTTAAAATAGTGAAGAAGATTTAGACAATCCTTCAAATATCCAATCGGAAAAACCCTCTAACGAAATTACTTCTACGAATTGAATTTATTAAGACAAAACAAGTAATTGACAATATGGAAGTTCATCAGCATGCACACCACGTAGGAAAGAAAAATTGGAAATCTTATTTCTGGGAATTTTTAATGTTGTTTCTCGCTGTGTTTTGTGGATTTTTGGCAGAATACCAGTTGGAACATACCATAGAACATCAGAGAGAAGAAAAATATATTGTTTCTTTATTAAAAGATATTGAATTTGATATAGTTTCTTTAGAAAATTCGTACGAATTAAGAAAAGTTCAACTCAGTTATTTTGACTCTCTAACTACTTTATTAAAACAAGACTATAAAAACCAGATGAACGATTTTTATTTTTATGCCCGCCATATTTCAAGGTCAACCCTTTTCCGATATCACGACCGAACAATTTTGCAGTTAAAAAATTCGGGAAATCTTCGCCTGATAAGAAATACTTTTGCAGCAGACAGTATAACTATATATGACAATGAAGCTATCAAAACTGTATTAGTTCAGCAAGACAGTGAAGAAGAATTTAGGAAGGAAATTTCCTGGGAGTTGCTTGGAAAAGTTTTAGATCCTGTTGTTTGGGAAGAGTTGAATGATGGTAATAGTAAAATTAGCCGACCAATTGGTAACCCTTCCTTAAAAACAAGAGATCCAATTTTGATAAATGAGTTTCATTTCAAAGTGGTTCAACTTAGGGCAACACTTCTCTTTACGAACAGGTTTATTAAAAAAGCTATTATTTCTGCTCAAAACCTGACAGAGCTATTAAAAGAAGAATATCACCTGAAATAACGTTTTATGGAAATACAAAGCACGATTGCACAACAATAGGTCTTGTGCAAGTGTGGTAGACGGAATTCTATTTCCTCATCTGCACAAAGCCCAGCTCGTAGCACACACAAATTTGAAGTGCTGTTAACCCGAAATTTTATTCATGTAACAAAAACACATTTCAATTCCGCTTAAGATAAAATAAAAACAGAAAGCTTCTATTTCTATAAACAAAGTAACCAATAAAAATAAATAAAATGAAAGACGTATCAACTTTTCGATTGTATCTGTTGCGGGCAACATACCTTCTTATATCGGTGGGACTAGCATTTACTATTTGGCCACAAATAATTAACCATCCAAAAACGTGGCCGCTTTGGCATGGAGTCGGCTGTAGTTTGTTGGGGGCGATGTCAGTTTTGGCGTTTTTAGGAATTCGGTATCCGTTAAAAATGTTGCCTGTGCTTTTCTTTGAACTAATTTGGAAATCAATATGGCTGATAGCAGTTGCACTTCCGCTTTGGTCCGCAAATCAAATGGATGCTGACAATTTAGAGACAGCA
>JANLOW010000343.1:0-42598 GCA_031366785.1 Bacteroidota bacterium | reverse complement strand
TGTCTGAAAAAAGAATACAGTGATCAGAAAGGACATTTTGGTTTTCTTTTACATTCTGTTGATTATTTTAATCGAATAGCAGATGAAGCAATAACTCATGGTTTTCAATTGTGTACGCATGCCATCGGTGATTCTGCCAATAAGGTAATTTTAAAAGTATATTCAGATCATCTATCTACAGAAAATCACAGACGATGGAGAATTGAACATTGCCAGGTATTAGATCCTAAAGACAGAAAATTTTTTAGTGAATATTCGATAATACCATCTGTTCAACCTACACATGCAACAAGTGATATGTATTGGGCGGAAGAAAGATTGGGATCTGAACGCATGTCTTATGCTTATGCTTATCAGGATATACATGATGAAGCGGATGGAATTATAGTTTTGGGAACAGATTTTCCGGTAGAAAATATTAGTCCTATATATACCTTTTATGCAGCTGTGGCAAGAAAAGACCTCAAAGGATTTCCTAAAAATGGTTTTCAACCGGAAAATAAATTAAAACGAAAAGATGCAATTAAAGGAATGACAATTCTGGCTGCTTATGCAAACTTTGAAGAGGAAGAAAAAGGTTCACTCGAAGAAGGAAAGTACGCTGACTTTGTTATTCTAAACAAAGATCTGATGACCATTGATGATAAGGATATACCAAAAACGAAAGTATTGGCAACCTATGTAAATGGAGAAAAAGTATATGAAGACAAGTCTAAAAAATCAAAGTATTGATTTGATTTTTTTATAAACACGCTACTCTTTTTTACAGCAATCAGGCAAACGGTTGAACGCTTTTAGATCGGCTTTTAAAGAATCAGCATCGTAACCTGATTTAGTAATTGCTAATCGAATTTTATCAGCATCTGTTTTTTTAGGATTATAAATGACTGTTAAAATTTTATCATCGAGGTTTAAAGTTGATTTGGAGACACCTTTTTCGAATGACAAATCTTTCTCTAATGTCTTTTTACACATTTCACAAATAGCAGAAGTTTGAATTCTAACCGTGTCCATTTGAGAGAAAACAGGTTTTATCAGAAAGAGGAAAATAAATATTAAGGAAGCTATGCTTTTCATTGGTTTTAATTTTTTAATAATTGACATTTTATTTTTCATTTAACTTATAGAAAGTCTGATCCCTGCATAAATTCTTCTGCCTTGAATCGGGCCCCATATATTAGTTGCGTCGAAAGAATTTCCAAAAGGATTTTCAGGATGAATGATTGGATTTAATTGACGGAAATCGAAGAGATTTTCAGCGCCTGCATACAATTCAAATTTACGAAAAACTTTTGTTGCCTGAAAGTTCATAATCACAAATGAAGGAGAAAATTGTTTGCCATTATTTTCCGAATCATAATAAACATTTTGAAGTTTTTTCTTACCCTCCAAAACAAGCGTGTAATCAAATCTCCAATGGTCATCCGAAGTGGCATAGGATATTGTTCCTAATGCACGATTTTTCGAAACTAAAGGTTGCTGTTCTGTTTTTCCATTAAACGTAGTACGTACATCTTCAAATTTATAGGCGAGTCGCAGATTTAATTTTTCAAAGAGTTCTATATTTAATGTGAATTGCAAACTATTACTATAAGATTTTCCATAGAGGTTATTAAAAAATATTTTATTTGAATCAGTATATGAATCCACAACAAGTTGATTGATAAATTCAGTACGATAAGCATCTGTGCTGAAAGTTAATTCATGAGAAACAATGCTAAATTTTTTCGTAAAATTTATACCATAATTCCATGCCTTTTCAGGATTAATTTTTTCATCAAAAACTATTTGCCGGGATGAAGCAAGCACAGATAAATGATCGGCTATTTCATATGGAAGGCGGTAACTTTTTCCTCCGCTAAAACGAACAATAAAATTTTCCGAAAAATTATACTTACCATGAAGACGAGGTATAAAAACGAATTTTCCATTCTTCTGAATATCTTCGCGTACACCGCTTATAAGTGTAAATTTATCAAGATAATTATAAGTATATTCAAAGAAAATCCCCGGAATTTTTTCTTCTGTTTTTACAGGAAGTCCTGAAAAATGTTGTTCCAAATAATTATATCGATAAGTAAATCCGGCCTTGTACTGATGATTGCTTTGCCAAAGGATATTCTGATAAATGCTCTGTAGATAAAATGTACTTTCCGTAGCATTGTAATTTTTTAAACCGAAAGAAGATTTCATATCATGGACGGATATCTGGAAAATATTACCTATACTTTTAAACGGTTTATCCTTATAAATAAAGCCGAGTTTACCGGATAATTCTGCCCTTTTTGTTTTTACCATTGTTTTGTACAATTCAGTGGATTTTACATCGGAAATTTGACCTCCTCGTATTTCATCTGAAAGTAATTTCAAATTAATTTGTGCTTCCCGCTTATTGGCGTTATGATAATTCCAACGGTTGTAAATATTTATTGAACTATTATCCGGAATATCCATAAAGCCATCATTGTTCCTGTCTATTTCATTATTCATCCTCCTTCCATGGAGCATAAGCATCGAACTCCAAAGAGAGCTAAACTTATGTTTTAAAATTATATTTGCTTCCATTCCTCCTCTTTCGTCTCCAAACAGATTAAGGAAAAAACGAGGTTGTTCCATATCCATTGGTTTTTTAAATTCGACATTTATTTGCCCCGTTGTTGATTCATAACCGTTTATTACCGACCCGGAACCTTTTGTAAGTTGAATAGATTCTATCCATGGTCCCGGTATGAAAGTGAGACCGTAAATACCAACTAAACCGTGCATATCCGGAATGTTTTCACTCTGCAACTGAACATAAATACCTCCCAAACCGAGTAATTGAATTTCTTTAACACCTGTAACTGCATCTTTATAAGCAACGTTTACGGATGGATTTGTTTCGAAGGCTTCGGAAAGATTACAACAAGCCGCTTTTAATAATTCTACCTGAGTAATCTTTATTGAATTTATCGGATTTAACGTTGATATTGCAAGAGCTTCCTTTCTGGCGGTTACATCTACTTCTTTGAGGTTGACAGACTTTTTAAGAAGTATTCTGACAGGTTCCGTTGAATTGATTTCAAGAGTATCATTAGTAAATCCTGGAAAACTGATTACTAATACAGCCGGAAAACCATTGGTTAGATTTAATGAAAAACCTCCAAGAGTGTCTGTAAATACTCCTTGATTTCCCGGAATAAAATATACGCTTGCTCCTATAAGTGGAGCTTCTTTTGAATGAATATTTTCAATTACGTTTCCGGCAATTTTAATTTGACCGGATACTTGTTTGATTGAAAAAAATAAAAATAATAACAGGATTTTTTTTGTCATTGCTTGAGGAGTAAAATTGATTAATTAAATGCTTTAAACTACTGTAATATAGTAAATTATATAAAACACTTAAACTCTCAAATCAATAACTGTTGATGGGTAAATTGTAAAGATAAAGGGATAACAAGAGGGTTAAAACCTAGGTCATTGGTTTGACAATTTACATTTGATTTAAAAGAAAAAAGAGGGAGGGTGATTAAATTAATAGAAGGAATTGAAAGAGATTTTTGCGGTAAAAAAGGTGCATTAATTTTATGATAAGCGACTTCGGAGGTGCAACATTTTGAAGAAAAGGAATTCTCATGTTTGTTTTTATCGCAATCCGAATTACATGATTTATCTTTTTTTGAACAGCAGGATGGGTCATTAAAAAAAGAAATATCTTTAGAAGATGACGACATACAAGTATGGATTGCTAACACTATTCCATTACCAGAAATCAATATTGAAGCAGAAATAAAATAAATTAAAAAATTAATACGAATCTTTTTCATTACCCATCAAAGATAAGCCATTTACAGGTGTTAATTTATGATTAATTTCCCGGATTTAAGCGCTTTATTGTCATTAAATATATTATAGAAGTATATACCTTTCATTAATGTATTTGTTTCATTTAACCTTAATTGTTCTATAAACTTCGTTTTAAGTATTTTTCTATTTAAAACATCAGAAATGAAAATTGTATAATTTTCATTGTCACCTCCTGATATATTCAAAGTTTCACCGGTTGATAACGGATTCGGATAAACAGATATTGTTTCTTTTCCTATTTCACTGATCGCATCGCAGAGGTCGAAAACTATCCTTAATGTATCTCCATTGGTACAACCATTTGAATCTGTTACGAATACAAAAAAATCTGATGTGTCAGGAAATGGGCCATTTGATGTAGCAAGAAAACTCCTGTCGGTTGAAGCATCACTCCAGAAATAGTTAGTAAATCCCTGACCGGCATCAAGCAATAGATCAGCATCGCTGCAAAGATTTGTATCGGGGCCCAGTTCTACTATAGGATTATTATAAACGATAATATCTATTGTATCAGTCATTTTTAAGCAACCATTTTTATTAATGAATGTAACATAATATTCACCGGAAACAGAAACAGTTATTGATTGAGTGGTATCTCCTTCTGACCATAAAATGTTGGTTGCGGGTGATATTGATAATTCTACTTCACCACCTTTACAAAAGCCGGAAGGGCCATTAATATCAATAAATTCTTCTCCGAGATCAAAGGAAACTGATTTTGGAGATGAAGGAGTTGAACAACCGTTTAAATCGGTAGCAACAACAAGGAATAAATTATTTTCATGGGCATAAAAAACAGTATCCGTTTCTCCTGGAATTAAATAATTATTCAGGTAATCGGATGAATACCATTGATACGTTTCTCCGGGTTTATTATTAAATGATAACTGCAAACTATCTCCGGCACATACATAAT
The DNA here is from genome assembly GCA_031366785.1 of Bacteroidota bacterium. GTDB lineage: Bacteria > Bacteroidota > Bacteroidia > AKYH767-A > 2013-40CM-41-45 > JADKIH01. The sequence goes on along the minus strand of JANLOW010000343.1, from coordinate 37,833 downwards.
TTACAGTAGGTGAAACGATGACCGGCTGATCAGGATTCCGATACAATGTATCAACATAGGATTTTCCAGTATCGCTTGCACAATAATTTTTAACAATAAGTTGATACATCCCTTTCGCTGGTGGAGTTAAATAAGAATTAGTTTCATATTGCAAAAGTTGATTGTTGAAATACCATTGATAAGTATTGGTAAGTTCAGAAATAAATGTATCAGCGAGAAATGATCCTGAACAAAGTCTCAAAGTATCTATACCAAATGAAGCATTGGGAAGCTCAGAAAAATAAACAGATGCAAATGAAGTTTGAAAAGTATTTCCGGAAGTATCTGAGATAATTGCAGAATAATTTCCGGAAACAGTTACGCGAGCCGGATTTAAAGTATCGCCGTTAGACCAGAAAATATTTTTGTCTGGAGCGGGATTAGGATTTAGATAAAGTAAAACAGTATCTCCTACACAATTATACCTTCTGCCTGATGTTATTTTGTAAGTCGACTGAATAATTCCTGTTGAATCCGTTTTAATAATAAAGATATGATCCTTTTTGTAACTGTTTGTAGACCCTAAAATGTAAAGATCTGATCCATCTTCCAACAAATGCAATCCCTTCTCATCAAGTATACCGCCAAATTTTCTAGACCATAGGCTATCTCCGTTGGCATTTATTTTTAATAGTAAGAGCTCGTGTTGTCCGGGAATAATCGGATCATCAATGGTTGACAATAATACAAATCCATGGTCTATCGTTTCAATTACCGTATTTGTTTCTTCATTCAAATTACTGCCATACTGTTTTTGCCATAAAACATTTCCAGAACTATCAATACGAATTAGGACCATATCATTCTGCATGGATGTGTCTTGAATACCACAAATAATTGCTCCTTCGTCACTAGTTGCAGAAACTGAAGTTGTAATGCAATTAAACTCATAAATAGAATCCAGCATACGTACACCCATTTCATCATGCTTGGTAACTGATGTAACCCTTGTTAATTGATTGACGGAATAGAAATAATTATCGTAATAGGAGATTGTATAAATGTATTTATCTTTTACTGCAGAAATACCATGAGAATTTGTGAAAGACCCATCAAAACTTACAAAATCACTCCATTGAGTGCTAAGATCTGCATTTAAAGAGAAAATAGAATAATAATTATTTGAAATAAAACCATCATTATAAAGGGTAATTGAAACAGTCGAATCGCTTGAATTTGTTAATGCTACTCCTGCAGTACCCCATCCATTAAACGGTGGATAAACAGATGAATTTATTATACTTCCTAAACTGTCGAGTACTAATACTTCAGCAACAATAGGGTATAATACACCGGTATGTGTTCCCAAGACTACTATCTTTCCATCTTTAAGCGTAGTAATGGAATATCCGAAGGCATTGTAATTATCAATAATTTTTTTCTGCCAAACAACAGAACCATTGCTGTCAATCTTTAAAATATAATATCCATTTGTTTTTGATATTGAATCAGCAGCATTTCCAAGAACAACTACACCGTGATCGGATGTTAAAGCAAAAAAAACACCGTTTATATTTAAATCATTGCCATAAACTTTTTCGAAATATCCAGCTTTTATCGTTGAACAATTGAAAATTGCAAGCGAAAAAGTTAAAAATAAGCGAAGAAATGAGCGTGGATTTAAAAAATGCATTGTTTGTAAGCCCAAAGGTAAGCCCTTTAAAAGTAGACTATATTAACAATGTAAAAATAAAGTATTAATCAAAGAGCAACAAGCATAAAGATTTAAATTTTTAACTAATTAAGCAATCCCTTAACTGATAAACGAAAAACCAACACAAAATCAATATCTAATAAATACCATGATTCACCCCAATTTTCTAAACTTGATTCTTGACTCTTGATTCTAAAAACAATACCTATTCTCCTCCAGCAATTTTGATGCAATTCTTCTACGTGAATCTTTAACATTCAGTGGACTTACTTTTGTAAATCGTTTTAGTCCCATGAGAAGCATTCTTTGTTCATCACCTTCTGCAAAGGAATTGATAGCGTCTTTGCCTGATTTATGTAGACGATCAGAGGAGTCGCTTAAAAAAGTTCTGAGTATATCTAATTGTACACCGCAAGCTACTTCACCACGCATGCCAACCATTTTAGAAACCCTTAAGTACAATGATTCAGCGATATAAAGTTCAATCATCATATCTGCAATATTCATTAGAACTTCCTGTTCCTTTGCTAATTGCATCATTAGTTTCTGAACAGCTGCTCCGGCAACGAGTAACGTAGCTTTTTTAAAGTTGGCGATATATATTTTTTCAGCATCAAGTAATGCATTGGATTCGCTGGAAATGTCAGGTACTTGCATTAATTCACCGGCTACAGCAGTAGCGGGGCCAATAAGATTTAATTCGCCTTTCATCGCCCTCTTAAGCATCATATCAACGGCGAGTATTCTGTTAATCTCATTGGTACCTTCAAAAATTCTATTGATACGGGCATCACGGTATGAACGATCCATTGGTGCATCTGAGCTATAACCCATACCACCATAAATCTGAACTCCTTCATCAACGACATAATCGAGCACTTCACTGCCATATACTTTTAATATTGCTGCTTCAACAGCAAATTGTTCTACACCTTTTAATTTGGCTTTCCCCTCTTCCATTCCGCCTGCTATTAGTTCTTTAATAGCATCTTCAATATTCTGACTGCAACGGTAAATGGCAGATTCGCAAGCGAAAATCCGTATAGCTTGTTCTGCTATTTTATAACGAATGGCACCATATTTTGCAATTGGCCGTCCAAATTGTTGTCTCTCGTTTGAATATTGAATGGATAGTGTACTAACTCTTTTAGTAGCACCTATTGCAGCTCCTGCAAGTTTTACACGACCAAGGTTAAGAATATTAACAGCTATCTTAAAACCATTACCTCTTTCGCTAAGAAGGTTTTCGACTGGAACTATGCAGTCATTGAAAAAAACCTGTCGCGTTGAACTTCCTTTAATACCCATTTTATGTTCTTCGGGATTAAGAGTTAGTCCGGGGTAATTTTTTTCTACGATAAAAGCGCTAAGGTTTTCATCATTATCAATTTTAGCAAAGACAATAAAAATATCTGCAAAACCGGCATTGGTAATCCACATTTTTTGTCCGTTGATGATATACGATTTACCATCCTGTGAAAGAACAGCTTTCGTTTTTCCGGAATTAGCATCAGAGCCTGAGCCTGGTTCGGTAAGACAATAAGATGCTTTCCATTCGCCGGTTGAAAGTTTAGGAATGTATTTTTCTTTTTGGGCGCTATTTCCATAGTACAAAATAGGCAGTGTTCCTATTCCGGTATGAGCCGCATAGGCAACAGAAAATGAATGTCCGGCACCGAGCCATTCTGTAGCAAGCATACCGGTTGTAAAATCTTTACCAAAGCCACCGAATTGTTCAGGAATAGAAATGCCAAGTAAGCCTAGTGCTCCGGCTTTATTAAGAATGGATACCATAAGTCCATCTTCCTGAGAATCGATGCGATCGAGATTCGGATAAACTTCCTGTTCCAGAAAATCGCGGCAAGAATGTGCAATCATCATTTGTTCTTCAGTCCATTCTTCCGGAATAAAAATATCTTCAGGATGGGTCTCTTTAATTAAAAATTCGCCTCCTTTGGTGGTATTTGAGCGGGTTACAGTTTCCATAAAATATTTTGATTTATAACTTATTACAGATACGCAATCGGATGACTAAAGTTATAAGATTTTTGGATATGATTACGATTTGGCCTTATTTATAAGTCGACAAAAAGAAAATTTGTCAATGCCCTTTAAAAATTCAATTCCTGATTTTTAAAAGCAGACACCATCAATAAATTCTTGGCTCTTGATTCAAAATTAAAATTAAATCTTCTCTATCAACAACCTATAAAAAGCAATACTCTCCATAAAATCATGTATGCCGATTTTTTCATTGTTGCCATGTATGCTGTCAAGAATTTTATCATCCATTCTAACCGGAATAAAACGGAAAATATTTTCAGTTACATTTCTAAAATGGCGCGAATCGGTCTGAGCAATTAAAAGGCTCGGAGCAATTATTGCATCAGGATAAATTTTACTAATCACTACATTCAACAATTTAAATCCCTCTGATTTTACAGATGAAACTTTGGATGCCTCCTCCGCTATACCTATTATTGAAATAAAGATTCTTTCATCATTAATCAATTCTTTTACCTTCTGAAGTACAAAATCCGAACTATCCCCGGGTAAAAGTCTGAAATTTATTTTAGCTTTTGCCTCCGAAGGAATTACGTTTTCTTTTGTACCGCCATTGATAATGGTTGTTACCGATGTTGTACCAATCATTGCATTAGCGGAAGGAATTTTTCCATATTCATTAAAAATAACTGAACTAAAAAGCCATCGATTAGCAAACAGCGCTTTGAAAGGCAGCTTCATTTCCGGACCGATATAATCCATAAAATCAGAAACAGATTCCGTCATTTTTTTATCAAAGGGATGATTATGTATTTTTTGAATGGCAGCAGTTAAAATTTCAATGGGTGGATCTATGGGTGGAAAACTAGAATGTCCACCATTACTTTTTACTGACAATTCTAAAGTGAGGTATCCTTTTTCAGATGTAAATACTAAAGCAACCGGACTTTTTACAAATGGAACCATATCGATAGCGACGAGTCCGCCTTCATCGAGAAGAAATTCTGCTTTTACTCCTTGTTTCTCTAATTCCTGAGCTATCTTTTGTGCTCCTTGCTCCCCTCCTGCTTCTTCATCATGACCTAAGGCAATATATATATCCCTTGAAGGAATAAAATTTTCACTGATTAGTTTTTCTATAGATTCGAGAATAGCAATCACACTTCCTTTGTCGTCAACGGTTCCTCTTCCATAAATAAATTCAGAATCCATTAAACCCTTGAAAGGCGGATGCTGCCATTGGGATGAATCAACGTCATCAGCGGGGACAACATCGAGGTGTGCATAAAGTATAACCGGTTTTTTATTTGCATCTGATCCTTTCCAACGAAATAACAGACTGTGTTTATTTATAATCTGCAAATTTAACTTACTAAATACCAATGGATAATTGCTACGCAGAAAAGTATTAAGGGAATCAAATGATGAATAATTGGTAAGGCTATCATCATCGTAAGAAATACTACGAATACGAATTGAAGATGAAAGATGATTTATTGCAAGAGAATCGATTTTATAATTATTTCTTTCAGAAACTACATTTAATTGTTTTGAAGTAAACCGAATTGCATTTATTGAAATAATTAAAATTAATAATAAAAATATGCTAAGGAGAAAAAGTAAAAATTTTTTCACTGTAGTATTAATTATTGACGCATGTCAGATGTTCAACTTCAGATTAACGAATTCAATTCAGCATTTCAAAAATTCCAGCCGCTCCTTGTCCTGTGCCCACGCACATCGTTACCATTCCATATTTTTGTTTGCGGCGGATTAATTCATTAAAAAGTTGAACAGTAAGTTTTGCCCCGCTGCAACCGAGGGGATGTCCTAGTGCAATAGCGCCGCCATTTACGTTGACGATTTCCTGATTTAATTGAAGTGTACGAATGATAGCGAGAGATTGTGATGCAAAAGCTTCATTGAGTTCGATCAGTTGAATATCGTTGAGCTTCATTCCTGCATGTTTTAATACTTTAGGAATTGCTTCAATAGGTCCGATGCCCATAATTCGTGGTTCAACTCCCGCAACTGCAAAATCTACAAGTCGGGCAATGGGTTTAACATTTAATTGCTTCAACATTCTTTCGCTAACAACAATAACAAAAGCAGCACCGTCGCTTGTCTGAGAAGAATTACCGGCAGTGACAGTACCCCGGGCATCAAAAACAGGTTTCAATTGAGCCATCTTTTCTAATGTCGTATCTGAACGAGGACCTTCATCAGTATCAACAATTGTATCGACTGATTTTTTTTTCTCATTTTCGTCGAGAAAAATTTCTGTTACTTTAACAGGAACAATTTCATTTTTAAATTTACCATCCCGTATTGCTTTACTTGCTTTTTGATTAGATTCATAACCGAATTTATCCTGATCTTCCCTTGATATCTTATAATCATTGGCAACTGCTTCGGCTGTAAGTCCCATTCCCCAGTAATAATCAGGATGTGCTTGCAGTAAATTCAGATTAGGTACAATCTTCCATCCTCCGAAAGGTATTGGCGACATACATTCTACTCCACCTGCTATAATGCAATCTGCCATTCCAGCTTTGATCTTTGCAGTAGCGATGGCAATTGTTTCGAGTCCGGAAGCACAATAACGGTTTACAGTCATTCCGGGTACTTTAACAGTATCGAGTCCCATAAGAGAAATCATTCTTCCAACATTGAGTCCTTGTTCGGCTTCGGGGGTTGCATTTCCTACAATTACGTCGTCGATTTGTTCTTTATCTAATTGAGGCAACGAAGCAACCAGATGTCTGATAACTTCGGCAGCCAGGTCATCCGGGCGTTTGGTTTTAAATTTTCCTTTGGGTGCTTTCCCTACAGCAGAGCGAAAACCTGCGATTATATATGCTTCCATTATTAGCCGTTATAACGATTAATTTTTATTTAAAATTATTTTTTAGGTTCGTTTGGTTTAGGAGCCGGACCTTTTTTATCTCCCCCTTTTTTCTCGGCAGCTTTTTTAGCTTCTTCTTCTTTCTTCTTTTTTGCATCGAGGACATCAACATCAATTCCATCCTTATAAGTCGATTGTCCTACAACATCACCTTTTCTATTATACGTTTTCCATGGCCCGTCTTTTTTACCATTTACGTATGATCCTTCTTGTCGGTTAGATCCATCTTCAAAATATTTAGTCCATTTACCATTTTTCTTTCCATCTTTATAAGTGCCTTCCATTTGAACCTGAGAGGAAAAATAATATCTTGTGTATTGACCTTCTTTTACGCCGGCCAGGTATTCCGTTTCTTCTTTAACTCTATCGTATCCATAAAATCTTCTTTCGATTCCTTCTTTTTTGTCATTGACAAAATCTATTTCCGAAATTTTTTCGCCGAAAGTGTTGTAGAAAACCCACTTACCTTGTTTTCTACCGATTTCATCCGTTTTATTACGGTTTTTTTCCTTGCCCGGAGCGTATTTTGGTTTTTCTTCTGTAGCCTGCGCAATACAGTTTTCTGTATTCAAAAGAAATCCGGCAATAACAATAGTAAATAGTAGCACTGTTTTCCCGGAAAAATTGTTCTGTTTCATACCATTGAGTTTTCTAATTTCGTAATGCTTTACCTGATGTCAGTATACTCTGAATTCGTTCAAGGGTTTTACGTTCTCCGCATAAGGAAAGAAAGGCTTCCCGTTCAAGGTCGAGTAAATATTTTTCGGAGACATAAGTATACGATGATAAATCACCGCCACATAAAACGTAAGCAAGTTTTTGTGATATTTTTTGGTCGTGCTCAGAAATGAAATGTCCTGAATACATTGCATTCGCACCTGCATAAAATATTCCCATGCCGCTGCGTCCTAATACTTTAATATCTTTTCTCTCCGTTGGCCGGGTATAACCTTCGTCTGCCATTTCCAAAACTGCTCTTTTTGCTTCACTGATTCTTCTTTGTGAATTCATTACAATTTCGTCGTGACCTCTTCTGAATATTTTTAAATCGAAAGCCTCTGATGCAGAAGTTGAAACTTTTGCCATAGCAATATTTAAAAAATACTCCTTCAAAATATGTTCGTCTATCGTTCCTTCTGTATAGGCATCACTTGCGCGCAAAGCGAATTCTTTACTGCCGCCGCCACCGGGGATTAAACCAACACCGAATTCAACCATGCCAATATATGTTTCCGAAGAGGCAATAACTTTATCTGCATGTAATGACATTTCGCATCCGCCACCGAGGGCCAGCGCATGAGGAGCAATTACAACAGGGATACTACTGTAACGGACTCGCATGTTCATATTCTGAAAGGCGCGAATGGCCATATCTATTTCATCAAATTCCTGTTCAGTGGCAAACATAAATATCATAGCAAGGTTGGCTCCGGCAGAAAAATTTTGTCCTTCATTAGCGATAACAAGTCCGCGGAAATCTTTTTCTGCAATATTAATTGCTGTATTCATTCCTTCAATAATTTCACCACCGATAGTATTCATCTTCGAATGAAATTCAAGATTGAGAACACCATCGCCGATATCAATCAAACTACACCCTGCATTCTTCCATACTAATTTTTCTCTATACGCATCTAAAATAATAAAATTATCAGCTCCTTGTTTTAAAATATATTCTCCTGTGGAAACCGAATAAAAATATTTTTTACCATTCTTTATTGTATAAAATGAAGTATTGCCTTTTAATAAGAAATCATATACCCATTGAGCGGGTTTCAAATTCAATCCTTCCATTATTTTAACGGAATCAACCACTCCTAAATTATCCCAAATTTCAAATGGGCCTGTCTCCCAACCAAAACCGGCGCAAATAGCTTCATCAATTTTATATAGATCTTCTGTTATTTCCGGGATCCTGAAAGATACATAACTAAATAATGAACAAAACGATAATTGATAAAATTCTCCTGACTTATCCTTCGTATTGAATAATATTTTAAAACGATCTTTTACATTTTCGATATTTTTTACTTGATCGATAGAGGGAAAACGCGGCTTTGATTTAGAATTATATTCAAGTGTTTGAAGATCCAGGGTAAGTATTTCACTTTTTCCACCTTCCTTTTTTTCTTTTTTATAAAAACCCTGATTTGTTTTATCACCCAGCCATTTTTTCTCGATCATTTTTTGAATAAAGGCGGGTAATAAAAAAGTATTTCGTGATTCATCATCCGGACAACGGTCGTAAACATCTTTTGCCACTTTTACAAGTGTGTCTAAACCCACAATATCGGAAGTCCGGAAAGTAGCAGACTTCGGTCTTCCAAGAACAGCTCCGGTTAATTTATCTACTTCGTCTATGGTATAACCTTTTTTCTCGACGAGGTGAAGCAAAGACATGATTGAGAAAACACCTACACGGTTTGCGATGAAAGCTGGCGTGTCTTTACACTCTACGGTAGTTTTACCCAGAAATAAATCGCCGTATTCCAATAAAAAATTTATTACTTCCTTCGAAGTATAAGGGCCGGGAATAATTTCAAGAAGACGCAGGTACCGTGGCGGATTAAAAAAATGGGTCCCGCAAAAGTGTTTAACGAAATCTGCACTACGGCCTTCAGCCATTAATTTTATTGGAATACCTGATGTATTAGACGATATCAATGTTCCATTCTTCCGAAATATTTCAACTTTCTCAAAAAGGCTTTTCTTAATATCAAGATTTTCAATTACGGCTTCAATAACCCAGTCGCATTCGGATATATTTTTTAAATCATCGTCAAAGTTTCCTGTACGAATACGAGATGCAAAAGTTTTTTTATAAAGTGGCGATGGATTCGATTTTATAGATTGTAGTAAGGCAGTATTTACAATTCTGTTTTTAACAACCGGCGATTCTAACGTAAGATTTTTTTTAATTTCTTCTTCATTTAGTTCTTTGGGTGAAATATCCAGTAAAAGCACATTTAGTCCGATGTTTGCGAAATGACACGCAATTCTACTTCCCATAATTCCGCTTCCAAGTACTGCAACATTTTTGATAATTCTTTTCATAAATTATTTATTACACCTAAGAAACAAGGAGATTCTCTTCAGCGTATATTTCTTCAATGGTAGATTTGTATTTTTCTGAAATTATTTTTCTTTTTAGCTTCAATGTCGCAGTAAGTTCTCCAGTAGCAGTCGTCCATTCATTAACCAATAAGCTAATTTTTTTTATCTGCTCAGCATTTCCAAAATCTTTGTTAAACTCGTTAACATCTTGTTGAATTCTTTCGACTACTTTACTGTTTTTAATTATTTCGCTGTTTGAAGTAACAGAAATCTCATGAAGTTCGCACCATTGTTTTAGATATGCAAAATCAGGAACAATAAGCGCGGCAGGAAATTTTCTATTTTCACCAATTACCATGATCTGTTCGATGAATGCAGATTCTTTAAATTTATTCTCCATGGCTTGAGGAGCAATATATTTTCCGCCTGATGTTTTAAATATTTCTTTTTTCCTGTCGGTGATTTTTAAATATCGGTTTTCAATCATTGTTCCAATATCGCCGGTATGAAACCAGTTATCTTTATCAATCACTTCGGAGGTTAAGTCGGGGCGGTTATAATAACCTACCATTATATTTGGTCCTTTACAAAGTACTTCGCCGTCTTCAGCAATTTTCACTTGTACATTTTTAATAACAGTACCGACGGTACCAAAATGTGTATTATTTTTTTCAAGATTATTAACTGCGATTACGGGTGACGTTTCTGTTAAACCATATCCTTCCAAAACAGGAATTTTAGCAGCCCAGAAAACTCTTGCCAGTCGTGGTTGAAGAGCAGCGCCACCGCTAATAATTACTTTAACTTCATTTCCAAGAGCTTCTCTCCATTTGGAAAAAACAAGTTTATTCATAATTTTCAATTCCAGTTCATATAAAAATCCGTTTTTACCATAAAGTTCAAAGCGGAGGCCGAGATTAACAGCACGGAAAAATATTACCCGTTTAATTCCTTTTAGTTCTTTGCCTTTAATCATAATCCTATCAAAAACTTTCTCAAGCAAACGTGGAACGGTAGAAAATACATGAGGTTTTACTTCTTTCAGATTATCTACAATTTTATCCATGCTTTCTGCATAATAAATTGAAACGCCAATGAACATGTAAAGATAAGTAAGCATTCGTTCGTAGCTGTGGCAAAGCGGCAGGAAACTTAATGCCCGGTGTCTGTTATCAACCGGACAAAGATGTTCACAAGCGAGGACATTACTGACGATATTATTATGAGAAAGCATTACACCTTTAGGAGTACCGGTTGTACCGCTGGTATAAAGTATTGTAGCTACATCATCGGAAGAAATTTCATCTTTAATTTTTTTAAGAGTTTCTTTGTTTTCATTAAGATTCCCTTTAGAAACGATTTCCCTCCAATTAGGAATATCTTTAATAGTATCGAAAGAAAATATGGCAGACAATGAAGGTACTTTTGGTCGTACTTGTTCAATTTTATTATAAAGGTCTTTATCTCCGGCAAAAACTATTTTTGCATTGCAGTCGTTGAGAATAAATATTATTTCCAATTCGGAAAGAGTTGTATAAATCGGAACATTAATTATTCCGACCTGCAGCATACCGATATCGATAATATTCCATTCGGGACGATTGGCTGAAATAATAGCTACTTTATCACCTTTTTTTAATCCAAAATTAATTAATCCAATACCGAATTTATCGGCAGTTTCAATAAATTCATCCGTAGAAGTTGGAATCCATTTTCCATTATTTTTTGACAACAGACAATCAGGCTTCGAAAATAATTCCTTTTGAAGTTGGGGAATATCAAAAATTCGTCTGATTGCTACCATTATTTAACAAAAAAGCTAAACGAATTCACAATTATAAATCTAATACATAGAATTCCCATATGAAATTGATTCGTTAGTTAATCTGCCAAAATAAAGTTTTTGTTCATACGTGAATGATGCTTAAAAATATTTTTTAACTGTATTGTTAACATAAAAGGGGGAAAATAAAATGTCAAAAAGGTCGTACCTTGACGCCTGCATTTCCTAAACGCCAAAACTAAATTACCTATGTCCTACTCCAATAACCTCATAAAAGCTCTGAACATTCGTCACCCTTTAATCATGGCGCCCATGTTCCTTGTGAGCAATTTGAGTATGATTAAAGAAGCTATTGATGCTGAAATTCTGGGTTGTTTTCCCACATTGAATTACCGTAAAGTAGAAGATTTGAATGATATTTTAGTACAGCTTAATAAGTATTTAGCCGGCAGAAAAGGTCTACGGGGGAATTACGGCGTTAATCTGATCGTTCAAAAATCAAATCCATGGTTTGAAAAGCATTTCGCAGTTTGTGTCGATAACAAAGTGCCTGTCATTATTACTTCACTTGGTAATCCTGAAGAAACAATTCTTAAAGTGCATCAATATGGCGGAAAAGTTTTTTGTGATGTAACCAATGTTGAACATGCGGCGAAATGTTTCAAAGCTGGTTGTGATGGTTTTGTTGCTGTTGGACAGGGAGCGGGTGGACATGCAGGACCTTTTCCATTAATTCTTTTAATTGAAACCTTAAAAAATAATTTTCCGGATAAACCGGTACTTGCTGCTGGAGGAATAGCTAATGGCAGAGCTCTGTTAAGTGTTTTAGCGGCCGGAGCATCGGCCGGTTATTGTGGAACCCGATTTATTGCTAGTACAGAAGCCGGCGTTTCGGATGATTATAAAAAAGCAGTTGTTGAATCAGGTATGGAAGACATTGTAATGACAGATAGAATCAGCGGTACACCTTGTACGATAATTAATACGGACTTTGCAAAAAAAATTGGAACAAAGCAAAATTGGTTTGAACGATTACTGAGTAAAAATCCTAAAACCAAAAAATATTTTAAAATGATTATTCAAAGGCGTGGTTTTAATTGGCTCGAAGAAGCTGTTAAACCGGGAAATTATAATAGTCTTTGGTGTGCAGGTCAAACAGTCGAAATGATTAATGATATTAAACCTGTTAAGGAAATTGTAAAGGATATTATCAATGAAATGGAAGATGCTTATAGTGAATTGGAGTTGAAGTTTGAAAGTATCAATTACTAAATTTTTATAAACGAGTATTAATAATTAATATGGATAATTCGAGAAAATCGATAAATAAATTTTATGTTTTTTCTATTTATTCTATTGCAATTCTTTTTCTAACACTTTATTTTATACTCAGTATTCATTCACGAATAGCAGGAGATGATTATTTTTATTTATGGTTAAAAAATACATTCGGCGCCAGGGCTGGAATGATTTATCAATATAATCAATGGAGTGGTCGTTGGGCGGCGCATTGGCTTGGATGTGCTATGATCTCCTATTGGAGAAACCCTTTCTTTCTTCCTTTATTCAATTTAATTACTCTTGGGTTATTGTATTTTTCTTTAAAGAAAGGTTTCGAAAAAATTACGGCCTTTCTAAAAATAACGATAGATAATATAATAATTCCGCCCTTAATAATATTATTGATTACAACATTTTTTTTTTCAAGTTTTAGTATTGGAGAAACCTGGTTTTGGTATATTATTATTTTAACTTACCTGTGGAGTATTATTGCGTTTATATTTTTGCTTAACTTAATATTTTCGTTTAAAAAGAATTTTCAGATTTTTCTATTTATCATAGCTTGTTCAGCATATATAGGAGGTGCTTCAGAATCTTATGCATTAATATTTTTGTTCTCACTCATCACTATATTGCTTTACAAAAAGAAATTAAACTTTAATAGGCCTCTCACATTTATAGATTATAAATTAATTTTATCACTTACAATATTAATTCTGTCATTTTCATTTTCATATTTCGCTCCAGGAACAGAAATCCGGCATTCGCTCCTTCCACAAACACCAATTATTGAAAAGTTAGAGGTATTTTCCAAATCATATATTAAATATTTTTTACTCTTTCTTCCCGATAAAATTATTTATATTCTTTTATTTTCTTTCCTATGGTTATTTATCGGTTCGCAGTATCTAAAAAACTCATTCAAAGAAAAAGAAGTTATAAAAATTATTAAAAATATCACATTATTATTTTTGATTTTTCTGGCAATTACTTTACTCCCAACTTCCTTTATAATGTCAGAAACCGGTCCCGGGCGTTCGCTTTCAATTGTTTCACTTTTAACGGTAATTTATTATGCAACATTATTTACCCTCCTAGGCATTTTTATTGATACAAATAAAATATTTTATAAAATATTCTTATCATCGCTATCATTGATATCTATTTTATTTTTGATTTTTACTATCTACTCACAATTTATTATAACTAAACATTTTTCTCAAGCATGTGACGAAAGGCTTAAATCTATAGAAGCAGCTGTAAAAAACAATTCAAAAGGTACATTAGAACTAATGAGAATACCGTCTGCAGGAATGCTATATTGGGATGAACTGTCGGAAGACTCGTCCTATTTTACAAATAAACATTTAAAAGACGGTCTCAATCTGCCTTTTCATGTTAAAGTAACATCGAAATAATATTATTCAAAATCTATTTTTCTGATGTAATATAAATTACAAATCAGGAAACAGAAATTTCGGGGTAATTGAAGTTTTTGTTTCCTGATTTATAATTAACGAATCAGGTTAATGACAATGATAATTATTTAAAAATTACATCTTCGGCATTACTACTTTATCAATTACATGAATAACGCCATTCGACTGAATAACATCATACGTTGTTATGTTTGCCATTGAACCGGTAGCATCTTTAATCGTAATATTGTGCATGCCATTCATCATAAAAGTTAACTCCTGACCTTGTACAGTTTTCATTGATGATTTTCCTTTGCCTTTTTTAATTGCAGCAATTAAGTCATCGTATGTAACTTTTCCGGGAAGTACATGGTAAGTAAGTACGCTTCCAAGAGTTGATTTATTTTCCGGCTTAAGTAAATTCTCTACTGTTCCTGCCGGAAGATCTTCAAAAGCGTTATTCACAGGTGCAAAAACTGTAAATGGTCCTTTTCCCTGCAGCGTTTCTACAAGTCCGGCCGCTTTAACGGCTGCAACTAATGTCGTATGATCTTTAGAGTTTACGGCATTTTCAATAATGTTTTTCAGTGGATACATGGATTCTCCACCAACCATAACAGTATTGTCTGATTTTGAACTCATTTGGCCGTTCACTTGTGGTACTGTAACAATAAACGTTGCTGTTATTGCTATCAATAAAATTGATTTTTTCATAATTATTATTTTTTAGTTTGTTATTTGCCAGACTTACGTGATGAAATAACAGTTGGATTTAATACATTAAAGAATTATAATTATACATTAGCCAATTAATTAATTATATGATTATTAAATTTATAGTTCGTCTTTTAAAAAAATCATGGGGAGTTTATGCATTTATCATTTTTATTTCTACCCTTTTAATTTCATTCTGTTCTTATGTACTGGTATTTTTACTGGCAAGTGAAAAAAAATCTCCATTCATTGCTCATCAATACGTTTCGAGATCGTGGTCAAGGGTATTATTTTTCTTTTTCGGAATACGATTGATTGTAAAAAACAAAGAAAGACTTGATAAGAATCAAACGTATATTTTTATAGCAAATCATCGTTCACAATTGGACATACCCTGTTATGCTATAGCAACTGATCATGCTATTCGTTTTTTGTCAAAAGTAGAATTGACTAAAATTCCATTACTTGGTTATGTTATCCGTCACTTATATATAACTGTGGATAGAAAAGATAAAGAAGCCCGGGCGAAAAGTATGGAGAAAATGATTAAATCATTAAGTGATGGTATTTCAGTATTTATTTGTCCGGAAGGAACAAGAAATAAAGGAACTGAATTATTACTTCCATTTCATGACGGTGCCTTCAGGCTTGCTATACAATCACAGAATCCATTAGCATTACTTGTGTTAAAAGGTGTTGATAAACTGAATTCACCGAAACATCCACTTGAACTTTCTCCGGGAAAAATAATAGCTCAATGGTGCGAACCTATATCGACAGCAGGAATGACGGAGGACGATTTACCAGCTTTAAAAGAAGCAGCAATTCAACAAATGCTGGTATATTTGCATTAAAAATTGCATTGTTAATAGCCATTCATGGTGTTTCCGTGGTTGCTTGCGGAATGAAATCAAAATTATGTACAAAAACACTCAACATTGGATTGAAACCCTCGAGTCTAAGGGGCAATTGGTTCGTATTCGGGAATATGTAAATCCTCATCTTGAAATTACTGAAATCACAGATCGTATTTCAAAAAAATATGGTCCTGCCCTTCTTTTTGAAAACACAGGAACAGGTTTCCCGCTATTAATTAATTCAATGGGAACGGAACAACGAATGGCTTGGGCTCTTGGAAAAGAAAAATTAGATGATGTTGCACTGGAAATGGAAAACTTAATTAAACAGCTGACATCACCAAAAGAAAATATTTTCGACAAGCTCAAATTATTACCTGCACTGAGTTCAATAGCATCATGGATACCAAAAACAATTAAAGGAAAAGGAGAATGTCAGGAAGTTGTAATGAAAAATCCTGATGTAACTAAATTTCCTGTGCTTAAATGCTGGCCCGAAGACGGTGGTCCATTTTTAACACTACCAATTATACATACGAAAGATCCAAATACAGGTTTACGAAATGTCGGCTTATATAGAATGCAGGTTTTTGGTCCAACACTTACAGGTATGCACTGGCATCGTCATAAGGTTAGCGCCCGGCATTTTAATGAGTATAAAAAACTAGGCAAATTAATGCCGGTGGCTGTAGCTCTTGGAGGTGATCCTGCATATACTTATGCAGCAACAGCGCCGCTTCCGGACAATGTTGATGAATACATGCTTGCAGGATTTATACGCAAGAAAAAAGTAGAACTTGTACAATGCTTAACACAGGATGTTCAAGTTCCTTCCGATGCAGATATTATAATAGAAGGGTTTGTTGATCCGAATGAAGACTATATATTAGAAGGTCCTTTCGGTGATCATACGGGTTATTATTCCCTTGCAGATTATTATCCAAAATTTCATATCACCTGTATTTCACACAAAAAAAATGCAATCTATCCTGCGACAATTGTTGGTATACCTCCACAGGAAGATGCATGGATAGGCAAAGCGACAGAAAGAATTTTTTTGGTTCCAATAAAAATGACAATGGTTCCGGAAATCGTTGATATGGTTTTACCGGTTGAAGGTGTTTTTCATAATTTGGTAATCGTAAAAATAAACAAAGAATATCCTGGTCAAGCCAGTAAGGTTATGCATAGCTTGTGGGGAGCGGGACAAATGATGTTTACAAAAATAATGATTGTTGTTGATGGCAATGTAAACATCCACGACTCAAATGAAGTAGCAAACTATGTAAGCAATAATTTCAATCCGGCTAATGATATATATTTCACGCAAGGTCCGGTTGATGTTTTGGATCACAGTTGTTCTGTAATGTCTTATGGCGGAAAAATTGGAATTGATGCAACTGCAAAAACTGTTGAAGAGCAAAACGGAAGAATACCGGAAGTTGTTAATAATAAAATAGTAATTGATAAAGAAAAAATTAAAAAAGATCTGCCTGAACTTGTTGAAATAAATTCAAAACTTCTTGCTTCGGGAATTTCAATTTTGCTGATATCAATCAATAAAAACCGCACAAATCATATTCGGGAAATAACTGACATTCTTTTTCAGAGAGAAGAATTTAAAAATGTAAAAATTATTTTATTTGTTGAAGGATCTGTTGATGTAAATGAAATCGCAGATTCTGTATGGCGATTCACAAATAATATCGACCCAAAAAGAGATCATTATATTTTTACAGATATAAACAGGATAAGTCATATTGCTTTTGATGGTACAAGAAAAACAAAAGAGTTGGATGGCTTTCAGCGTGACTGGCCGAATGTACTTGCTTCAGACGATACTACGATTGCTAAAATTGATGCGATTTGGGATAAACTAGGATTGGGACTTTTGATATCATCTCCTTCTTTGAAGTATAAGAAGCAAATGTATGGTACTGGCGCTGTTGTTAAGGATTAATAAGTTTCGCGTAGTTTTCGAAGAGAAGTTTGAAAAAATATTAAAGTAATTTATTAGAAATACAAATCAACGGGTAAATCTTTTATAAGGATCAACACCCTCATGAACTTCCACTTTCAAATCATCAATATAAAATAATTTATTGGAAGGATTCCAAAAATAAGTGAGAAGGAAATCTTCAGGCATTATTTCTTTTGGAACTTCAGCACAAACAATAACGGGTTGCCATTCACCTGTTTTAATTTTAAAGTCAGAAATATTTGAGCTGTAGTAATTATAAGGACTGTTGTTACGATCAAATGAAATAATCATTTTTATATTTTCAGATTTACCAGTTAAATAGATCATCGCTGAGAATGTTATGTATCTGTAACCGCTACCAGGAATATCCGACAATTTTCTTTTTAAAGAAACACTGTATTCCACATTCATTTTTTGAGAATGTATTCCGGAATAAAATTGTTCTGTAGAAATTGTCTTTGAATCATTTGACCATAATTTATTATCAAAATCACATATTGAAGAAAACAATTGTGTTTGCACAGAAGTGTCCCCAGCATGTTTTGCAAAGAGAAATGATGAAGCATTAAAATAATAATTTTTATCAATTAAAATCGGATACTTTCGCCTAATTATTTCCGGAACTTCCAGTGGGTGGGTGTAGCTACTCCAGACATAAGCAAAATATGGAGTTGAAGAAGTATCTACAATTTTTATAAGTTTACTAAAATCTTTCGGAAATTGAATTCTATCAGATACAATTATCGGCTGCTCTTCCATTTTATTAAAATAATAATTAAGATAATCAGGGTTTGTCACATTAATAACTAAAGGAACATTTTTTAATCCATATTTTTTAATCCATGCTTGTTCGTCTTCAGCAATTTCACGAAAAATACCAAAATGATTTACAGTATAATATTCTCCAAAAACGACGGTGTCGTAAATACATATAAACGAAAATAAAAATAAAGTAATTAAAGTATTTCTTTTTTTTAATAGAGTAAAAGGAACGAAAGAAAAAATAAATAATAATAAAAAAGGAATTGTAAAGAGCATTGTAGAAAACTTAAGAATCGGTTCACGATAAATTGAATAAAAAAAAGCTATTCCAAAACTCATAAAAAACCAAACTATTGAAAGAATTCTCCATCGATTTTGGCCTTCTTTTTTTACACCAAACAGAATTCCAAAAACAAAAAGAAAACTTATTAAAAGGCAAATCAAATATGAATTATTAAATAATTCGAATAAAAAATCTTTAAGATAATTTATTGATGGCTTACTCATCCAACTACCTGTATCACCATTATTCATTTGGGACATAAATATCGGAATTTCAGGAATAAAAAATAATAGAGATAGAAATCCACCAAAAATATATTTAACTAATTCTTTTCGAGTCACAAAAAAAAGTCCACTTACGCCAACTAAACTAACAAATAAAAAGCTGAAGTAATGGAGATGAAGAGCTATGCTCATTGAAATAAACCATCCCCACCAAGAAAGATTCCTATTTTTATAAAAATTAAGAAATAAAAAATCAGACCAAAAGAAAACAGTCAAAAGTGAAAACATAATTCCCAAACTATACATGCGTGCCATTTGTGAGAAGAGAATTGGCAAAATAAGAAATGAAAAAGCAGAAGCAGAGAGTAAAGCTGTTAATTCATTAAACCACTTTCTGCCTATTTGATAAATCAAGCCAATGGAAATGAGAGATGCAATTACAAATGGAAAACGCAAAGCAAATGGGCTTTCACCAAATATTTTAACCCAGTAATAAAGAAAAGTTTGAAATCCGAACGGATGTACATCAATATAAACGCCTTTAGATATCATTTCTGAAAACGAATCAAATCTTACCCGAGTCAAAGAACTCAACTCATCGTTTGACAAAGACATCGATCCCAAATTAATAAATCGTAAAATAGATGCTACGATAATAATCAACCAAATAGTTAATTTTCCTCCACCCTGTTTACCTTCTGCAATTTCATCCATATTTATTAAACTCAATGTGGAATATTCCGTTGCCTTATCGCTTCATAAAGCAAAATACCAGATGCAACTGATACATTCAAAGAAGATATTGCGCCAAGCAAAGGAATTTTTACGAGCTCATCCGCTACTTTTAAAATATCATCGGAAACACCATTTTCTTCAGAACCCATTATAATTGCCAATGGTCCGGTAAAATCTACATTATAATAATTTTGTATTCCTTTTTCTGTTGCGGCAATAATATGCAATCCGCTCTGTCTTAAAAATGCAAAAGTATCCCGAAAATTATTTTCTCTGCAAACAGGAATACTATTGAGAGCACCTGCTGATGTTTTAATTGCATCTGCCGTTACCTGTGCAGCTCCACGAAACGGAATTACAATAGCATGAACACCGGCACATTCTGCTGTCCGGGCAATCGCTCCGAAATTTCGGACATCGGTAATACGATCAAGAATTAATATGAGCGGCGTTTCACCTCTTTCAAAAATACCGGGAATTATATTTTCAATGGATGAATAACTTACAGGAGATATATAACATACAACATCCTGATGATTATTCCTTGTAATTCGATGTATCTTTTCTATAGGAACTTCTTGCCAGGGAATTTCCCGATCGGTTAAAAGTTTCTTTAATTCATTCATCAATTCACCGTTGGAATTACGTGTTATAAAAATACGGTCTATTTCTTTCCCAGCATGAATGGCTTCCATGACCGGACGTATTCCATAAACAAGTTGAGAATCATCTGATGAGCTTCTTTCTCTTTCACTTCTGTAATTATTCATCAATTCTTAGTTTATACTTTAGTTAAAATTATTGTATGCCCGTCCCTGCCTCCATATTTCAACAGCCCGGTACCAGTTACTTTCATAGGTTGGAGATCGCGACAATAAATAATCATTCTCAGTAAATGGGTTATTCACTTTAACAAAGAAAAAATTTAATGCCAAGGGACTATTGGGTGTTCCATAAATCCAACTTTCTGATTCAGCACTCTTGTATACAGTTCCGGGGCTGCCGAAAATAATATAAATCATCCCCCTGTCAGATCTCCAGCCCTCTGTAAAAGAAGAAAAATATTTATTTGCTTCTCTTACTCTTCCATAATATTTCTTAATCAGGTTTCTGGTTTTTTCTTCGTTGCCTCCGTGGGTTAACCAAAAATTATCTACCATCGATTTGGGTGTGGAACTGCTTCTCATTTCTTCAAATTCCTTTTTATTTGTTAGATATCGTAAAGCTTCGATCATATATTTAGGAGAAGTAATGTCAGGGAAACCATTATAAAAACGAAAAAGTGTTAGTCCGCTTTTTCCGATTGTATCAGTTTGAAAATGATAAAATCCTTCCTTTTCAAAAACGAATCCTTTATTTTGTTCGTTATTTAAATTAAAAACACTATCAGGATTATAATTGAAATCATTGTGAATATCAAAACTAAAAGGAGGAGCAGCAAGAGGGAAATCCCTGTTATAATATTTACACCAAAGGTTGTTTAAAAACTTATCCTTATAAAAAATATTTACTGTATCAAAAGAATACAAATAGTTTCTGAACAATGGTGAATTTTTAAAATTCGTAACAAGAAAATCCTGTCGTGATGGTTTTGAAATTCTATCCAAAGAAATAAAATAATCATCGTAAGTTCCTTTGTTCTTATCCGAAATAAAACAATGGATTAGAAATGTACCTTTTATTTTAAGCGGGATTAACATTGACAATATCTTTGAATCTGATTTTTCATTAAGTTCAAATGAAAATTCAGCTGTTGTGCTGTCGATTATTTTGGCTATTTCATAAGAACCGATTATCTCCGTATGAACATTAATCGCTGCGCGATACTGATCATCGCTTTGTCTGGTAAAAAGAAATTCGCCGGGTAATACTTTCAAGAAAAGCTGAACTGTCGAATCACTTTCATTGAAAGCAACAAATTCAGGATGATATTTTTGATCGGCATTTCGGTAACCAGAAGCCATATTCATTGTGCTCATATCACGCATCGGCAGGCAAGCTACTATGAATATTAAAAGAAAATATGGTATCCTTTTAGTAATTTGCATCCGCATCACTTTCTTCAGCTTTTTCTAAAAGGTCCTGAGGAATATCCTTAGTAGTTTTAGCTCCAAGTTTTTTAAGCTCTTCAACTTTCCTAATAATATTTCCATTTCCTGTAGTTAATTTATTCATTGCTTCATCGTGCGAAAGCTGTGCTGATTTAATTTTATCGCCAATGCTATTCATGTCTTTAAGAAAATTATAAAATTTATCATATAATGCACCGCCAACTCTGGCAATATCAAGTGCATTTCTTGTTTGTTTCTCTTGCTTCCAAATAGCGCTGACTGTTTTAAGTGTTGCCAATAAAGTTGAAGGACTGACTAGAACTATTTTTCTGTCCCAGGCATAATTAAATAATTCAGCATCAGCCTGGATGGCAATGCCGAATGACGGTTCAATAGGCATAAAAATAAGAACAAAATCAGGAGTGTTTAATTCTTGTGATGAAAAATAATTTTTCTCGCCAAGTAAACGAATATGTGAACGAACTGAAAGAATATGATCCCTTAGAAATCTTTCACGATCTTCTTCAGTTGTGGCATTTACCAATGCGTCATATGCAACAAGACTAACTTTAGCATCGATAATGATATGTTTATTATCCGGAAGATGCAGAACCACATCGGGTTGAATTCTTTGTCCCTCTTCATTGCTTGTACTGAATTGCATTTCATATTCGGAGCCCTTCGTCAGGCCGGAGCGTTCAAGAATACGTTCAAGAATAACTTCTCCCCAATTCCCTTGTTTCTTTATATCTCCTTTTAATGCACGCGCTAAATTATTTGCTTCTTCGCTAATCTGTTTATTTAATTCAATCAGACTTTTAATTTCACCTTTGAGAGAATTCCTTTCAGCTGATTCAATTTTATATGATTGCTCTACTTTTTGTTCAAATTCTTTAATTTTATCTCTCAGAGGCGTAAGGATGACATCAAGATTTGTCCGATTTTGTTCCGTAAATTTTTTACTTTTCTCATCCAGAATTTTCGATGAAAGATTTTCAAATTCTGAAGTAAACCGTTGATGAATCTCTTCCATTTCCTTTTTCTGAGTATCTAATTTTTCCCTTAAATTATCAGAAACAATTCTTTGTTCTGCAAGGGAAGCATTTAGTCCGCCTGACATTTTTCTTTCGGAATTCAAGAGATCATCCGTCGATTTTAATTGCAGCAATGTTTGTTGAAGACGATCGTTTAAAATACTTCGTTCACGATCAGTGTCATTATACTTAATTTCAGCTTCCTTTTTGAAGGAAGATGAACGGTATATCATAAAAAGTAAGGCAGTTGCTGCACCGGCTACTAAACCTGCTATCAAAAAAATAATTTGCATATTAATAAATGAATTTTGTAAAATTACAAATAAAACCGCGCTAATCCTCCATAACCGTTTATGAATTTTCTTAATAATTTATTCGTCATTCTTCTTGTTTTTTTCAACTTTTCAGCCAATGGACAAAATAAATATGTGCTTGACTTAAAATCTGAGAAGTGGAATTTATATAAGGCCTCTTTTTATATTTCAGATGTACTTGATGAAAGAAGTGATAAAAGCAATATTGGGAAAGTTCTTTCAGGTAATAAATTGATTGTAGCGGAATTTAAAAATTCGGCAGAAAATGATTTGAAAAACCTAATTGATGCTTCTTTTGAAAAGGACACAAATGCTACTTCTATAATATTATCTCTTGATCGTTTTGTTTTAAAAGAAACAGGATCTGCCAGTAACCACAAACTTATATTAGATTTTTCAATAAAATTTTATCGTTATATAAACAATAAACGATATTTGATTTACGAATCTAATGGTAAACCTGAAATGAATATTCAAGGTAATTATGCAAACGCATCTGAAAAAATAATCTATTCATCTTTAAAAAATGTAATTATCGGTTTTCAAAATTGGATAAATACAAATACAGACTTTCCATTACTTGCAAAAAATGTTCGTGTAGTTTTTGTTAATGAAAATGATGAAAGAAAAAACATAAAAAGAGATACAATTATCTGGAATGAAAGTTATAAACTCAAATGGTCAGATTTCAAAGGCAGTTCTACATTGTCTTCTTTTATGGCCCAGAGTAATTGCATTTTTTCATACCGTGCCGAACCGAAAATGAAAAATAGTGACCTGGAATTATTTATTCTTCTAAATGCTTCTTTTGATAGCAATCATTCATGGGTAATTGCCGGACATCAAAAAGATACGTTACTGGCACATGAACAATTGCATTTTGATATTTGCGAATTAAACATTCGTCATCTCAGAAAGAGAATTTTAGATTTAAACCTCAATCCAATGGAATTTGATCTTCAAATCAATTTTTTATTTAGTGAAGTTTGGAAAGAATATCTAGATCAGCAACAAAGCTATGATGATGAAACAGGTCATGGAATAATATCTGACAAACAATTATTCTGGCAGGTTAAGATTAAGGAAGAATTAAAAAACACTCCCGCTTATCTGACTAATCAACTTCCGGAAAAAACAGAACACTGAAAATAAAAATAAAATCCGTGTAAACCTGTAAAATCCGTTTGATCCGTGTTCTATCAACCAAACAATTCATTAATTAAAAGTTATTCAAAAATATCCAATTGCCCATTTTCAGGAGGCCGGCGAAAAGCGGAAAGATCATAATCCGGAAAAGAACGATCAGAGAGAAATCGCTTCACCGAATTTTTAAAAAGTTTATTTAACATTTCTGCTTCATTACCTAGTCCTTTCATTCGAGTACCGAAATGGCTATCGCTTAATTGACCACCATGACAAGCGGCTATGAGTTTCAAAACCTTTTCTGCACGATCGGGAAATGCTTTTTGAATCCAATCAATGAAAATAGTAGCCACTGCATCGTTAAGCCGAACGATAGTCATGCCGGCACCTCTTGCTCCTGCATTTGAACTAGCCTCGATGATGGCAGGAATTTCATGACTGTTTAGTCCGGGAATTATAGGTGCAACCATAACCCCGGTTGGTATACCATTTGAATTTAATGTTTCTATAACCTTTAGTCTGTTGAGAGCAGTTGCAGTGCGCGGTTCCATGGAAAGTCTAAGGTTTTCATCCAGAGATGTTATGCTAATCATGACATGAACCAGATTTAATTCAGCCATTTGTTTTAATATATCCAGGTCGCGAAGTATGAGTTGATTCTTGCTGATAATTCCAACAGGATTTCTAAACTTCAGAGCGACTTCCAGTATGCTGCGTGTTATTTTCCACTTTCTTTCGGCAGGTTGATAACAATCGGTATTGCCGGAAAGCATAATCGGTGAAGGCTTCCAGGATTTTTTTCTGAACTCAGCTTCCAGTAATTTAGGCGCATCAGGCTTAACTAAAATTTTTGATTCAAAATCGAGGCCGGCGCTGAGACCCCAATAGGGATGAGTGTTTCTTGCATAGCAATAGATACAACCATGTTCACAACCCTGATAAGGATTCATTGAATAATCACCTGGAATATCTGGACTGGTTACTTTATTGATTATTTTTTTCGGATGTTCAATTAAATATTCAGTAGAGTGATTCAATTGCAACTCTTCATCGAGTCCTTCGAAGTGTTGGGTTACAAGTTCATGTTGCTGGAATTTATTTTTAGTATTTATTTGCGAACCGCGGCCTTTAAGAAGGTCGTTTGCATTGCGATCATTGCTCATTTGGATAATGTAGTGAAAAATAATTGCTTAAATTCCAATGGTACTATTTCATTTCACAATAGCAAGTTTCAGTGTTTTGCGTTGATTGCCGGCTTCCACCACTACGAAATAAATACCACCTTGTATTGAACTTATATCCATGCTGATTTTTTCAATAGGCTGGGTGACAATAAATGTTTCAGACAATAAAAGCTCACCCATTACATTCATCAACATTAATTTTGCTTTAGTTCTAAGTGGTAAAGAAAGTTCAGCTGTAAAAATATCAATACTTGGATTTGGGTAAATTGAAACATTCGTAATTGGTTTTACATTCGTTTCGATTACGGGTAATGAAATATCTATTGAAAATTGCTGGTAAATAAAATCACCAAAATCAGGATTAAAAGTTTTAAGAATGACACTATTAACCGGATCAATAATTCTAAAATATCCTGTCCCTTGCCCTGTGTTTGCCCACCAACTTAGTCCGTTATGACCTATATCCGAAAGATAGACCGTGTAACATTCATTATTTAGGTAAACAGTATCTTTATAATAAATATTATTTCCCAGATCTTTTCTATTGATAATTGTATCTCCCTGAGAATTTGTTAATACGTATGCAGTTTGATAACCTGCATTATTAGTTTTTAAATCAAATACTAACTGCGGAGGATAAACGGCGGGTATATCAAAAGAAGAATACATAGTATCATTTCCACTGTATTGATCGGTGTTCCCATTTGGATTACTTACTATTACAATGAATTTATCGGTGCTTGAACTATGCCAATCCGGTGCTGGCAAAGAAACCAATACCGTATCTAAAAAATTTAATGAATCTTCAAAATGAAATACTGACATTATACCATCTACTCTTCCATAAGTAATATCAAGAGAAGTAAGCAATGCTGATCCAGTATTTTTAATTATAACAACAGGGGAATTACAAATGGGGTTTGAGCGAATAAATTCCGGACGTTTAGAAGGTGTTTTAATTTCGGAAACAGCCGCATCCAAAACAAAGTTTGGAGCTTCGTAACTTACCAATTGATTATTAATTCGGTAGTTTGAACTTCCCGGGCTATTGATAATTGGTAAACTGTAATCAATATTAATTGTATCACCGGAATTAACCTGATTTGTAATTTCAAATTCCCTGATATCTACTGCTGAGCCGGGGCACCAACCCGCTCTATCATATACCCAGGTTCCACCTTGTGGATAAATAGGATTATCGGCACAACCTTTCCAAACAGGGAATGAAAAATTAATGTTATTATTTAATCGAATTGTATGTACTCGTCTATTAAATTCTCCTTGTTGGCCATGCCCACTTATGGCCGACTTTATTTTAAATTGTGAAGCATTTGATGATAATACAATATTTCTTGGCTCAAAATATTTATTTGTATTGATGTCATTATAAGAGGGTGAAACCCATGTCCCACTAGGCCATATTTGTGAAACAGATTTTACATTGCGCGGAGGAATTCCCTCGTAAAAAACAAATTTAATGTCATTTTCTTCTTGATATTTACCGTCTTCCATTGCGAGATAACGAGCACCTTTTAGTAATGGTGTATAATCAGTGACATCGAATTCCCATGTTTTACCATTGAGGCTGTCCAGATCTAAATTAATTCCATAAGGAGTAATGAAGTTAATTAATTCAATACGCATGGGGCGTTTTAGGTAATATATTAATTTAGAAATGAAAATTGTATCCTGAGAAGAAATAGCAATTGAATCTATTTTTGCTCCTGATGTATTATAAATATAGGAAAATCCAGCGGGCCAAACAAAAATTGTATCTAATGCAATCAATTGATTATTTACTAAATCATAAGAAATTACTGAAGAGGCATTAATAATTACTGAATCCAGAATAGAGTAATCGTGATTAGATGTAGTATAGTCTCCTTTAACAAATGTGATATTGGGTCGGAATATCGTTGGTGAGAAATTTCTAAACAATGTATTTCCGCGATGAGTGCGCCATGTAGGGTTAACAATATATGAATTGTTATTATTGGGTGATGAATCATGGGCAGTATCAGATATTCCTTCATTTAATTTATAATAAGCTATAAGATTGCTAAAGTCAGGATGTGAATTAGAAATATCTTTATTCATTATTTGCAGAATACCTGCGGGACTTAAATTTTTATTCCATATACTGAGTTCATCATAATTCCCTAAATAAGGATTAGCTCCTCCAATTCCCATTCCAACTATCATTTTTTTGATATCAATCATCTTTGTTTTTCCCTGACCACTTGTTACTAATAATCCATTCAAATAGATTTCCATAATTCCAGTATTTGCATTTTTTGTAAATGCCCAGAAATTCCATTTGCCTTTTATTTGTGCTGTTGTTGCAGGAACACTTATACGATCATAACCAGTACCATCATTACCACAATCCCAATATACATTAGAATCACTCCAGGGAAGATGAATATTAATTTGTCGTTGATCATTGCTATCATTCCCTTCCAAAATAGAAGTATTAGCAGGTAGCCGCAATGAATCTCCGTATACCCAAACTCCAATTGTTATCTTATCTGTTATAAGAGGAAAAACTGAAGGATTTATATTTATATAGGAGATAGAACCATTATTGTTTAAATAAGAATCATTTTGAGAAGTTAAAAGACCTTTATTATAATTGTCACTATATCCTTTAACAGTATTATTTATTCCGTTTACCTTATTAGTAAAACTGAATTCAATAATAATATTAGAGGTTCCATTCCAGTTGTATGGATTGTAAAAATTAAAATTATGTTTACCTGTCAAAGTCAAGGCAGTATTTAAAAAATAAACTTCCGTAAAACCATTTGTCTCCGGGTTATTTTCATTCATTTCTGTTTGTGTTGTATTTTTAATTCTTATCCGGAGGTTTTCAATAGTGCTACCGACAGAAAGAAAATTCAGTCTTAAACCGTAAATATTTCCTGATGAAAGTCCAGCAGCAGAAAGTTCATCAGCTTTCCAGAGGTACTGAGAACGGCTGACAGTATTAGCTGTGTTGAAAGGATCATTTAAAGAATCAATACCGTAACCAACAATTACTGAATCTTCGAAAAGAATACTAGAATGAATCACCTCGTGTTGGATAAACTTAAGGTATGACCAAACAGGGCTGCTTGTATATTTAAAAGCAGTATCAATTGAGTTACTGATGGAATGAGAATTTTGAATTATCCGTAATGAATCTGTTTGAGACGAATCGACAACATAAGTGTAACAATTATAATCCCATTCACCGCATCCTTTATTTCTATCGGTGCCAGTAGATATTAAACCGCCTTTGCATCTCATACCATAAAACATGGTAATCTTCTCATAGGTTTTAGTAGTATCTGTTGGAAATAAAAAAACACCAGCTCGCATAGTAGAGTCAAAGCGAAGAGTTTGAACTACGGTTGTATCACCTGTGCCTGCAAATGTTTTAGAATTTAAAGAAATAATAGCGAATACAACTGTAGCTAAGGAAAATAAAAGCAATGAATATTTGAATTTAATTTGCATATAGATTTTTATTAAGTACCTAACAATTCATATCCTTCAAATGTAATTTAATTAATAAGCAGAACAAAGTTTAAATTTCAACTTATGGTTTAACTAAATTAATTCGTAAATTCTGTGAATATATTATCTGTTTCGCCTGAGATTAGTTTTTATGTCATCGATGAAAATAAAACAGATCCTGCATCAGATATTATATCTCGTTTTGATATATGCAATGATTAATAATTAAAGGGAATTTAATAGAGAAAACGTACTTATAAACACTTATTAAAATCAATAAAAACTATGTATGGCTGTTTTCTGGCTATTTTTAAAATTTAATAAGTATTTTGCTATTAATGTTTCAATCAAAAATATTTGATTAATACTTAAAAGTTTAAGAATAATTTGTATATTCCACCTTATTATAAGTAAAACTCATTAGTCGAACTCGCATGAAATATAATTTAATCAAATCAGTTTCAATTTTATTATTTTTAATATTAAACAACCTTGTAGTTTATGGACAGCAATCACAGGAAAAACCTGTTATTCATTCCTCTGTTATCAGCTTTTCTGATATTATTAAATATGATAAAGATAATCCTGCAAAAGGAATAAAACTAATAGGAAATTATCGAGAAGATAAGGACGAAGAAGTACTCCCATCTTACGATATTTTAGATAGTACAAATGCTTTAAAAGATCCTTATGGAAAAATAGTTCCACCAAACAACATAAAAGCAGTGTCTTTGCTTTCAACTTCTCCTTCTCTAACTTTTAATGCTCTTGATGATAATAATACAACCATTCCTCCAGATGTAAATGGAGCCGTTGGACCCAATCATGTTATGACAACCTTGAATTCTCAGGTTAGGATTCAGAGTTTAACGGGTACAATCATCAGTACCGTAACATTAAATTCCTTTTGGGCATCTGTTGGTAATCCAAGTACTTTTGATCCGAAAATTTTATATGAACCGTTTAATAATAGATGGATATTTACGGCTGCTGCCAATGGTTTTTCTGCGAATTCTGCACTTCTGATTGGTGTTTCACAAACAAACGATCCAACAGGAATTTGGAATTTATATTCAATAGATGCTGACGCTACTAATACAAATTGGTTTGATTTTCCTAGTTTGGGATTTAATAAAAATTGGATTGTAGTTTCAGGTAATATTTTTGCAAATGCAGGCGGGTTTGTAGGTGGAAAAGTATATATCTTTAAAAAAGCTGACCTCTATGCTCACGTTGTTTCACCAATAACTACCGTATTATCTCCGGGTGATGGTTATGGATTAAGTCCTGCTGCAACCTATGACAATAGCATTTCAACTTTGTATTTATTACAAAGAATAAATGGCAATTTTTCTGGTAGTGGATATTTGAATCTGTATAGTATTACTGGTGCATTTGGTTCAGAAACATTATCGTTAGTAAATCAATTCAGTACACCTAATCCATGGAGTAGTTCGGCTTCTCTTGAGAATTCTGCACCTCAATCTGGTACTACACAAAAAATCGCTGCAAATGATGACAGGATGCAAAACACCGTTTACCGTAATGGTAATATTTGGGGAGTTCATACCGTTTTTCTGCCAGCCGGTGCTCCTACAAGAAGTTCTGTACAATGGTGGCAGATTAGTACTGTCGGTGCAATTCTACAACGTGGGAGAATTGATGATGGGTCTTCTGCGCAACATTTTGCATTTCCAAGTATTGCCGTAAATACAAATAATGATGCTTTGATTGGTTACTCTAAATTTTCTTCCTCAATTTTTGCCAGTTCCTGCTATGCAATGAGAGCCTCATTGGATCCTGTAAATACTCTTCAGTCTGAATTTTTATTTAAAGCAGGACTTGCTCCTTATTTCAAAATCTTTGGAGGAACCAGCAATCGCTGGGGGGATTATTCAGCTACAATGACAGATCCTTCAGGAGCTGATTTCTGGACTTTACAAGAGTACGCTTCTTTTGCATCTGGGGGTTCTGACCGTTGGGGTACTTGGTGGGCAAAAGTTCCCACATGTACTCCTAGTCCAACTACTGTTTCGATTGCTGCTAGTCCTTCAGGTGTAATTTGTTCAGGCACAAACGTGACATTCACTGCAACACCTACCAATCCCGGATTATTTCCTGTTTACCAATGGAAAAAAAGCCTGGTAAACGTCGGAACCAATAGTCCGATTTATACAGATAATGCATTAGTAACAGGAAATCAGATTACTTGTGTTATGACTAGTAGCTTTTCTTGTGCAACTGGAAATCCAGCAACTTCGAATCCTATTCCTATAAATGTTAATATTGTAAACGATGGCAATGCATGTACCATCGATGTTTGCAATACATCATCAGGTACTGTTACACATACTCCTGTTTCAATAAATGACGGGAATGCCTGTACAACTGATTTTTGTAATACTTCAAGTGGTGCTGTTACCCATACAACAGTAAATATTTCAGATGGTAATATTTGCACTACAGATGCTTGTAACACTTCAACAGGTGCAATCACACATACAACTCAAACTATTGATGATGGACTCAACTGTACTACTGATGGTTGTAATTCGATCACAGGTATTTTTCATACTGCAGTAAATTGTGGTCCGGCTTTAAATGCAAATATCATGATTGAAGGTTTCTATTCAGGAGGTGGTTTTATGCAAATCTCCGGAACTGGTTGTCTGAATAATATAGATAACGTTAATCATCCTAATACATTAGACGTAGACACAATTTTCATTAGTGCAATGGATCCTGTTTTCCCTAATGGAGAAGTTGGGCGCCGGCCAGGTATTTTAAAAACTAATGGAAATATAAGTGTGTTATTTGATTCTCCAGTAATTATTGGAAATAATTATTACCTGAAAGTTAATCATAGAAATTCTTTAGAAACATGGAGTGCGGCTCCTGTGCAATTAAACGCAGTAAGCAATTACTCTTTTTCTTCCTCGTTATCTCAATCGTTTCCTTCAGGTATTGGTAATGAAGTATTAACATTTGACAACCTCTACGCTGCAATATATAGCGGTGATATTAATCAGGATAAAACCATAGACATTTCAGATTTTCTAGAATTAGACCCCAAAATTCAAAATGGAGATAGTGGATATGATGCTGGTGATTTAAATGGAGATGGATCTGTTGATATTTCCGATTTCCTTTTATTGGACCCAAATGTTCAAGGTGGCTTTGGTTCAGCTACTCCATAATCAAATAAATAATAAAGCAATTTAGATAAAGTAAAGTTTGAGAATATTCATAAAACAGAATTTAATCATTATTGAGATTGTGATTAAATTCTGTTTCAAAATTAAAACACTATAACCATATAACCCTTCTGTTCTAAAGGTGCTGTAGGTACATTATTGAATATCGTACTTTGCGCAGCCTGCATCGCTTTTGTCTTTAGATATTCACTATTCGTTGTTGAGCCGGGAGCACCGGGAGTAGCTTTCATTACATGGCCGTATTTATCAATATTAATTTCAACTACAACTGTTCCTTTTTCCTGAGTTAGGTTGTCAATCTTTGGTGGTTTGCTGATTATACGATCAGCTACTTTATATCGGACCATGTATGATCCGGAAGTTACCTGCTTTTCGCCCGGTTCACGCTGAAGATTGGATTTAGATTCTCCAATGATTGATTCTCCAGCCTCGCCATAAAGGATAGAATAAATTTCTGTAACATTAATCTTCTTCACACTGCCTTTGTATAAAAACTCTACGATTCCATTATTCAGGGATTTAACCTGGCCATTCATTTTTTCTCCTGACTTCATTTGAATTATCTGTTGAGAGTAACCCTGAGAAACTAAAGCAATCAGCGCGCATATAAATAATAATTTTCTCATTTCTTAATATTTCATGCTAATGTAAAGCTCCCTTTTGGAAATTGAGATGAATATTCTTTGAATTATTAACATTTTATTTTAGTAATGAATATATCAATAAAATTATGCATTTGTAAAAACTCATACCTTTGAAGAAATAATTTTTTTCATTCAAAGCACAATGTTCAATAAAATATAATACGGCCATTTACGACTAACAATAAATGAAACTACTCTTATCCTATTTAAAAAATTATAAAAAACTCGTTCTTCTTGCATTAATTCTTGCAGCTATAAATCAATGTTTTTCCTTGATGGATCCGTTGATCGCCGGGAAAATGATGGACCGCTTCGGAGTACATGTGAGTGATTACCAAAACGATTCAACCAGGAATTTTTACAATGATATCGTATGGCTCCTTTTAGCTTCCGTTGGTGTTGCAATGGTCTCCAGAATAGCAAAAAATTTTCAGGATTATTTTGTAAATGTCGTAGTCCAGCGGGTTGGTGCGGATATGTATACTGATGGAATTGCTCATTCATTAGATCTTCCTTACCAGGTTTTTGAAGATCAACGTAGTGGAGAAACTCTTGGCAAACTTCAAAAAGTGAGAAGTGATTCAGAAAAATTTATAATATCATTTATTAGTGTCGTTTTTCAAACTCTTGTCGGATTAGTTTTTGTTTTGTGGTATGCTTTCAGGGTTCACTGGCTTATAGCCCCCGTATTTCTTTTGACTGTTCCATTACTCGCAATCATAAGCAGTTTGTTGAGCCGTAACATTAAAAGAGTGAGTAAAGAAATTCTTACCGAAACTACAGCATTGGCAGGATCTACAACAGAATCGCTTAGAAACATCGAACTTGTTAAAAGTTTAGGTCTTGCTAATCAGGAAATTGAAAGACTAAATTCGACCACAGGAAAAATTCTAAAATTGGAATTAAAAAAAGTGCGTTTTGTAAGAAGTCTTAGTTTTGTTCAGGGTACAACTGTAAATTTTTTACGCACCTGTTTTGTTTTCCTTTTGTATTACCTCGTATTCCACAATTTGATAACCCCGGGAAAATTAATGACTCTGATGTTTTTTAGTTTTTTTATTTTCGGTCCTCTTCAGGAACTTGGAA
This sequence comes from Bacteroidota bacterium, assembly GCA_031366785.1. Taxonomy (GTDB): domain Bacteria; phylum Bacteroidota; class Bacteroidia; order AKYH767-A; family 2013-40CM-41-45; genus JADKIH01. Next base: position 3,970 of record JANLOW010000343.1, on the reverse strand, counting down.
ATATGATTGCCATTTATCGTGAAGCACAGGCTTCCCTGCAGAATTTCAAAAATCTTTTAGAAACACCTGTCGAAGCACGTCCGGAAAAGCCTGTTCATATCGGTCTCATTAAAGAATTGAGATTTGAAAATGTTTCTTTCCGTCACTTAAATGCTGGACAAAATGCCGTTGAAAATATAAACTTTACTGTTAGAACCGGAGAAAGCATTGCTTTTGTTGGCCCATCCGGTGCTGGAAAAACCACGCTTGTAAAACTTCTTGTTGGATTGTATCTGCCGAACGAAGGGACAATATATTACAATGGCATTCCGGGTAACACTATGGAGAAAGATGAGTTACGCGAACAGATAGGTCTTGTAACGCAGGATTCACAGTTATTCAGTGGCTCCATTCGGGAAAACCTTTTATTTGTAAACCCTAAAGCAACAGATAAAGAATGTATGGAAATGCTTTTAAAAGCTTCTTGTCAAAATCTTTTACGTCGTGCCAAAGAAGGTCTGGATACTCTTATTGGTGAAGGTGGAGTAAAAGTTTCGGGTGGAGAAAAACAGCGCCTCTCCATAGCTCGTGCATTGCTGCGTCATCCGAAACTTATTGTATTTGATGAAGCGACTTCTGCACTTGATTCAATTACAGAAGAAGAAATAACAAGTACCATTCGAGAATTGTCATCTAAAGAGGAACATATTACTATATTAATTGCTCATAGATTAAGTACAATTATGCATGCGAACCGAATTTTCGTTTTAGAAAAAGGACAAATCGTAGAATCAGGGACACACAATGATTTGCTGGAAGGTAAAGGATTGTATTATGCCATGTGGCGCCAACAAATTGGTGAACGTAAACATATCATTCTTCCAGCTTTGAATCCTAACAACATAGTTTCAGCAAATTAAAACTATGTTATCCAAAATTAGTAGATTATTAAGACAAAGATTGTCGCTCCCCCTCCCTGGATCAGAAGCTCATTATAAAATGGCGAATGCTGATAGAAGAATAAATCTTGCCCGTTTCAAAATTCCGGACAATCCAAGGCGAGGCGCTGTTTTGATAATGCTTTATGAAACTAATCATACAATAAAATTTCCTTTAATCGTGCGGCCTGTTTACGATGGTGTTCATAGCGGACAAATATCACTTCCAGGAGGAAGTGTTGAACACTCTGATAATAATTTATTTGCTACTGCTCTGCGTGAAGCAGAAGAAGAAACGGGTATATTCAAAAATAATGTTGATTTAATTGGAAAACTAACTGAACTATATATACCGCCGAGTAATTTTCTAGTTACTCCTTTTGTTGGCATACATACCAGTAAACCGCTCTTCATTCCGCATTCAAGAGAAGTTGCAAGAATAGTAGAATTAAATCTTGAAAAAATAATGGATGAAAAACTTATTCATGAGAAGAATATGAAATTAAGCAGTGGTTTAACAGTACTTACCCCCTATTTTGATTTTGACGGCTTGGTTGTTTGGGGAGCAACAGCGATGATTTTGAGCGAGCTGAAGTCGGTGCTTTATGAAACTGGTTTTTGACAATTAGTCAATTAGTCGTTGACACGTTTTGACAGAGCTATTTCCGTTGAAGCTTCATATAATTTTTTATTTTTGAAAAAGAGAAATACAGCAAAGATTGGATTAAAGAAATAACCGATAGAAAGAAAATAATGTATAGTGGTATTATTGTAAAAGTAATTGGTGCATTTGCTATGTGGCTCTATAAAGGATGTAAAACGGAAATCTTAACCGAATATGAAAATTATGGTGAAAAACATAGAATAGCTGGATTCATTGCATCTATTATATTTATAACAGTTTTGATTTTTTTACTGCTTAAACTTTAGTCCCAACTTCAATTTAGTTTCTTGCATTATCGGCTAAGTTAGGCGTAGTCTAAAGCGAGCACCACATTTTATTAAATGAATTATTCCTGTTTCGCTTGACTACGTCTGGGGACGCTGGAAATTTGATCGTGCGTCGGCGAAGTCACGCAAACTATGATTCGTACAAATAATTATATTTATTACTTCCGCTAGACTACGCCGAGCGTCGCAATTAAATCACCTTTTATGAAAGTAATTTTAATAAAATCAAACTTACTACTCAGAAATTTTTAATAATCTTCCGCTCTTAATATTTTTATCTTTAGAAATTATTTTATAAAAGTAAATACCGTTTGAGAAAGAACTTAAATCAATTTCTCCTGCTTTTCTTTCTTTGAAATAAATACGTTGACCTGTATAACTAAACACTTCCATACTTTCTATTTTATCAACCATATTATTCTTAATATGAAAAACGCCATGGGAAGGGTTTGGATATACAATTAATAAATTTTCTTCTGAAAGTGATTCTTTTATTTCAGTTGTTATCGAAGTGAATACTCTTATATTAATCATTGTTGCAGTTGACGTTGTTCTATATAGGTAAGTAGAAGAATCGCAGTATATAGAATTACAGCCACTAGAATCAGTTAAAGAAAGACAAATATTATACAATCCTAAAGAATCGTAAGAATGTACAGGTGTGGCTCCTACTGAGGTACTGCCATCTCCCCAATTCCATGAATAACTTAAAGGTGGTGTACCACTAATATAATCAGTGATAACCCAATCGTGAGGTATTGAGTCCGCATGAATAGTGAAAAAGGCAGAACATGGGATTTTTAACATTGCAATCCTATTTATGGGAGAGTTGTCAACAGTATCAAAATATCCTCCCACATATAAATCATTATTTAAAGATGCAATTGCCCTCACTTCATTATTTGTTCCATTTCCCATTTCGAACCAGCTTTTCCCATTCCATTTTGCAATATTATTTGCATGTATGCCACCTACAGAATCAAATCGACCGCCAGCATATAATTCACCATTAAGTATAGTCATTGCATCAACATCACTATTAGTACCACCATTCAGTCCCGACCAATTACTCCCGTCCCATTTTACAATGTTATTAAAATTCAATAATGGATTCGCATCAAAAAAGCCCCCAACATAAAGATCAACATTATTACTAGCTAAAGAAAAGACCTCTCCATAAATTTGTATTACAGATGACCAGGTTGATCCGTCCCATTTTGCTATTGAACCGGTATAATTCCCACCTGCAAAACTGAAAAGTCCTCCGGCATAAAGTTCATTTTTATAAACTGTTAATGCTACAACGTAGTCATTCATTCCGGCTCCAACTGAGTTCCAGCTTGATCCGTTCCATCTGGCAATATAATTTATAGTGCTATCTCCAATTCTGTTAAACGTTCCTGCTGCATAAAGTTCTCCTTTGAATTCTGCCAATGCATGTACTGTTCCGAATATAAAATCTGTTCCAACTCCTAACCAGTTTTGACCATCAAATTTTACAACATTGTTGTATGGAATTCCAGCAGCCGTACTGATATCCCCACCAGCATAAAGTTCTCCATTATAAATTCCCAAAGCGTCAACCCTGGTCGAATAATTTTCAATAATACCATTTCCAACGTGCGACCAGTTTGTTCCATCCCATTTGGCTATACAATCTATTATCGCATAGCTGTTTTCACCCCCGGCATATAATTCGCCATTATAGGTTAATAATGTTCTAACATTAAAACTGCACCCAGTATCAAGAGCTGACCAAATCTGTCCTTTTGATAATTTTATACAGATGCAAAATAAAATAATTAGTAATAGTTTTTTCATAGTAAAATTTTTAGTGGTTATTTAAAAGTTTTAAATCTTGAATGGAATATTTTAATTCGAAGGTCAATTATTATATTATAATCAAAAGTATATTAATTAATTAATGTTTCAATAAAATAAAAAGTAAATAAATACTAAACTTTTTTATACCTGTGACACTCAACCAAATGATCATTCACCATCCCTGCCGCCTGCATATATGCATAACAAATTATTGAACCTACAAATTTAAATCCGCGTGAATATAAATCTTCACTCATCGTATCGCTTTGTTTTGTTCG
>JANLOW010000322.1:0-2253 GCA_031366785.1 Bacteroidota bacterium | reverse complement strand
CATTTGCCGCATTTCGTAAAGCTATTTTTAAGCGGTTGCTGCCTTTTGGAATTTTATTACTGAGCACTTTTCCACCGCTGATTTTATTGTTTGGTGATAGACGAAGCCAACTGGCAAATTGCTTTGCCGATTCAAACTTATGGATGCCATTACCTACTTCGCTCATTAATGTAAGCACCGTAGAATAACTCACTCCTTCAATAGCTAATAAATCTACTCCTTCAAAATATTGGTAGGACAGTAAATTGATGTCCATATTCTTTGGAGTGTTTTTATTAATTTTTTTGTGAACTTTTCTTTCAATGTGATGTTGTCTTTTCTCATCATCACTGTTGATTTGTTGGTTCAGCAACTTTTCAATTTCTATATCACATTCGGCAATTTTAGTTCGCAGGTTCAAGTGCATATTGTATTCGTGTTTTAAAGCAAACAGATAATCATTTCTGCCATTTGTTTGTAATGCCTTGGCGATTTCTGCTTCTGATTTTTTGCAATTACCATTTCTCAGGGAAGCAAATTTTTCAGGATTTGTTTCACCATTGCAAATAGCTTCTATTATTTTCATCCCTGTTAATCCAACCACATCATTTACAACCACGTCTAATCGGAGATTGAGTAACCGGAGATACTTTTGCATTTTCTTAGAAGTGCTGGCATCCTGCTCCAATAAATTAGCTCTATGTCTGCAATACGTTCTTAATTGTTCGGTAACCTCATCGGGTAAAAAACTCCCAGTTAACAATCCTAAGGTGTGCAATTTTTGTATCCATTGACAATCCTGTACATCACTCTTTTTACCTTTGATGTTTTTGGTAAATTTTCCATTACAAAGGATGACTTGAAGACCGGCAGTTTGCAATACCGCAAATAAACTTTGCCAATAGGTACCTGTACTTTCCATGGCAACGGTTTTCACACCATTCTCTACAAGCCACACAGCAATGGCATTCAGATCTTCATTGTAAACACCAAACTCTTTTACATCTGCATCACCTTGCCCTATAGCAACAAAGTGCGAACGACTACCAATATCAATCCCTGCAGCATTAGGATTGACTACTTCTATTTTTACATTTTTTTTCCATTTCCTTTTTTTTAAATTAGTAATATAAAATGCCCTAAGGGAATGTATCTTTGCAATGTAATTATTATGAACGGGATTACAAGTGCAAGCACTTGTATCACCACTGAAGTTTAAGTCAAAGCCTTTCTGTTAAAGCAGAAGGGCTTTTTACATTCCAACCAGGATTGCGCCCGTACTATTACGTACTAATTCTATGATCGGCCTTTCAAAGGGCAGTGAAATATAAAAAGAATTTCTTCTGGTTGGAAAAGGTTAGCTCTGGAAGTTAATGCCCCGGGGAATAAGGTGGGTTGCGCACAACGTTAAGTATTGCCGCAGCACTATTTTTACCAAATATAAAAATAAAAAGAGAAAAATAGTGTTGTGGTAATACGATGTTAGGTGTTGTGCATATTTTCATTTCTTATTACTTCCGATTCACTATGTTTCAAACCGTAAGCCAGTCCGCCTGATGTATAGCCAGCAATAAAAGCAAAGTTTTCGTCCGAGTCATTATAACCAATACTTTTAAGTTCTATCTGCTTTTTTCTGTTTGCCTTAAATTCGATTTGTATTATAATCGACTTTCTAATTTGGGTTTCAATGTCCTCCGGAATTATTACGTTCAGTTTCTTTAACTCATTAATTGCACATATTTTGTCAACACCAAACCATCTTGCATACCCCAAAACAATGCTTTTCCCACGGAAACTATTTATCCAGTCACGTCCACATTGCAATCTTGCTTGTTCGTTCAATCTTTTTCTTTTGGGTGTCGAACTTTTTTTAGTCATTTTTAAATATGTTTTCATGCAAATCGCTCTGGTGTACTTTCATTGGAATAACACCTAACGTTTAGCATTGCCGCAGCATTATTTTTTTACCGAAATATAAAATAAAGAAAGAAAAAAGATAATGTTGAGGCAATGCGATGTTATAGCCAGTGCTTTTTTCAGTCATTATAGTTTAAGCGTCAACGTTAAGTGTCCGCCAAGTCCTTGCTGAATTATTTTCATAAGTGTCGAAAGTCTAATGTCAGAGGAGTTATTTTCAATGCGTGAAATGTAAGATTTATTTGTTCCACATTTATCAGCAAGTTCCTCTTGGGTCATACCGAGCTTAGTCCTTGCTTCTTCAAGCAAAACACCAAGTCGAAACGCTTCAAATTGTTGCTCCCATTGTTCACGTTT
>JANLOW010000305.1:0-10944 GCA_031366785.1 Bacteroidota bacterium | reverse complement strand
CTGTCAACAATACAGGCATTCTCTTCCAGGGCATTAATTTTTTCCAGTTGAACAATGTAGGAACGGTGGACTCTTGCAAAGTTCATTTGTGGAAGCTTTGTTTCAATGTCTTTCATTGAACTATGAAGTATGAATTGTTCTTTGGAAGATGTTTTTATTATCACATAATTATCCAATGCTTCAATCCAAAGTATGTCCTGAAAATTAACCTTAACGAATCGTGAGTCTTTCTTTACGAAGAAACTGTTGTTCGCATAAATATTTTCCAAAAAATTGAAAAGGTTTTTATCTGTACTTGTTTCCTGTACGACATCGTGCCGGCCACCGGTTGTCATGACAAAAGCACAGCCATTAATTTTATTATTAACTGTTAAAATTGGAAATGTATTTACCGATACCTTATGTTCTGAGGCCCCGTTTGAAATGGAAATATCTGCATCACTCTCTTTTTTTTGATTTTCTCCAACAACGGTGTGTGCAAGTGTTTTAAAAACATTTTTCGTTTCAGTGCCACTATTTTTCATTGCAATACTTATATCTTTTCCAAGGGCTTCCTGTTTAAGGCATCCGGTAATTGTTTCGGCCATTTTATTTAAGAAGATAACTTTCTCATTAGAGTCTGTGATAATAACAGCAACATCAAGGTTATCAAGAGCAGCAGCAAAGCGATTACCCTTATTCTGCATTTCAAGATCCTTGGTATATTTATAAAAGGCTATTTCAATAGCAGTACGAATATCGTCTTCTTCAAATGGCTTGATTATATAGCCATATGGCTCTGTTAATTTGGCACGTTCAAGAGTTGTTTTATCTGAAAATGCTGTTAGAAAAATAAATGGGATCTGATAATGTTGATGAACTTGTTCTGCTATTTGAATACCATCTATTTCACTGCTTTTGAGATTAATGTCGAGCAAAATTATATCGGGATTCAGCTTTTCAATGGAGTCCAGTGCTTTTTTACCGTTAGCGAAAGGATCAAAGGCTTCATAGCCGAGTTTTTTTAATATTCTCTGGATATCTTTTGCGACGATAATTTCGTCTTCAACGATCATTATTTTTAGTGCTGCCATATTCTGGTTTAATTATCTTTTTACAACAATTGCGTTATTTTGTTTCTATTTATCTGACTTTTCCGCAAATGTTTTGGGATAAGGGAATGATATTTTAAAAGATGTTCCGTTTTCACGTGAAACAATAAGTTCTCCATCGAGTTGACTTGTTAATGCCTGAATAAGTTGCATTCCAAGCGATTCGCCTTTTTCCAGATCATATTCTTCGGGAAAACCAACTCCATTATCCTGTACTAAAAGAATAATTTTATTGTCAATTTTTTTGAAATCAATTTGTATTTTGCCTTTCTCCTGATTGGGAAAAGCATATTTGTATGAATTGGATACTATTTCATTTACCAGTAAACCGCATGGCATTGCTGTATCCATGTCGAGTCCGATTTTATCACCACTTATTTGCAAATGTATCCTGTCGGTTTTATCGCCGTAAGATTGATAAATAAAGTGACAAAGTTTTTCAATATACTCGGCGAAATCTATTTCACTTAATTCGTCCGATTGATAAAATTTTTCGTGAACAAGTGCCATGGATCGTACGCGGCTTTGTCCATCTTTTACTGCCTTAAGTGTAACTTCATCTTTAATATAGCCCGTTTGAAGATTAAGTAAGCTGATAATAATTTGAAGATTGTTTTTTACCCTGTGATGTATTTCTTTTAATAGAACATCTTTTTCTTTCAAAGATGTTTCAATTTGCTTCTGCATGTTTTTTCCTGCAGTTATGTCGCTGTCTACTACGACAAGTTTTTTCAATATTCCATCTTCACCATAAATAGGTGTAAGGGTAGAGGAAATCCAGAGATTTTCAATATTATGTGTGGTTACATTGCTCTCAAAAATTCTTGAGTGTTGGTTTGATATTGCTTCTCTGATTTCATTGTTGATGTTCGTATAAACATTTATTTCCGAAAGATTATTATTCAAGAGTTTTTCTTTCGGCATTCCCATAAGTTGGATGAAACCATCATTGACCCATTCTATAATTCCATCGGGTGAGGCAATTAAAACTGCATTGTCTGTACGACTGGCAACGAGCGAAAGTTTTTCGAGTTCGAGATTTTTTTCTGTAAGCTGTCTTGTCTTTACTTCGACACGTTCTTCCAGTAGTCTTCTAACGCGTCTGAAATTACTGCTACGTAAGCGGAAATAAATATAAAGCGTCCCAATGAACATGAGAAAGCTGATAATAATAAGCCATACGTCGCGCCAAAAGGGTGTAGGATTCAAGTTCGAAACAATAGTTTAACTTATTGTTCTACTGAAAAGCCGGAGAAATGTTATGGGGGTATCGGGTATCAGGTATCGGGTATCGGGACAATTATAGGCGCTTTACTCCCTAGATAGGGTAAAGCGCTTAAAATTAGGCTTCTCGCTTTTTTAATTAGCTTTTATTTCTTAATTTACTATGCTTACGGCTGTATGCAAAATAAATTATAAATCCAATGGCAAGCCATATTAACAGCCGAGTCCAGTTGGTCCATCCAAGACCATAAATCATTGCTGCACATACAATAATTCCGAGAATAGGAACAAGCGGAACTAACGGTGTTTTAAACTGGCGAGGGATATCTGGATCAGATTTACGAAGTATGATAATTCCGGCACAGACAAGAATAAACGCGAATAGTGTGCCTATGCTTGTCATGTCTCCAACAATATCACCCGGAACAAAAGCAGCAAAGAGTCCGACGAAAACAAAAAACAACATGTTCGATTTGTATGGGGTACGAAATTTTGGATGAAGCACTGAAAATATTTTTGGTACTAGTCCATCTTTACTCATTGAATAAAATACACGTGATTGACCCATTAGCATCACTAAAATTACCGATGAAAATCCGGCAAGAATTGCAACAGTAACAAGTTTTGCAAGCCATGGATAACTTGTCATATACGTTTGAATAGCAAATGTAACAGAGGCTTCTCTTCCTGTTTTTCTAAAATCATCTACTGACGCAACACCTGTTAGTACGTGAGCAAAAAGAATGTATAAAATTGTACAAATTACGAGTGAGCCCAAAATTCCTATTGGCATATCTCGTTTGGGATTTTTTGCTTCTTGTGCGGCCGTAGAAACGGCATCAAACCCAATGAAAGCAAAAAACACGACGCCTGCTGCACCGAGGATTCCCATCAATCCTCCATAGTTGTGACTAATCCCCTGCGAATCAACAAAAATGGATGGTGCAGGAATGTATGGAGTATGGTTAGCCGGATTTATATACGACCAGCCAAGAATTATAAATAAAACTACTATGGTGACTTTAGTTACTACAATTATTCCATTCACTAAAGCCGATTCGCGTGTTCCTCTGATTAGTAAAAGGCTTAGTAAAAAAAGAATAAAAACTGCGGGCACGTTCATTATGCCGCTTATGGCGGGGTTCAGGGGATCTATTTCAAAAGGTGAATGGCACCATTGATAGGGAATATTCATTCCAATATAATGCAAGAGTTTATTAAGGTATTCGCTCCATGCAATACTAACTGTTGCGGCACCAATAGCATATTCAAGAACAAGATCCCAACCAATAATCCATGCAACAAATTCTCCCATGGTAGCATATGAATACGTGTATGCACTCCCGGCAACAGGAATCATACTTGCAAATTCTGCATAACAAAGTCCGGCAAGTGCACATCCAATAGCTGCTACAATAAAACCAAGAGTTACAGAGGGTCCGGCATTGTTTGCTGCTGCTGCTGCAGTTCTTACAAATAATCCGGCACCGATAATGGCACCAATTCCAAGAGCGATAAGGCTTCCGGCTGTAAGTGTTCTTTTTAATCCTCCATTACCTTCATCGTTATCAATGATAAGGTCCTTAATTGGTTTCTTAACAAATAATGTTGATTTCATAGACGCGGTTTGAGAGTGCGCAATGTAGTATAAATTGCATAAAAACAAAAAGACCCGGATAAAACCGAGTCTTTTTACAATATTTATTTCTTTGTTTTAGGCCCCCGACCCTCCAATTGATCGATAGCTAACTGGACATTTTTTTTATCGTCCGATTCTAGCGGGAGTTGGAGTTTTTTCTTTAAATAGATCAAGCCGTTGGGGTTGTCTCTTTTAAGAATGTAGTAATAGGCAAGGTATCCATAAGCTTCGATAAGGCCATTATTGTACTTAGCGGCGAAGTCTGGTTTTGATGAATCGGGAAGTGTTACTTCAATATATTTTTCATAAAATGGTTTCGCCAGACCTGCTTCACTTGTTGAATCTATGTGTGCATTAATTTTTGCTCTGTATAACCAAGCCTTCGCCCAGTTCGGAGACATTTGATTTGCCTTCATGACAACGCTGTCTGCTTCTACGAATTGTTTATTAAAATAATAGGCCTGTCCCAGATAAAGATACTCCTGAACTTTTATGTCTTTATTAATTGCTATTTTTTGTGTGAGTAAATTTATTGCATTGGGATATTGTTTAAGTCTGCTCCATGCTGTTGCCATATCAGTTAATAAATCTGTACGGGAGCGATCAAGAGCCATTGATTTTTGTAATTGTTCGATTCCCATAAGAATCATAGAGTCTCGGTCGGTAACAATAAGAAATTTACCGTAATATTCAAGGTCTTTGGCAGATCGTTTTTCCGGTTTGACTAGTTGAAAAAGCCGGTGAATGGTATTCAAGCCGCTGGTAGTATCCTTAGTTTCGTAATAACAATACGATTTAATACGCAACATTGTTATGTTGTTAGAATCACATCGTTGTTGAACTTGATTTAATTCGGACAGAGCGTCATTATAATTCTTGCTTATAAAAAGAAATGTTGCATATCGAATACGGGCGCTGCAATTGTTTTTGGATAATTCCAGATATTTTTTATATTCTTCTTTTGCCTGGCCTAATTTTCCAACTTTAATATATGCTTCTCCCAGTTCACGGTGAGCCGGTGCATAAGATGGTTCTATAGAAATTGCATTTTCAAATTCCCTTGCGGCACCTTCATAATTAGTTGAGCGTTTATACAGGCGTCCTTTACTGACGATAGCACGGGCGGATGTTTTATCCAAATCTAAAGCGCGATTATAATAATCCGCAGCGAGAGTTCCATTGTTTAATTCGGTATAAATATCGCCATATAAAATAAGAGCTTCGGTGTTCTTTGGGTCTGTTAATAAAGCTTTATCAAGAAAAATTTTTGCTTTATCGATGTTTTTATTTTTATAATGAATAAGTGCTTCCGCCGCTTCCGTTAAAATATTTGCATCTTTTGAGTTTAATGTTGCCTGATCAATTACCGATTCGGCGGCTTGAACATTTGCAAGCGCTTCTTCGTAACGATCACGCAATTCACGGTTACTTCCATCCTGATCACTAGAAAATTTTGCTTCTCTTATGCTAATTTTATCAAAAAGAATTTTCGCGCTTCCAATTTTAATAAAAGGATTTGTACCCTCGATAAGTTTGCCTTTTTCAAATATCATTGTTGCCGAATCTGCATTGTCGCTAAGCAAAAGGTTGTCACCATAATAATAATATAGATTGGCGTCATTGGGTGTTTTTGCAATAAGCGCCTGATAAACGGCAGATGCATTTTCATATTGCTCATTATCCGTAAGTTTTCTGGCTTCCTGAATTGATTGGGCTTCGACTTGTGTTAAGCTCATTAAAGCAAAAAGAAAGATTACAATATTTTTTTTCATTTTTTTATTTCAATTAACTTGAATAATTCTAATCGGCATTGTTGCGGGAAGGAGTCCCATTAGGCGAATCATGCGTTGACCTTTATCGCCGGCCACAAAGGAGGCAAAGCCCGTGCCAAGTCCGTTTCTTCCTTCACGACTAATAATCATAACGTCTCTTAGAAGAGGGTATTTCTTAAGTGCAATATACGCTTGATAAGGCTTATAAAATTCCCTTTGCGTTTTATTGGTATCGGGCAATGAGAGAGCGACTACATTAATTTTCTTTAAGAAGGCGACTGTAAGGGAGTCGTCGCTATCACTGATCCAGTTTACGCCGATAACGCCTAATGAACCTTTATTACTATTTACATATTCTATTACTGAAGAATTCGAATTGGTGGCAAAAATATTTGGGGGAAATTTTTTTCCGCTTAAGAATTTATCATTTAGAAATCTGGCATTTGTAGATCCGTTTTTATCAAAAACAATCCGAATGCTGTCTTTAATTCCACCTGCTTTCAGTTGATTCCAGGTAACGACTTCGCCTTTGATAATTTTTTCGAGCTGCTCGTAAGTAATAAGGGTGTCTTCGTTTTCTTTATTTACTACAAGAGCAATGGCATCTTCTGCAATTTTAAGAGTGCGGGGAATAATTTTTTGATTTTCGAAGAAGTTTTTTTCGTTTAAATTCAATTCGCGGGATGTGATTGCTATTCGAATGGCATCGTTATTCATTAATTCATTAAACAGTTCTGATTCCGGGAGATATTTTACATTTATTTTAGCATATTTATATATTTCCATGAATGTATCAATCTGTACCTGAACCATTGGCTTATATGATTCGTCGGCGAGGATTGTAATTTCACCCATTGTTAGTGTGTCTGTATATGGCTCGTGTTTTACCGTTGACGGCTGGCAACCAAAGCTGCAAATTAAAATGATTAATAAATAAGGTGTTTTAATTTTCATCCGCTGTCGTTTTGATTTTTCTAAAAAGTGAAAAACCCCTATAAGCTGCATAAAGCATTAACACTCCGCTAAAAATTTTTCTACTGGAAGGCTGAATAGAATTTGTTTGCCAGAAAAAAAGAAAAGTTCCAATGCTAGCGTAAATTACAATCATAATTATATTTATAATTAAATATAATCGTTCACTCAATGAAGAGCGCTTTCTCATTCGCGAGAAAAATTATTTTAAATTGAAGTTTACCGGCAAATTGTATTGCACTGAAACATTTCGTCCATTTTGACGACCCGGTTTCCAGTCAGGCATTGCGCTAACAACGCGTATCGCTTCTTCATCGCAACCACCTCCGATTCCGCGCAGTTTTTTAACATCTTTTATTTTACCGTCTTTGTCTACAACAAAAGTTACATATACGCGACCCGAAATACCATTTTCTCTTGCAATGGCGGGGTATTTAATTTTAGAAAGGTATTCGAAAAGTTTTGCTTCGCCACCGGGGAAACTAGGCATTTCTTCAACTACAGTAAATATTTTTCCGGCATCCGGGTCAATGGGGTCGGGTGGAAGGTCAATTAGGTTTTTATCTCCTTCTTGTGTTACAACACTTACCTGCACATCTTTAACTTCTTCCTGTGTTGGAGGTGGCTCTTCCACTTCTTCATCTTTTACAACAATGGGGGGGGTGAATTTAATTGTTTGTTGTACGGGCGGTGGTGGAATCTCTGGCGGAGGTGGGGTGTTTTTGTCAATGGGTGGTGGTTCCTCAAGAGTAATGCTATCGGTAACTTTAATTTCCTTTTTAAGATCAACTTTTGATAAAAATGAAATAATTAGAGGTGCTGTAATTGCTAAACCAAAAGCAAATAAGGTAATAAGTAGTGCAAACAAAACACGTCGCTCGTAGTCCCTTCTAAGAGCGTAACCACCATATTCTTTATTACGATTCTCAAATACGATGTCTCTCCTTTCAGGATTTATAGCATTCGACCAATCAAAAGAGAATTTCATCTGGATTATTTGGCGTTTTTTATTAGTTCGTTTTCTGATTCTGAAAGATCAACAATGGCATAACGTGCAACATTTGTAATCAACATTTCATCGAGTATGTCAACAAGGTTTTTGTATTTAGATTTATCGTCCGGCTTGATAAGAACAATGAGACCCTTTTTTTCTGCTGCTTTAACTTGTGCTTTGTGTCTTTTAATTTCGTCTTCTTTGTCTGGAATCAACCCTTTTTTAACAGAGTCCTCAACCATTCTAACCTGATCATAAATCAGTTTGTTTTTTTCAAGCAATGTTTTATGAATACTTTTTAGTCCGCTTTGTGAAAAATCAGCAAGGTGTGTTTCCGGCGGCATGCCAACGCTGTCCATGCCCATGTACCAGATAATTTTATCATTTTCTGTCAAAAGAATTGACATTGTTTGTGAGGCTGGAACTTTTGTTTTATCCTTTTCTTCAATGTCTTTCTTGATCGGCATTGTAATGTCCATTGTTTTCGGCTTACTGAAAGTCGTAGTAAGGATAAAAAAGGTAAGCAAAAGAAAGGCAAGATCAACCATCGGTGTCATATCAATATGAGTCGACGACTTTTTAGCCCTTACCTTTTTGTGTCTGCCCCCTTTATCGGAGCCTTCTTGTTGCTGAACTTCTGACATTAACTTTAATTAATAAATGATGTCGTTGTTGTTTATTGTGTTTTTGATACTTCAGGAGCGCCTTCAAGATTTGTAATTAATGCAAATCGATTTGCTTTATTATCCTGAAGAATTGAAATGACTCTTTTTATGGTAGGAATGTCTGCGTCTCTATCACCTTTGATGGCAATGCTAAAACGGGGTGCGGCATTACGAGCCGAATTAACCCAAATAGCAAGTTCATTATTAGTGGAGTCGATAGGAATTCCGGCTGTTGCTGCATTCATTTTTCTTCTTCCGTCATCATCTGCATCCAGGTATGCTTTCAATTGACCGGATGGCATTCCAACAGAGGCAAGAATAGAAAAACGTTTTAATTGCTTTTCATCATATGTCTGATTGAATTGTTTTCCCACTCGCTCTAAAAGATCTTTTCTTAATGGTTGGCCTTCTACATTAATGAAAACCCTTCCTTTTGAATCTACCGTGAGCATTATCACACCCTTGTCTGGCAGCGGAATATCACTTACAGAAGATGGCTGATCCACAATAACCGGTTCGTCTGGACGAAATTTTGTCGTTAACATAAAAAAAGTAACCAATAGGAATGCCAGATCGACCATTGGGGTCATATCCAGGGAGGGTGTTTTTTTGGGTACTTTGATCTTTGGCATCGGAATGGAATGTTTAGATACTCATCTTATTCATTTTCCATAAAAGGAAATTGTATTGATGATTATTTGCTTCGTGCTGCAAAGGATTGTACAATACTATAACCTGCTTCATCAATACCATAAGTAATGCTGTCGATACGGCTTGTGAAGAAGTTGTACATAATGATTGCGAGTGCAGAAGTACCAATACCAAGAGCGGTGTTAATAAGGGCTTCCGAAATACCATTTGAAAGAGCAACAGCATCAGGAGCTCCTGCAGTAGCCAGGGCCGAAAAGGCGCGAATCATACCAATTACAGTTCCCAATAGTCCTAAGAGTGTGGAAATTGAAGCAATGGTTGAAATAATTACAAGATTTTTAGAAAGCATTGGAAGCTCAAGGGTGGTCGCTTCTTCAAGCTCTTTTTGTATGGCTAAAATTTTTCTTTCTTTATCAAGCTCTTTTTCTGTTTCCATCTGACGATACATATCTATTCCTGCAACAACAACATTGGCAATAGAGCCACCCTGTTTATCACACTCAGCTTTTGCAGCATTAAGGTCTCCGCTTGTCATTAAGGTACGAATGCGCTGAATAAAAACTTCGATTCGTCCGGAGCCTTTGGATTTATTAATGGTTATAAAACGTTCAATGGTAAATGTTACAACGGTTATAAATGCACCAATTAAAATAGGTACAATGATTCCTCCTTTGTACATCATTGCCAAAATGTGGTTTGGAAGCGGATTTTTTTCAAGGTCACCTCCTTCGAAGCCCGATGGGTCACCCAATACAAATTTCCATATTAAGTAACCGATGAAAACGGCGATTGGAATAACGAGTGCTGCTAATAGTGCTTTAAAATTGCTGCTTCCTTTTGCTTCTGATTTGCTCATGTTTATACTGTTAGTTGGTTATAGGAATATTTAATTTCTACATGAAACGTATGAGTAATCAAAGAAATTTCATGCCCCTTTTTTTCGGGACGACAATAATAGGAAATTCTGATTAAATCCAAAACGGAATCGGTGGATTTATCCGTATCAAGACCCTAATAAATTGATTTTTGGTGAAAAGTTGATTGTAAAAATCAATAATTGTATCGAGATGGCGAAACGATTTAATAGAAATATTAAAATGTTGGGTAAGATCAATAAAAACAGGACTTTAAAAAACAGCTTAGTTCAAACTGAAATTAATTACGTGAAAGGTATTCCAGCGGTTTTGATTCTCCGCCCGGAAAGCCTTGCATTTCTTCAACAACGGTAAATATTTTCCCTTCGCTCTGATCCACTATCGGGTCGGCTGGGAGATCAACCAAATCTTTCAGTCCATTCAGGGTTGATAACATTGGACTGGTCAAGAAAATGTTTCATCCGAATGAGTCGGTATTTTTTATTTCTTTAAAAAAGCCCCGCTACAAGTCCGGGTAAAACACCCAGAACAAGTGCAACAATGGTTGTAACTAACAAAACCGTTTTGTAACCAAAATTTAAATCGATTTTTTGTGCTTCTTTGTCTCTAAACAATGCGATGATGATTCGAAAATAATAAAATACGCCAATAAGAGATCCTGTTATCGCAATCAAAACAAGACCGGTAAGATTATTTTGAATCGCTGCAGAAAAAATATAGTACTTGGCAAAAAAGCCGGCAGTAGGGGGGATTCCGGCAAGGGATAACATGGCAATTATAATAACCGCGGCCAGAGCGGGATTTCGACGACCCAGGCCATAAAAAGATTCGATTGATTCATTGCCAATACTTTTATTTACAATAAGTAAAGCAGCAAATGAAGTTATTGATGAAACAGAATATGCAATAGAATAAAACAATAATGAGCCGGTTGACAAGTTGTTCATTGCAAGAATGGCCAGAATCATATAGCCGGCATGCGAAATACTCGAATACGCCAGCATTCTTTTAAAATCAGTCTGATAAACCGCTGTGATGTTTCCAATTAAAATTGTTGCTGC
>JANLOW010000303.1:0-2097 GCA_031366785.1 Bacteroidota bacterium | reverse complement strand
AATTTTTTCTAAATTTAAAAAAATCGTTACTGTCGAAGATGGTTGTTTAATGGGTGGCTTTGGTTCTGCTATCGGAGAGTTTATGATGGAACATAATTATTATGCATCTGTAAAACGTCTTGGGATTCCCGATCGTTTTATTGAACACGGCGAACAGAAAGAACTTTTCACTGAATGCCATTTCGATGCCGAAGCTATTAAAAATGCTATTAGACATTTCATTGGAGAAACGGTGTTGGCTTAAGTAAAACCATTTGCAGCGGTAATAAATTTGAGTATTAACAAAAAGTTAATGAAAAAACTTCTCGTTTTTATTTTTGTACTTTTTGTAATTACGACTTATTCGCAGACATCGCAGTATCATCCATTTCCAGACTCTGCTGCCATATGGAATATTGAATCAGACCAATCCTGTGGATTATTTTTTGACATTTGGCATTATTCATATTCTATTATAATTTCAGGTGATACAGTTTTAAATGGCACAAGCTATCATAAGCTTAATGTTCCATTAACGGTTGTAACCTCAAATGGATCATGCAATTCATCGGGCACATGGACTATACAAGGACATTATGCAGGTTGTATAAGGCAAGATACGTCAATAAAAAAAGTATTTTTTATTTTCCCATCGGATAGCGTTGAACAGTTGCTCTACGATTTTAATTTAGTAGTTGGCGATACGGTTAAAGGATTGATCGGAATTTATTCGGCCGATGTTGTTCAGTCAATCGATTCCATTTTGATTGGAGGTGATTATAGAAAAAGGTGGGTAATAAATCCTTGTTATGGAATTTATCTCATTGAAGGCATCGGTTCTACTTATGGATTGATAGAATCGTCACCGGGTTGTTTATCAGAAGGGAATAATTATACAATTTCATGTTTTAAACAAAACAGTTTTACATTATATCCGGACAATACCACTAACTGCGACATTATTAATAGTACAAAAAATGACCCTCCCAAAATATTTTTAGTTACTATTTCACCCAATCCATTTCACACATCAACGTTAATCGAAGTGAGTGCTGAATTTGAATATACAGATTTGAAAATTTATAATAATCTTGGTATTCATGTATATGAAGAAGAAATATCGAAGAAAAAATCTTTTTTAATAAATAGAAATCATTTTGAAGTTGGAGTTTATTTTCTACAATTTATTGGTATTAATGGACAAATATTAACCAAGCAATTTGTAGTTGAATGAATTTGTATACTATTGTTTCTAAGTACAAAACCTAAGCTATTTTGAAAAAAATTTATCTGCATTTTTTCCGAATATTAATTTTTTATATTGTTCTCTTTGCATTTGCCAGAATATTTTTTTTACTTTTTAATTATACTCAGGAAGCATCTTTTTCTTTGATCAAAGCACTTCCAGCGTTCATTCCCGGAATGCGAATGGATTTGTCTGTTATCGCCTACGCTCTTCTACCCGCTTTACTTCTTACAGGTATTTTTTTATTACGTCCTTATAAATGGATAATCAAGGCAGAATATTATTACCTCTTTTTTATTCTATTTATTTTTTGTTTAATTCTACCTGCAAATATTCTGTTGTATCATTATTGGGGAAGTCTTATTAATTTCAGGGCACTTTCTTATTTAAAAGATATTTCGGAAATATCTTCATCATTTACGATTTCTCAAATGATAATTCTTCTTTTTTTTCTATCGCTTTTCATTCTTTCAACAATGGTTTTTTTCAGAAAACTTGTTTTTCAATTTTTACAGCCGGTATCGGGATCGCCACTTATAAAATCCATTCATTGGTTGGTTCTTGTTTTTATTTCAACCATTCTGCTTCGCGGTGGATTACAAATGCTGCCGATGAATGAAAGCCTGGTCAGTGTCTCTGATAATAATTTTGTAAATCAAACAGCAGTAAACCCCGCCTGGCATCTCGCCAATGATATTTACCGGGCAGGACTTTTCTCCGGAAACCCTTTCGAAACAACACCACAAGCTGATGCCGAGAAAAAAGTTAAAAATCTTTTTTCTTGTAATGCTGATTCTTTCCCCCACATTTTAACAAGTAACCGGCCGAACATTGTCATTATCATTCTTGAAAGTTTTACGGCTGACATCGTA
>JANLOW010000266.1:0-11264 GCA_031366785.1 Bacteroidota bacterium | reverse complement strand
TGATTAGAAAAGAAATCTTGCTTAGATCTGTTGTATGATAAGTTACAGGCATTAATTATTGAAGATTGATATTTTAAGATTGGTGATATTATTTCGAAAATTAGTTTTTTAAAATCACAATTTTATAATTTTTTTTTATTAATACTCGATACCTGATACTATCTTTTTTCATATTGCTGTTCATAATAATGTAAATAATCACCGGAGATCAATCCATTCAACCATTCGTCATTATTTAAATACCAATCGACGGTGAGTTCGAGTCCTTCAGCAAATTGTAGGGATGGTTTCCAGCCGAGTTCTTTTTGCAGTTTAGATGAATCAATTGCATACCGAAGGTCATGGCCAGCGCGATCTTTCACATAAGAGATCAGTTTAGAAGATGTTCCGGGTTCTCTATGTAGTTTGTGGTCCATGATGGTACATAAAAGAAGTATGAGGTCGATATTTTTCCATTCATTATTTCCGCCAATGTTATAAGTTTCTCCTACAGGAGCATTATGGAAAATAATATCAATAGCTTTTGCATGATCATCAACAAAAAGCCAGTCACGCACGTTTTCACCTTTACCATAAACAGGAACGGGCCGGTAATTTTTAATATTGTTTATTGCCAGAGGAATAAGCTTTTCCGGGAATTGATAGGAACCATAATTATTCGAGCAGTTGGAAATGACAACAGGTAATTTATAAGTATCAAAATATGCACGAACAAGATGATCGGAGCCGGCTTTACTTGCTGAATACGGACTGTGTGGATCGTACTGACTTTTTTCTGTAAAGAAGCCTGTTGCTCCAAGAGAGCCGTAAACTTCATCGGTTGATACATGATAAAATAAATTCTTACCCTGAGCAGTATCTTTCCAAAAAGTTTTTGCCGCACTCAATAAATTGGCGGTACCAATTACATTTGTCATTACAAATTCAATTGGATTTGAAATGCTACGATCAACATGCGATTCTGCAGCTAAGTGAATTACCGAATGTATATTAAATTGTGAAAAAGTTTTATTTATATTTTCAACATCATTTATATCACCTTTTACAAAAACATAATTTTCTTTTGTATCAATGTCTTTAAGGTTGGCAAGATTACCGGCATAAGTTAATTTATCAAAATTGACAATACGGTAAGCAGGATATTTATTAATAAAATGACGGATGACGTGTGAGCCGATAAATCCGGCACCGCCGGTGACAAGAATATTTTTTTGAAAGTTGCTCATATGTTTTTCAGGCGCTTATGTGATCATTTAATTTCATTTCCCAAGCCCAGGCTGATCGCATGATATCTTCCAGGTTGAGTCCGCATTTCCATGCTAGTTCTTTATTAGCCAATGTGGTATCGGCCCAAACTTTTTCTACATCTCCTGAACGACGCGGACCGATGTTGTAATTTAATTTATTTCCGGAAATTTTTTCAAATGTATTAATCGCTTCCAAAACACTATTTCCATTTCCGGATCCGAGATTATAAATTTCAAATGTTTTTTTATTTTTTTTATTTAAAAGTCTTTCGATAGCTGCAATGTGGGCTTTTGCAACATCAACTACATGGATATAATCCCGAATACATGTTCCATCGGGTGTTGAATAATCATTTCCATGTATTGTTACAGATTTACGTTTGCCTATGGCAGTCTGAGTGATTACCGGAACAAGATTTGTAGGAGGTTGAAGAGGGAATTCACCGATCAACGCACTTTTATGGGCTCCGGCAGGATTGAAATAACGCAAGGCTATTCCATTAAATTTATTTGCCCGAATGGCATCTTCAATAATTTCTTCTCCAATTTGTTTTGTATTTCCATAGGGAGATTCCGGTTTTTTTAGTGGAGAAGTTTCGGTGACCGGAAGTTTGTCTGCTTGCCCGTAGACTGAACATGAAGAAGAGAAAACAAAATTGTCAAGGTTTCTTTCTTTGTAAATTTCTAAAAGGGTAATGAGAGACAGAAGATTGTTTCTGTAATATTTTAATGGATCTTCGACAGACTCACCAACCGCTTTCCATGCAGCAAAATGAATCGTAGCATCAATCTTAAACTGGTCAAAAATATTCTCCGTTTCTTTTTTATTGCAAAGATCAATTTTAATAAAAGGAACTTTTACTCCGGTGATTTCGAAAATAGCATCAATAACATTTTCTCTTGAATTGCTTAAATTATCGGCGATAAAAGGATGATAACCTTTTTCTAAAAGTTCAACGACTGTATGAGAGCCAATATAGCCGGCTCCACCTGTTACGAGTATATTCATTTTATAAACTCCAATAGTTTAAATTTTTAATTTTTCCTTTCAACATTCCCTTGATATCGACAACTAATCCATCTTTACTTAATGCGGATGCAAACCATTCTTCATTCAGATTTTTAAATTCATCATGGTTTACGGCAACAATAATTGCATCATAATTTTTTCCGAGTGACTTTACTAATTCAAAGCCATATTCATGTTTTAATTCATCGCTATTAGCTCTGGGATCCGAGACTTCAACAGTAACGCCATAAGAAACTAATTCTTTAACGACATCAGCAACTTTCGAATTCCGAATGTCTTCCACATTTTCTTTAAAAGTTGCACCGAGAACAAGAACCTTAGATTTAGAAACATCTTTTCCTGAGGAGATTATTTTTTTAACGGTTTGTTTAGCTACATAAAATCCCATACTGTCGTTTACATATCTTCCGCTATTGATCACTTGTGCGTGATAACCCAGTTCTTGTGCTTTATAGGTAAGATAGTAAGGGTCAACACCAATACAATGTCCGCCAACAAGTCCGGGTTGGAATCGTATAAAATTCCATTTTGTACCTGCTGCTTCCAGAACGTCATAAGTATTAATTCCCATTTTGTTGAAGATGATACTAAGTTCATTCATAAGAGCAATATTCACATCACGTTGAGTATTTTCAATGATCTTGGCAGCTTCAGCAACTTTAATAGATGGTGCTCGATGAACGCCTGCATTAACAATTATCTGGTATGATAATGCAATTTCCTCAAGTGCTTCTTCATCGCTGCCAGAAACTACTTTTAAGATTTTTGTAATGGTATGTTCTGTATCTCCCGGATTAATACGCTCAGGTGAATAACCAACTTTAAAATCAGCATTAAGATTTAAACCGGAGAGTTCTTCAAGAATAGGAATACAATCTTCTTCTGTACATCCTGGATAAACAGTGGATTCGTAAACAACGTAGTCACCCTTTTTCAGGATTTTACCGATGGATCGTGTTGCGCTCAGAATTGGTTTCAGGTCGGGCAGATTGTGTTCGTCAATGGGTGTAGGAACAGTAACGATGAAAAACGATGCTTCTCCCAGTTTTTCTAATGAAGATGTGAATTCGATAGATTTATTTTTGAAGTGTTCCGTTTTTAATTCGCCGCTTGGATCAATTCCATTTCGCATTTTTTCTAGTCTCTGTTCATTAATATCAAATCCAATAACATTAATCTTCCCCGCAAATTCAAGTGCGATTGGAAGCCCGACATACCCAAGCCCAATTACGGCTAATTTTTTTTTCTTTTCAACAAGTTCTTTATACATATAATTGATTCCGGTAATTATTTTTTCTTAAGTTGTGGAAGATTACGATGAGAATAAATCCTTTCAATAATGTCAACTACTTTTAAACCTTCCAATGCATTTGTTGTAACTATAGTTCTCCCTTTCAATGTATCAATAACATTTTCGATTATATAGTGATGATTAGCTGCTGAACCTTTATAAGCTCCATAATCATTCGCAGGATTTACCGGAGGAAGTACAGGCATCTTGTAATTTTTTATATGACAATATTCAACTTCATTCATGTATTGCCCGCCGATCTTAATACTACCGTTTTCACCTAAGATTGTAATACTGCTTTCAAGATTATTATCCCAAACGGCAGTTGAATAATTAATACAACCCATACCACCGTTTACAAAATCAAAACTAACAATTCCGGAGTCTTCAAAAGTTGTATTGTCTTTATGATTAAAGTCTGCAAAACGTGCTTTGATGTCAACGATATCTCCAAAAAGCCAATACATAATGTCGATGAAATGAGAAAACTGTGTAAACAATGTTCCGCCATCAAGATCAGCGGTTCCCTTCCAGTTTTTACCGTTGTAATAACGCTCATCTCTGTTCCAGTAACAATTTAATTGTACTAAAAAGATACGACCGATGATATTACTTTCAATTACTTCTTTTATCCACATGGAAGGAGGCGAGTAACGGTTTTGCATTACACAAAAAACTTGTCTTGAAACCTGCAAAGCTTTGAAGATAATTTTTTCGCAATCAGCGACTGTCAGCGCCATTGGTTTTTCAATGACAATATGTTTTTTATGGTCAAGTGCTTTTAGAGTATGTTCGGAATGAAGTCCATTGGGTGAACAAACTGAAAGAACTTCGAAATCGATTCCTGAATTTAAAAGGCTTTCGATCGAGGAGAAAAAAGGAACATCAATGTCAGAAAGACCAATTTCTGATTTATCTTTTATATCACACATAGCGACAAGTTCAGACTCAGGATTGCGGCGTATCATTTCCGCATGCCGTTTTCCTATATGTCCGCTGCCAACAATGGCGAATTTTATTTTTCTGTTTTCATTCATTACTTGATACGTTTTACTTTATTGCCCGTAAGTTTATATTCCTGTTTACTTTCCGGGCAAACAGCTATTCCGTTTGCGTCAAAATTAAGGCGATGTCCGTATTCACTCATCCAACCTATTTGTTTCGATGGATTTCCTACTACAAGAGCAAAAGGAGGAATGTCTTTTGTAACAACAGCACCAGCTCCGACAAAAGCATATTCTCCTATATTATTTCCACAAACAATAGTTGCATTTGCACCTATTGTAGCACCTTTACCGACATTCGTCCGCAGATATTGATCTCGCCGTATAATAGCACTACGAGGATTATTTACATTTGTAAAAACCATTGATGGTCCGAGAAAGACATCATCCTCACAAGTTACTCCTGTGTAAATAGAGACATTATTCTGCACCTTAACATTATTACCGAGTTTTACCTTTTGCGATATCACTACGTTCTGTCCGATATTACATTCAGAACCAATTTCACTGTCCGACATAATATGGCAGAAGTGCCAGATTTTTGTTCCTTCACCAATCACAGATCCATCATCAATAATAGCAGATTCGTGCGCAAAATATTTTTTTTCCATTTTGATGTTTTAGTTTAAATAAAAAAAGAGAAAAAATTTCTGTTTTTAATTTAATTATACAAATCGATGTGCAGAATTATATAATTCTTCTTTTGAAAGATTCTTAAAATATTCATACGTCCTTTTCAATCCTTCAGCTCTATTTATATTTGGTTCCCAATTTAGAATTTTCCTTGCGCAAGTAATATCAGGCTGTCTTTGTTTTGGATCGTCTTGCGGAAGAGGCCGGGAAATAATTTTTTGTTTTGTTCCTGTAAGTTTAATAATCTCTTGCGCAAATTCGAGAATGGTGATTTCATCGGGATTGCCCACGTTGACAGGAAGATAATAATCACTTAATAACAAACGGTAAATTCCTTCAATCAAATCATCGACGTAACAAAACGACCTTGTTTGACTCCCGTCACCGAAAACTGTTAAATCTTCTCCACGTAATGCTTGTCCGATAAAAGCAGGTAATACTCTTCCATCATTTAATCGCATCCGTGGACCGTATGTATTGAAAATTCTGACAATTCTTGTTTCAAGTTTATGATAAGTATGATAAGCCATAGTAATTGCTTCCTGGAAACGTTTCGCTTCATCGTATACACCTCTTGGGCCTATGGGATTTACATTACCCCAATAATCTTCTGACTGAGGATGGACGAGAGGATCACCGTATACTTCTGATGTAGATGCAACGAGTATTCTGGCCGACTTTGCTTTTGCCAAGCCAAGAAGATTATGCGTTCCAAGGGAACTCACTTTTAATGTCTGAATAGGAATTTTTAAATAATCGATCGGACTTGCGGGTGAAGCGAAGTGCAGAATATAATCGAGTTTGCCGGCAACAGTTACAAATTGTGATACATCGTGATTGTAAAATTCAAATTCTTTAAGTTTGAAAAGATGTTCAATATTTTTAATATCGCCTGTAATTAAATTGTCCATTCCAATAACATCATATCCTTCTCTGATAAATCGATCGCAGAGATGTGACCCAAGGAAACCGGCAGCACCGGTAATAAGTATTCGTTTCATTTTATTTGAATTGAAAACATCAGTTAATTTTATTTCTTCCAATACTGTAATAGGTAAATCCAAGATCTTGCATCTGATTTAAATCGTAAACATTTCTTCCATCGAATATTAGTTTATTTTTCATTAAATCACCGATACGGTTAAATTCAGGAGTGCGGAAAACAGACCATTCAGTTGCTATTACAAGAAAATCGGCATCCTTAAGAACATCATATTCATCTTTTCCATAATTAATTTTATCGCCAATGGATTCTTTCACATTTGAAATTGCTTCAGGATCGTAAGCGTTAATTGTTACACCTTCTTTTACAAGTGCATCGATAATATATAATGCAGGAGCTTCACGGATGTCATCAGTATCAGGTTTGAAAGCAAGTCCCCATAAGGCAGCTTTTTTTCCTTTGAGATTATTACCAAAATGCTTTCTAATTTTATCTACAATAATTGTTTTTTGCTTTTCATTTACATTGATTACAGATTTTAAAATACTGAAATCGTAATTGTTTTCTTCAGAAGTGTGCAAGAGTGCCTGAACATCTTTTGGAAAACAACTTCCGCCATAACCGATTCCGGCGAAAAGAAAACGTTTTCCAATACGATCATCAGTACCAATGCCAATACGAACCGAATCAACATTAGCATTTACTTTCTCACAAAGGTTTGCAATCTCATTCATGAATGTAATCTTCATAGCAAGAAAAGAATTGGCTGCATATTTCGTAAGCTCGGCAGAGCGCTCATCCATAAAATAAATCGGATTTCCTTGTCTTACAAAAGGAGAGTAAAGTTCCGTCATTAGCTTTTTTGCTTTTTCAGAAGCAGTTCCAATTACAACCCGATCGGGTTTCATGAAATCGTCAACCGCAAAACCTTCTCGTAAGAATTCGGGATTAGAGACAACATCAAATTCGGCAGAACAGTTTTTTGAAATAGCTTCTTTTACCAATTCAGTGGTTCCAACGGGTACAGTGCTTTTATTAATTACAATACAATAATTTTTTATGAGTTTGCCAAGTTCGTTTGCTACTTGTAAAATAAATTTCAGATCTGCGGAACCATTTTCACCGGGAGGTGTCGGGAGAGCGAGAAAAATAATTTTGGAATCCTTAATTCCTTCCTGAAGATTAGTAGTAAAATGTAAACGGCCTTGATTTATATTTCTTTCAAAAAGTAAATCCAAATGCGGTTCGTAAATAGGGATCTCGCCATTTTTCATTCGATCGATTTTATTTTTATCGATATCGACACAAACTACCTGGTTGCCGGTTTCTGCAAAGCAAGTTCCTGTAACCAGACCGACATAGCCGGTTCCTACAACTGTAATTTTCATAATTAAATTTCCTTTTCTCTCCCGCTGAAAAGGTTTAAATTAGTTCTACATTCTGCCGGGAAGACAGACTTTTTTTATTTAGAAAGCCAAGAACATTTTCGGTAATATAGTTAAGGGTTTCTTCACTCATTTCCGTATGAATAGGTAATGAAATTACATTTGCACACAACCATTCAGTAACGGGAAAATCACCTGCTTTATATCTTGAATCTGTATAAGCTTTTTGAAAATGTAATGGAACAGGATAATAAATCATAGCTGGAATTTCATTCGATGCAAGGTATTCACGCAATTGATCACGGTTTGAATTTTTCAGAACAAGTGTATACTGATGAAATACATGCGTCGAATTAAGGAATCGTTCCGGTATGATAATATTTGGATGATTGGCAAATGCCCGATCATAAAATGTTGCAACTTTCTGACGGGCGCTTGCATATTCATCAAGGTGCCGAAGTTTGATACGAAGTATTGCAGCTTGTATGCTGTCGAGGCGGGAATTAACACCCACTTCATCATGATAATATTGAACAGACTGACCATGGTTAGCGATCATTTTAATTTTTTTACCTAAAGCATCGTCATTGGTAAACAAGGCTCCTCCATCACCATAGCAGCCAAGGTTTTTGGACGGAAAAAAAGAAGTACAACCGATGATTCCAAGAGTTCCGGCTTTTTGAACTGTACCATTTTTCATAGTATAATCCGCGCCGATGGCCTGTGCAATATCTTCAATGACGAAAAGGTTGTGTTTTTTGGCAATAGAATTTATAGTTTCCATATCGGCACATTGGCCGAAGAGGTGAACGGGAACAATAGCTTTTGTTTTGGGAGTGATGGCCGCTTCAATGGCTTTGGGATCAATTGTAAATGTACCGGGAAGTACATCAACCAAAACGGGTTTCAGCTGCAACAGAGCGATGACTTCGGCAGTAGCTACATAGGTAAAACTGGCCGTGATTACTTCGTCGCCCGGCTTTAGTCCGAGAGCCATCATGGCAATCTGAAGTGCATCGGTACCGTTTGCACAAGGAATGACGTGCTTAACTTTCAAATAGTTTTCGAGTTCTTCGCGGAAAGCTGCAACTTCAGGTCCATTAATATAAGCAGATGAGCGGATAACATCGAGCACGGCTTTATCAATTTCCGGCTGAATTTTTTCGTATTGACCGATAAGGTCAACCATTTGAATTTTCTTCATTTATTGGATTCTGATTGAGTGCGAATATAGACATAGAAAATCAGAAAGAGAAAAGGTTAAAATGCAAAAGTGAAGGATTAAAAAAGGATTATATTTGAGCGTCATTAAGCATAAACGTAAATAATGAACTTCCAATTTATTAAAACATCTTTACTAATGATCTAAATTGGGTAATTGATTTTCTGTTTTAATTTTTGATTAAAATTACAATAAAGTACTTATTTTTGAATGTTAACTTTTGACATTTGAGCTATAATTTATATCCATGGAAAATCTATCTTTGCCGTCCCTACAAACAATTATGTCTGAAACGAAGTTTACTAAAAAACATTATCTGAAATGGTATGAAGACATGCTTCTCATGCGCAAATTTGAAGAGAGAGCCGGACAGCTTTATGGTATGCAAAAGATTAAAGGCTTTTGTCATTTATATATTGGACAAGAAGCCGTAGTTGCAGGTGCTATGTCTGTGTTACTTCCTGAGGATAATATGATTACAGCCTATCGCGATCATGCTCATGCTATTGCAAAGGGGGTTTCATCTCGATCTGTAATGGCTGAACTTTTTGCTAAAGCCACCGGGTGTTCGAAAGGTAAAGGCGGTTCTATGCATATGTTTAATGCTGAACATCGCTTTTTTGGAGGACATGGAATTGTCGGCGCACAAGTTCCGCTGGGAGCAGGGATTGCTTTTGCAGAAAAATACCGCGGTAGTAAGAGTGTTACCGTTTGTTACATGGGAGATGGCGCAGTTAGGCAAGGGGCATTTCATGAAGCATTAAATATGGCAATGACTTGGAAACTTCCTGTTGTTTTTGTAATTGAAAATAATAATTATGCAATGGGAACATCGGTAGAGCGTACTAGTAATATGACAGACCTCTATAAACTTGGACTTGCTTATGATATGCCTTCAGAACCTGTGGATGGAATGAGTGTGGAAGATGTTCATGATGCTATGTTCAAAGCAGTAAGTCATGCAAGAAAGGGTGATGGTCCGTATTTATTGGAGATTAATACTTACAGATACAAAGGACATTCAATGAGTGATCCTGCCAAATACAGAACGAAAGAAGAAGTGGAGGGTTATAAAGCAAAAGATCCGATAGAAGTAGTTCTGAAAACGATACGTGATAAAAAACTTGCTACAGATAAAGAGATAGAGATTATCAATAATAAAGTTAAAGATATAGTAGAAGATTCAGTTGTCTATGCTGAAGAGTCTCCATATCCGGATCCGTCGGAATTGTTTATTGATGTTTATACGCAGAAGGATTATCCGTTTATAGTAGAGTAGTCTTTAGTCTTTAGTCTATAGTCTTTAGTGTAGAGAATTACATATATTATTTAGTGTGCATTTAATATGAAATAATAAAAAAAATCCAAGATCTATAAACTAGCAATTAAATACTCAGGACTATAGACTCAATACTAAAATCTCAAGACTAAACCCCATGGCCGAAATCGTACGAATGCCCAAAATGAGTGATACAATGACTGAAGGAGTTGTTGCTAAATGGCATAAGAAAGTTGGTGATAAAATAAAATCAGGTGAGCTGGTTGCAGAGATTGAAACCGATAAAGCGACGATGGAATTTGAATCGTATCAGGAAGGTGTACTTCTTTATCGTGGTGTAGAAGAAGGCAAAGGCGCACCGGTTGATGGCATACTTGCAATTTTAGGAAAAGAAGGAGAAGATTACAAATCCTTGCTTGAATCTGAAAACGCAAAACAGGCAATACCGCCTGCAAGTGTTCCCGATAAAAAGGTAGAAGAAAAAGCAGTCAACAACGCTACGGAAACTGCAAAAGCAAAACCTGTAGTACAACAACAAAATAATACGGTTGTTAATAATGAATCGAAAACGGTTTCTAATTTACCATCAGGTTTGAAAGCATCGCCATTAGCGAAAAGGCTTGCAGACGAAAAGGGAATTGATTTGGGTAAAGTTATGGGCAGTGGAGACCAGGGACGAATTGTAAAAAGAGATATTGATTGGTTCAAGCCGGGAATGGCAGTAAATGGCGGAGGATTTGGAAGTGCTGTGATGGAAGAAGGGTTTGACGAAATTTCTGTTTCGCAAATGCGAAAGACTATTGCAAAGCGTTTGAGTGAAAGTAAATTTACATCGCCGCATTTTTATCTTACCATAGAAATTGACATGGACAATACAATTTCTGCGAGAGAGAGTATTAATTCAGTAACAGGTTCAAAAGTTTCTTACAATGATTTTGTTGTCAAAGCGGTTTCTGTTGCATTGCGTCACCATCCAAAGGTAAATTCATCATGGATGGGAGATACGATTCGATATAATCATCACATTCATATTGGTGTAGCAGTTGCAGTAGAGGAAGGATTGCTTGTTCCTGTGGTTCGTTTTGCCGATTCGAAAACGCTCCGTGAAATTAATGCTGAGGTAAAAACTTTCGCGCAGAAAGCAAAAGATAAAAAACTTCAGCCGTCCGATTGGGAAGGAAATACATTTACTATTTCCAATTTGGGGATGTTTGGCATAGAAGAATTTAC
>JANLOW010000220.1:0-6537 GCA_031366785.1 Bacteroidota bacterium | reverse complement strand
CCTGTAGAAGTATTACAAGCATCCGTAGTACAGGCATTTCCATCCGTTGTGATAACATCTGTATGAGTAACAACACCTGTAGAAGTATTACAAGCATCAGTTGTACAAGCATTGCCATCATTCGTATTTCCATCTATATGAGTAATTACACCTGTAGAAGTATTACAAGCATCTGTTGTACAGGCATTGCCATCCGTTGTGATAACATCTGTATGAGTAACAACACCTGTAGAAGTATTACAAGCATCAGTAGTACAGGCATTGCCATCATTCGTATTTCCATCTATATGAGTAATTACACCTGTAACAGAATTACAAGCATCTGTTGTACATGCATTTCCATCATCAGTAACAGCGGGCGTATGGAATATGCCGGTGGTTGAAACACAACCATCTGTTGTACAAATATTTCCATCATCTGTATTTACAGGGGTATGACTTACGGCCCCATTTATTGTACTACAAGCGTCTAGTGTACAAGCATTAAAGTCTTCTACAATTACAGGTGTATTAAAAACTCCTGTAATTGAATTACAGCCATCTACGGTACAAGGATTTCCGTCGTCAACAGTTATAAGTGTATTGAAAACACCGGTTAAAGAATTACATCCATCTGTTGTACATGCATTTCCATCATCACCGGTTATAGGTGAATGAAAAACTCCTGTAATTGAATTACAACCATCCGTTGTACAGATATTATTATCTTCAGCACTTGCTCCATCAAGAATAATAAATTGAGCGGTATTAGAAGTACAAGGAGTTGCAGTTGTTACCGTCAATGAATGGCTACCGGCTAAAAGTCCGAAAATTTTAAATGGATTAGAAGTATAAGGTACAGGAGCTCCAGCATCTAATGAATATGTTCCTGTGGCAGTAATTCCGGTTCCTGTTAATGTAACTACGGCGCTGTCGTTGGTTCCACCAAGACAAACAGGAGCTGTAATCTGGTCAACTGCTGCTATTACAGCACAAGTTACACCACCACATTGTGCAGCTGGGTTTCCAACGACAAAATGTTGAGATGGTACGGTTATATCAGTCCCAGTAGTAGCACTTCCTAAATAAAAGCTAACTTTTGTTGATGTAGTTGTACTTGTTCCTGTACCAAATTTCCAAACAAAATTTGGAGTACTTCCATTGGTGAATTCAGCGGTATTGGTGAATTTGAATTTTCCAAGCCTGATTCCCGGAGGACCGGGACAAACAATTGCTACGCTGACAGGAGTGGCAATAGAGGCGAGTAAACGAAATTGTTTACTGGTTTGATTAACATTTGAGTTGGGAGATTGTTGAGAAGCAGGTAAAGAAGGATCTGCTGTTCCTGCAACAAAGCCACCGGTGATTACTCCACCGTTTGCCATTCCTGCATAATTAAATTCAATACCCGCCTGAACGGAGAGAAATTTTTGAGTGTTTGTGCCTGTCCATTCCAGCCAAATCTCAAATTCCAAATTTTTACAATCAATAAAATTAATATTCTTGATGTATTGGTTGTAGGTATTGGCTTGTGAATAAGCCTGAACCGTAAACAATACTAATATCAATGAACTTAATATAATTTTTGTTAGGTGACGTAGATTTGTTTTCAAGGTATTTGTATTTTTTTTGTTTAATTTTTTAGTGAATGATATGACTAATTTATTATTTTTTATTTTCAATTATTGGATTTAAAATATATAGATTGGATGAATAAAGTAAACTTGTTTTGTCATTTATATATTTTGACTTAAAATAATTATCATTTACTTCCTGTGAAAAACCAGTAAAGATATTGATGGATTTGAGAGGCAAAAGTAATAAGGTTTTATTCTCAAAACAACTCCTTTTATTAAACTTAATAAAGTAAAAAAATAATTTTTGCAGATTAAATAAAAAATTAAAAAAAATATTTAAAAACGAATTCGTACCGAACCAACAATGTATTTCTGTAAGTGTGGAGGTATTCATTTTTTTAAGGTAAAATTTATAATAATTATATATTAGAGTTAAAGTGAATAAATCAAGGGTCTATATCATCACTTGTTATATTTTAATTTAATGTTTTTTTCAATTAATGTTTTTCTTTATAATATAAGGCAAAGATTGATAGAGGCTGCTTGATAGATGTTATATAATTTTTATTTAGAATTACATAATTCATACTTTAATTAAATTACAAAGAACTTATTTTACTTTTAGGTAACTGATTTATTTTTATAATTTATATGCAAATAGAAAACAAACGATTTGCTTTACAAGGTCATTAATTTAGTTTGTGGATTGTTAATTGGTGAAAAATAAAAGTACAAAAATAATTGATTTTTGCAAAAATTATTTGATAATTTTTCCTTTGTAGCCTTTTCAAAGTAAGGGTTTTGGGGAATTGGCAAGTTTCCAGATCGATTTTTTATTTTTAAAATGTAATATATTTATTGATGAAATCTTTGATTTTTTAATGGATAAGCGTTTTTTAGGAAGTTTTAATTGAAAAAATCATTTTTAATTTAATGATAAGAAGAAATCTGTTTAAGGTTTTATATTTAATTATAAAAAACTAAAACCAGTGATTTTCTTGGTAAACGTTTTTATTAAATATGTGGGTTATAAATAAGATAAGGCAGAAAATCAAATATTTTTAGCCGTATTTATTAAAAACTAGCCGTTTTTGTTCTAATGATAATTGAAACAATTGTTTTATTTAAGTTGGTCAGCCTTTTTAAAGCTTAAAGAATTTTATGTATTTCAAATACTGATTCCAATGCAAGTGTATACATTTTTTCCAGCGATCGTTCACGTTGATCAGAGGAAATACTTTCATGTGTAGAAATAATATCAGAAATCGTTAGAATAGTTGCTGCCATTTTTTTTAAATATTTTGCATTGGCGAATAGGGTATAAGCTTCCATTTCTACAGCTAAACAATCATTGTTAGAAGCAATTTTTGGCAGGGAAGGGGTACTCCTGTAAAAAACATCACTTGAATGGATATTGCCGGTTTGTATTTCAACTTTTTGTTCAGCAGCCACCCTGTTTATAATATCGTATGCCTGTCCCTGATGATTAAAGCAATCTTCACCGAAATCAAATGCACATTTTGCATATGTTGATTCGCTGTAAGCCTTATCAACATTTATTACATCAAACAAATTAAGCTTTGTTGAATAAGCACCTGCTGTTCCAATTCGAATAATACAATCTACTTCATATTCATTGTACAATTCATAGGAATAAATGCCAATAGACGGGCAACCCATTCCACTGGCGCCAATAGTTACCGGAATCCCCTTATATGTTCCGGTAAAAAAATACACATTGCGTGTACTACTAACAAGTTTTACATTTTCAAGCATTTTTTCTGCAATGTATTTTGCACGCAATGGATCGCCCGGCAATAAAACTATTTTTGCTATTTCTCCTGTTTTAGCACTAATATGGATGCTCATTGTATTATTTTTAATTCGTTGAAGATATTTATTTTAGCAATATACCTGTAATTTGACTAATTTATAAATATTTAAGAAACTAAATGTATAAATTTTAGAGATATTTATTCTCTGGTTTCTAGAATAAGAGATTTAAAGAAAAAGTTTTTTAAAAGCTTAAAGGAGACGTTGGAAATTTACAATGTTTGCTTTTAGATATTAACGAATTATATCAATAAAAAATTAAATAAAAAATTTGACAAAGTAAGAATGCCAAAGCAATTTTCTAATCATTGAAAGTAATTATTATTTACAAAAACTTATAATCAAAGCTTTAAATATTTTTAGGAATTTTCAATTTCATGTAAATGAGTGTTCCTCATTTCCGGATGATGAGAATTAAATCCATACAAGCCAATGAATCCGCTTTCTTTGAATCCGATGACATCGAAATTAAGGACATCGGTTTTTAAATCAACAGAAATTGAAAAGTCGGCATTCGGATTTAAAACATCAGGGTTAATTTGTATAACATATTTTGGAAGATATGCATTCTTGCCGTTCAGCCATTCACGCAAGCATTCGAAAGAAGCATAATTCGCATAAATTATTTTTCCTTGCGTATCAATTTTAAGTACTGGAAAATTGGATTTGTCAGGAAATGAATTGTCTTCAATCGACATTTCTATGACATTCGTAAAATTTTCAACGTTGGTAGATTCAGTAAAGTTTTTCATTCTTAATAGATTAGATTATTGCTGATGTGAATTATAAGTAAATGTATAAGCCAATTTAGATTTAAAGATGAATTCTAATAAATTAAATTTTTATGTTCTTACTATTAATAATAGAGCTAAGATATTTTGTAACAAAAATATTTTTGTCATGGAAAATCATTAAATTAAATATTTGTAATCAGTAAAATATTTTATTCTAAGATTTAATTTATTGATTATTTGTTTTGTTGTAAAAATTTATTTATGTTTATCTTACTTTTTTTATAACCTTAGTGAGATATAAAATATCAGAATTTGATTTTGTTGATTATACTAATATAAAGGCTCAGTAAAAAAAGGCCTGTACTTGTTTATTCTCAAGTTTATCAGAAAAATATATAAAAAAATAAATTATTAAAAAGTAATTTAAAAAACTAAAGAAAAAAATAAAATTTTTAAGCGCCTCTCAATTCTGAAATTTCTCTCTGCAGCCAATTGTCTGTAAGATAAAGTGTTTGTTTGTTGATCATATGAATTGAATAAGCCTGTCGTGATCGTCCACTAGTATTTGGTAAACTATAATGAGGAAGTAGTCCATGCAAAACAATACAAGATCCTTTTTTAACTTCAAGAGGAATCATACCATCCATTGAAAAGGGTTCTTGATTGAGTTTAATTAATTCAGTTTCATGTTGATTTTTTCGCTTGAACCGTGTTCGCAACGAAGTATTGTGTCCTCCCGGTCTTGCCCATAAGCATCCGTTTTCCAATGTAGCATCTTCTAATGCAAACCAAAATCCTATGCATGAGTCCGGTTCGGTATAAAGAAATGTAGAATCCTGGTGAATGTCAACAACACCTCCAATTCGTGCATGTTTAAATATAAGCATACTTTGAATGATAACATAATTGGACAAAGATAGATCCCTTGTTAGTCTTTTCATTTGTTCAGATCTTGAAAAAGAATCAAATATTGGATCAAGATCATGCAATGCATGACCTATTTTATTTAAAGAGAGAAATAAATCCCCTTTTAATTTCCCGTTATTTTCAAAAGCGTCCTTTTCAAAAAAATATGAAATTCCTGACCCTGAGTTTAAAAAATATTCATCACTGGTTTTAACCTGATTAGACGTTTGAAAGATAGAAGCATTGCCATGAAAGTCAAAATTATTTGCAAGTTCTTCTCCTCGCTTCATTAATGCATTGCATTCATTTGCTTTATTAAAATCTTCAATGACTAGGAATCCATCATTTTGAAATTGTTGTAAACGTGTTTTCATTGCAACAAAGTAAAACAATAGAAGAAGATATCCAAGAAAATTTTTATTATTATTTTTTGCAGTATTATTTTTGATTGATGAATACTTTCTTTTTTATTTTTTTTAATATTTTATAATTAATCATTTATTCAATTTCTAATTAATTTGAATACTCAGTTGATAAATTGAATGCAAAAGCAAATACTATTCGATTTCTTTTTATTTCTTGTTAAATCTTCATCTTTGTATGTCAATTTTGAAAGTGAAACCCTTAACACTGTTATTACGTACAATTTTATTAATGATTCAAAAGTTTAATAATGTAATTCAAATAAGAATTAGTTTTATGTAGTTTTTAAAATATTAATCTCTATAAACAAACAATACTATGAATGACGCTTTGCATTGGAATAAAGTTGCTGATAATTATGATAAGGAAATCTTTAATGTTTTTCAAAATGATAAGAAGAACAAATTAAAGAAGTACATACGTAAATATGCCAGCAAAGAAAATACTGCTATCGACTTTGGTTGTGGAGTAGGTAAGGCATTGCCATTATTAGCTCCCTTTTTTAAAGAAATAATTGGAGTCGATGTATCCAAAAAATGTATTGCAATTGCGAAATCTGCGCCATTTAAAAATGTTACTTTTAAAGAAGCAGATTTAGCAGGAAAAAAGATTGATCTTCCTTCCGTTGATTTTGCTTTTTGTTGCAATGTTGCAATGTCTGATAACATCAAAAGAAATTACAGAATAATTAATAATGTACTTAGCTCATTAAACAAGGGTGGTGTTGCTCTCTTTGTTTTGCCATCGCTCGAATCAGCCTCATTGGCTTCATGGCGTTTGGTAAGTTGGTATGACAAAGAAGGCATTGACCTGGGAGATATTCCTCGGAATGATTTGTGGCATTTAAATGTAAATCATCAGAAACAGATTCTTGATGGAGTAGTAATGATCGATACGGTTCCAACGAAACATTATTTAATTTCAGAATTGTATTCCTTGTTTAATTCCGGAGACTTTGTACTACAAAAGCTTGATCGACTCGAATATGGTTGGGAAACAGAATTTGATTCACCGCCTGATTGGATGCAAGCTCCATATCCATGGGATTGGGTGATAGAAGTAAAGAGAATGAAATAAATATTGAA
>JANLOW010000208.1:0-3538 GCA_031366785.1 Bacteroidota bacterium | reverse complement strand
TCTTCAATGATACAAAACAAAAATCCCCCGTTCATATGAGCGAGGGATTTCTTAAGACCGCTACTAGAGCGGGAAGCGTTAGCTTACTTTCTCTTTTTAGCTGCTTTTTTAGCTTTCTTAGCTTTCTTAGCGGCTTTCTTTTTGGTTGCCATAGTTTTTAGTTTTTATTTGTTTTTATAACTATTCAAACATAAGAAAAATAAAAAGGTTACAACAATTTCTTAAAATTTTTTTTACACAACAAATTGTTGATTTCTGAGCGTGCAAAATAAGCACCAGAGATGATAAAAAAAAACATCATTGTTTATTTTAAAAACCGTGAACATGGCTATTCATGCATTGTACAGAAGGCATGAAAAAAAATATTTCATTTTTTTATTTCTCAAATGCGAAAAAAAATCAATTTTACTTTTGGAGTTATCAACCGTTTGAAGAAAGAAATTTTTTGTTGAGAATAGTCCAATCCCGACTTTTGCGGCGCACATTCGGCATATTTTTATTCCCTTTTTGGATTAATGAATAAACCGGACAATATATTTTAAGTCCATCTTACACTTTTGTAAGACGTTTTTTCTACTATTAAATAAGAGTCAGGCATTTCCTCTCTTTATCAAGAGGTATTTTCATACTTTTGAACTTTCTAATTACAGTATTCCCGGGCTTACATGCTAATCAGCTTTCACGATAAACTTAAATTAAAAGAATTGCGGAATCTCCGTCTGCTAAACGTAGTCACTTCTATAATTGTGACTGTTTTGGGTTTTCTTTTTGAGTTTGCTTATCACGATGGAGTAATTCTTTTTACAGGACTTATTTGTTCGATGATTTTAACTTCAAACTACTTTCTTTCTTTCTATAGCCTTTATTACAGGAAACATTTTACTAATATCACCTTCATTTCTATTTTTATTCTTCACTTCTGGGCTGTATACGTCGCTTATGTCAGAAATTTCGAAATAGATATACTTGTTCCTATTTCAATTTCCACATTTACATTTTCACTGATATTTAACCGCTTTTATAAAAGCCTCTTTTTCATTTTTACTATTACCACTTTTTTATTGGTGCTAATGATATTACACCATCACTGGGAACCCCAATTCACTATCGTAATCATTGCACTTTATTCTGGTGCTTTTTTATCAGAAGAAATTCTGAAAAGGAAAACAGAATTTCATACCGAAATACAAAAACAGGAAAAAAGGTATACATCTCTCGTCGAAAACATGAATGACGGGCTTATTTACCTTAATGAAGATCAAAAAATAACATTTGTAAATGATAAATTCTGTACGATCTCCGGTTTTTCCAGAGATGAGATTTTGGATAAATCAATCTTCAAAATCCAGTCTTTTCTTGAAAACATAATTACAGCTTCAGGGTATGAAAATTTGAAAAGTGGTGAAGTTGTTAAAAATGAATCGAGGATGCTTAAGAAAAATGGCGAAACTATTTGGGTACAAATTACTACAACACCTCATTTTGATGATGGAAAAGTTTTGGGGATTTTATTTGTATACACTGATATTACTACATTAAAAAGCACCCAGGAGTCGTTAAAGAAGAGAGAAGAAGGATATCGGTCCTTCATCAATCAAAGTGCAGTCGGGATATGGCGTGCCGAATATCTGAAACCTATTTCCGTTTCATTACCGGTTGACAAGCAAATCGAATTATTACTGGATACCGGTGTAATTTCAGAGTGTAACGACTTTATGGCAACTATGTATGGATATTCTAATTCCTCAGAACTCGTAGGCCGTCGCATTCGTGATTTTTACCATATTGAAAACAACTTCGATGATGAAAAATCAAAAGAGCTTATGAATACATTTATTTCAAATGACTATCGAATAAGTAGTGCTGAATCTAAAGAACTCGACAAAAATGGTAATGTAAGATTCATGCTGAACAATAATATTGGAATTGTTGAAAATGGATTTCTTGTGCGAACCTGGGGTGTACAAACAGATATCACCGAAAGAAAAAGAACAGAGAGAGAACTTTTAGAGACCAATCAGGAACTTGATACATTTTTTTATAAAGCATCACATGACCTTAAAGGACCACTTGCAAGCGTCATGGGAATTGTAAATCTGGCTCGCCTGGAAATGCAGAATGAACTTATTGATAAATATTTCGGAATGATTGAAACCAGTGTCAAACGTCTCGACCGAACATTAATGGACTTAATTGAACTGGCAAGAACAAGAAAAGGATCCAGCAAGCTTAGCGAGATAAATCTAAAATCGATTATCGAGGAAATTATGAATTCCCTTAAACATGTTCCTGATTTTAACAGGATCAATTTCGAAATAAAGGTTGATCATAATCTGGAATTAATAGCAGACAAGGTTCTCCTACATTCTGTATTTCAGAATCTCATTCACAATGCAATTAACTACTGTAATCATCAAAGTCCATGGGTCAGAATTAGCGTTGTTTCAAAAAAAAACGGAATTGAATTTGAAGTCGCAGATAATGGCAAAGGGATTCCGGATCAGATTAAGAGCCGGGTTTTTGAAATGTTTTACAGAGGCCATCCGGATTCTACCGGTTCAGGTCTTGGCTTGTTCATCGTAAAAAATGCTTTGGAAAAAATGAAAGGATCAATAAATTTGGAAAGTACAATGGAACAAGGCACTATATTTACTGTTTTTATACCCAAAGCGACTATTGAAGCTTAAATAAAAATTATAAAAATGACATTAAAGATTGAGCACATTGGAATAGCAGTTAATGACATAGAGAAATCAAATCAACTTTTTAAAACTTTACTCGGATCAAATCCTTATAAATCTGAAGAAGTCTTCGTGGAAGGAGTAATAGTTTCTTTTTTTAAAACAGGAGATTCTAAAATTGAATTATTGCAGGCTTTGAATGAAAAAAGTCCCATAGCGAGATTTATAGAAAAAAAAGGAGAGGGTATTCATCATATTGCTTTCGAAGTTGATGATATTATTGCTTCAATGGCAGAAATGGAAAAACTTGGCTTCGAACTTTTATCAAAAGAGCCGAAGATGGGTGCTGATAATAAACTTATTTGTTTTCTCCATCCAAAAACCACCAATGGAATATTGATTGAACTTTGTCAGGAGCGAAAATAGTTTGATATTAATATTCAATTTTCTTGCACTTTCAATATGTTGGAGTGAATCGTCAATGAAATATGTTTCATTAATTTTCAATCCGTTATCCTCAA
Source organism: Bacteroidota bacterium (assembly GCA_031366785.1). Lineage (GTDB taxonomy): Bacteria > Bacteroidota > Bacteroidia > AKYH767-A > 2013-40CM-41-45 > JADKIH01. Next base: position 336 of record JANLOW010000208.1, on the reverse strand, counting down.
GTACGAATTTGAATATTGCCTGATCCGGTTTCTTAAATGTATATTGTGCGACAAATACATTTTTTCGATAATGTCAGCGAAAATTTTGTTTTAATAATTTTTCATTTACGAAGACGACTAATTTTAATCAGATTAGCTTTTCCGCCTTTTCCTTCATCAGAAATATACATAGTTCCATCCTTTGAAAAAGTTAATCCTTCCGGTTGTTTGTAAAGTTCAGGATTAAGATGTACTGAAAATTTTAATTTCCCGTCTGAAGTCATGGCAAGTATTGTTTTTCCTACTGAAGATAAAATGTAAACATCTTCCGTAATCGGATCAATACATAGTTCTGAG
>JANLOW010000177.1:0-9537 GCA_031366785.1 Bacteroidota bacterium | reverse complement strand
AATTTTTTATAATCGAATTCATTAGAATAATATAATGATTTTTTGAGAAAGGCGATTGCAGAATCCGGGGAATAGAATCCTGCAACACTCGAATAGCCCAATGATAAAATTTTCCCATTTTGAATTGCTTCTCCGATTTTTAACGCTTCTTCATAGTACAACCTTTGTTTTTCTTCTTCACCCACACTACCATAAAGATTTCCCATATCGTGATAAGTCATGGCGAGAATTGCCATTCGCGCTTCGTGGAATGATTTTGAATTAGAGAATTTCCAAACATGCCAGTTGCTGTTTTCATTTGTTGAATCACTTGCTATTTTCAATGCTTCTGAAAAAGCTTCAAATGACTTTGGAAAATTTCCTGAAATGTCCAAAACATAACCCATTTGCTGGTATGCATCTGCTTGCCATAATTTAATGCTTAATTTTTTTGCAAGAGCTAATTGCTGTTCATGAAAATATAAGGAAGTATCTTCATTTATTTCCTGGTAATAAAACCCCAAAAGACGATACGCACTCATTTTAATAGTATCATCTGTCGTATTTAATATTAAAATTTGTAAGCTGTCGGCTTGTGACTTATTAATATATCCCCATGTCGTGTCTTGTTGACCATAAATAGTTGAAGACAATAAAAGAAACGCAAAAAGTTTAGCAATTACCCGCATTTTTTAAATTTTATTTTAAAGGAATGAATATATCTTTAATCATTATCTGTCTCCAAGATCGAAATAGGAATCTGAATTATCTATCTGATCATCATATTGAAACGCTTTATCACGCAAACCGATATCATATTCTAAAAGATCTTCAGTCAGGTGTGCTATTAAATCAATTTCTCTTAAAGTCAGTTTTGAGTGACGGAAATTGTATTTGACTTTCGACGATAAGAGCAATTGATGGCGTGCAGTCAATTCGGTCAGATGGCGGTCACTAGCGGTTCCAGTAAGAAATAGGACAGTGAATTCTTCCGGACTATAAATAATGGAATCTTTTGTAAGAAAAGTTTTATTTGTTCCCGATTGAACAAATCTGAGTTTGAAACGTGTAGAAGAAGGAATACTTACAGACCTGGATGCGTGGAGAAACCGGATTCTTCTTAGTTTAACATATACAGTATCAACAGGCATTAAACGGATTTCGAGATCTAACCTGGCCGCTTCCGGAGCATTGTTATTATTTATGAAGAATACCTCTGAATTTTGTGCATAGCTATCTAAAGCACCAATTAATAAAAATCCAAGTATTTGTAACAAAATAGATCCTGATTTCATATTAAATATATTTGAAGTTAATTTTAATCTATTGAATCGGCAATTCGATAAAATATTTTCCACAAAGTACATATCAACTTCGCCCTTATTCTTTGCCTGTATTTTTCCTCTGTAAGTACAATTGAATTTATCTTTCACTAAATAATACGTGCTTCCGCTGATATTTACTTTCCCGGCTTCTCCGGAGGATTCCATACGAGAAGCTATATTAACTGTATCTCCCCAGATATCATAAGCAAACTTTTTAATACCAACAATTCCAGCCACTACAGGTCCTGTGTGAACGCCTATTCTTATTTCAAACGGTTCCTTGTTTTCATTTTTTCTTTGCTGCAAATGCTTTTGCATGAATTGCTGTATTTCAAGGGCTGCATTTACCACATCCGTTGCATTAGTCTTATTGACAACCGGCAAACCCCCGGCACACATGTATGAATCACCAATCGTTTTAATTTTTTCTATGTTGTATTTAGTGATGATATTATCAAATGCTTTAAAACAGGTATCAATTTCCGCAACCAGTTGAGAAGGTGATAACCTTTCGGAAATATGTGTGAAGTTTTTGAAATCAGTGAACATCACTGTTACCTCAGTAAATTGTTTAGCATCAGCACTTCCTTTAGATTTAAGCTCTTCGGCAACTTCCGACGGAAGAATATTGAGGAGCAATTCATCACTGCGCTTTTTTTCAATTGTAATAATTTTATTTTTTTCTTCCAGTTGCCTTTTTGTTTTACGCGTCGCCTGAAGACGACTAAAAATTCCAATGGAAAGCAACGACAAGAATACTCCTCCAAACAGAAAGTAGTTTCGTTGCAATTTTTTTTGAGTATTCAAAAGTTCAATTTCTTTTTCGTTAAGATTGGCTTGCTCTTGGGCTTCAACTTCGCGGATTTTCTTTTGATTATCTGCTGAGAAAATTGAATCCTTTAATATGCTGGCTTCTTCATATACTTCCAATGCTTTCTTGTGGTCGTTTTTTAATTTATACGCTTCAGAAAGTGAAAATGTAATATTCATTACATCTAATAGGTCATCACATTTTTTACAGAATTCGATTCCTTTATTTGCAAAAAAGATTACACTGTCAAGCAAGAAATCAGATGTTCTATTTTTTTTCTTTTGTTCATTGTAAATTCCTCTGTAAGCATCACTGATACTTCCATATTCTGTGCCTATGCCGTAAATATCACCCATCTCTTCTTCAATTTTCAATGCTTTAAAATGGTATATCAATGCTTTTGAGAATTGATAAAGTTTCTGGTAGGTGGTTCCTGAATTGGAATAAGCATAAGAAATTACCCTTTTATTGGTTGCTAAACTAGCAGTTCTCAAAACCATTTCATTATAGTTAAGCGATTCCTTATATTTATTTAAATTACTAAAAATATTACCCATTGCCAGATAAGCATTCGGTATTGCTTCTTTGTTATTACTTGCTTCAGCGATACGCAGTTCATCCTGACAATACTTTAATGCCTTTTCATTGTCACCAAGAATATAATACGTCATGCCTATTGTGTGGTAAGCTAAAATTAATGCCGCGCTATCGTGGATTTCTGCATTTTTGTTTATTGACTCATATAAAAAATTGAGTGCTTTGTCACATATATTTTTTCTGTAATAATTAGTTCCTATATTAATGAGTGCATTTACTTCACCTTTAATCCAATTTATTTCTTTTGATTTATTTAATGCAAGATTTGCATAAATAAGACCGGTATCAGGATTTATAACTCCATAATTGGCAGCTAAACTATTCCATAAATTTATTTTAGAGGAATCACTATTTATTTTTGGTAACTCAGCTGATAAAGAATCAATCAGTTCCTGCCCCTGCTTTTGGGAATAAGCAACGAAGGCGGAATTGAATGTTATTAAGAAAAAGGTGATTAATGTTTTTGTTTTCACATGGAAAAAATAAATAAAATTATACTATGAATTATTTTGTGCACATAAAAACTATATTTTGAAGTTTAGATAATTTTCATTTAGCTGGTGTTGCCAGTGGACGGTTGTCTACTTCGCAAATTATATAAGTTAACTGATAGAATAATTGTATTATAAAATACTATCCACAAAATACATATCTATCTCTCCCTTATTCTTTGCTTCTATTTTTCCTCTGAATGTACAATTGAAATTATTCTTTATGAGTTCATAGGTAGCTCCTGAAATATTTACTTTTCCTGCCTCGCCTGATGACTCCATCCGAGATGCTGTATTAACAGTATCACCCCAGATATCGTAAGCAAATTTTTTAATACCGACGACTCCTGCAACAACAGGTCCTGTATGTATTCCAATTCTGATTTCAAAATAATCATTATCGGTTTCCTTCTTTTTCAAAGCATGGCTTTTTATGAATTGCTGTATTTCCAGAGCCGCTTTAGCCATATCAATTGAATGAGTTTCGCTTTCAACAGGAATTCCTCCTGCACACATGTAACTATCACCGATGGTTTTTATTTTTTCAAGATTATGAGTAGAAATTATCCTGTCGAATTCACTGTAACAAAAATTAATTTCATTAACAAGTTCTTCAGCACTCATTCGCTCACTTAGTTTTGTAAAATTTTTAAAATCAGTAAACATTACCGTTACTGAATCATAACTTCTTGCTATAACTTTTCCGGTAGCTTTAAGTTCAGTCGCTGTTTCAAAAGGAAGAATATTTAATAATAATTCATCACTACGGCTTCTTTCTTTATGAATACTGGTGCTTGTTGCCCAAAGTTTTTTAATTTTATCCTCGTATCGTTTTTTTTCAGCCTCAAATGTTTCTTTTTCTATTTGCAATTGTTTCACCCGCTCATCAATCTTATGCTTTTCTTTCAGAGCAGCTTCGCCCATTTGCCACACCTTTTTGTTTTTATCTTCAAGTTTTTTCTTTTCACTTTCAATCTGCTTTTGCTTTTCTTTTAATAACAATATATCCTGCGTTTCATTTTTTGAATTGTGATGTTTTAGCTTTTCCGCTTTATTTTTAAAGAAAAGGAACAGTAAAACAATAGAAAATAACCAGCCGGTAATTAGCAGCAGGAGTGAAATATTTAATTGAAACATTGTTTTGTTTTTATCTCCTTGTTCTTCAACAGTAAGGAAAAAAGACGTCAAATATTAATCCGAAATAGAAATATAACAAGTGTAATTTAAAATCTATTTCGTTTTATTCGAAATTTCTAAATTGTCATTTCTCTTTTTTGATGCCGAATTATTGGAGTGACTCGTTATTGCTTTCCTGTTATTAAGAAAATTCTGAAAATATTTATAATAAATATCAGCTTTCGGATTATGATCCTGGTACATTTTTTCCAATGCGGGTGGATTTGCCAGGGAATACAACCTCGGCGCAATACCGACAGAAATAAGTGTAAAATAGATCGTCCAAAAGGAGAAAAATAAATATGATAAAACGAGTTTAGTCTTTATTTGCTTGAGACAATCTCTTAAAGTAATTTTGCCGTTTTCACTCTGTACCTTGATATTAACAAGAATAAGCAGGAGAATTATAAATGAAAGAATTCCTGATGATCCAATTAACAGTCCTGCACCCGTCCAATTCTGCAATTTGAATACGAGGGCTATGATTGCAAGACATGTAACCAAAGCAATACTGAACAAAATCAGGAAGGGTCCTATTTCCTTATTGAAAAATTTCATAAGTGCTTTTATTCCATAACCTGAATACAAAATCAAAAGGATTAATACACCAGACAAGAGTATTGGATCAGCTCCCATCAAATGCATAATTATAAAAAAACTGCCGCAGAAAAATAATGCTAAGGCAAGATATTCAAAGAAAGAAAATAATGTTGACGATTTTTTTGAACTGAACTCTCTTATAGTAAGAACCATTTCAATTAGAAAAAGTATTCCAATAAAAAGGAACGGATAATTTAGAAGGTAAGAGCTGTAATCGTTTTGTGCGAAGCTGGCGAACATACCAATCAATATGATAGCAAAAAGAAAATATTGAATTCTGTTTATTAGTTTCATCTTTACAATTACTTAGCGAACATTAAAAAGTGTTCCAGTTCAACTTCAAAATCTTCGGGAATGTATTCACCGTAAATTAAGTCTTCATATTTTTTCCAAAACATTCTTTCAACATTATTTTTCTTTTGATTTTTAATTACTTCGGCATGTATAATCTCGTTGTAAAGTTCCAGTTGGTTGTCTCTAGACAAATATTCCGGAATATATGTGTAAGCTTTATAATACAATGTGTCGCTTGCAATACCACGGATAAAGTTATCGATGGCTCTCGGTTTCAACAAGTCATCAACTTCTTTAAAAAGGTCTATTGTTATATCATATCCCGCCTGGCTTCCTGCCAAACCCATCACCCTGAACAATTTCATTGCAAACTTTGGCTTTATGTCAACTTCTGTAAAAAGCGTATCAAGATAAACGAATGTATTTTCAACTGGTCCCTTTTCCTGTAATGAATAACAAATGTCAATTATGCCATTTCTCTTTTCCCAGGGATCCTTCATTGCATTCAGTAATTTGAAGGATTCCGCGAGACGGTCATTAACAGCGAGATTCTTTGCAAGTTGTTTCATCAATTCCTGGTTTACGATGTCTCTTGGCTGTTCTTGTTTCTGAAAACCGGGATCAAGAATTTTTTCTAAATCAAGTTTTGCATATTTTTTAAATGCTGATGCAGTATCGTTCTCATCAAAATCTTTATTGATCATTATCAAATCAATGAAATTTTTATTTATAATTTTATTCGCTTTTGAATTCTTATTTGCAATGCCGACAACACTATTGAAATAATTATAATTAATTGCGTAGTCCCTGCCTGGTTTGGTAAAGAATTGAAATACATTTCGAAAATATTTAAATGCAACTAAATATTGGTAAATAAATTTTTCGAGAACTTTCTTCTGATCATCGGTCTTATACAAATCGCCTAACTTATGTGCAAGTACATAATCGAAAAATGGGAAATAATCGAACATGAAATCACTTTCAAACTGGTAAACCTGTTGCCCAAAATCATTGGTTAGATTTGGATATAAAAATACAGAGGAATTAGAAGCCTTGTCACTGCTGCTGTTTTTTTGCCCGTCCTGATTATAAAAAATATAATCCTTCGCTAAAAAATCAGATGGAATCTTTTGATAGATAGTTAAGGCCATATCAAAATACTTATCCGCTTCAATTTTGTTCTTCTTCAGGATGGTAGCAAAAATACCTCGTTTCTTATAAAACAAAGCCTCGTTTATTTCTTTTTCATATGGATTTTTGTATGGCTCATTCTTAATCAGAGTTAAATGATAATCCCATACTTTGTCGAATTTTCCCAGCGGTTTGAAAAATTTTATAAGGCTGAAATAATATCCTCCGCCAAAGAAGAAATTTTCACTCGCAAAAAGCTGGTATGGTAATCTTAAATTTGGAAAGAATGTTGCAATGTCCTGGTAAAATCTGTTTTTGGAAAAAGAAGAATACTTTAGGTACTTATTAATAACAACATCAGTTTTTGGTGAAGGAAAATCCTGGTACTTTACTAAATATGCAGTAAGATCCATCATGCTTTCATTAAAATAGTTCTTATAGTTTGTATTATTAACGGTAATGCTATCCATGCACCTGTTAAGTGATGTGAAATCTCCGGCTGCAGCATTGAGATAACTCAATATCTGGTATCCTCCTTTGTGAGAGAAGTAATTATTAAAGTCGACTTTTATTTTTTCATCTTTAGGATAAATCGCATTGAAATTTGAAATACCTGTTTCGGCGAAAGGAGAAATTCTTTGAAGCAGGGATTTAATTTTATCAACTTTATAATCTGAACATGTCAGAAGCATTTCAATACTAATGTTGAAATCTTCCGTTTTGACATTCTTCGGATTTGCTAACGTCAGTTCAATAAATTTTTCCAAATGCTTTAGATTCTTTTGAATCGCTAATTCAGATCCGCTGGTATTTTTGTAATATTTTTCGTAGGCACAAAGTTTAAGGAAATTATTTATCCTTTTAATATTTCTGACAATATTAGTATCTATAGTGGTTCCATTTTCAATCGTAACGGTAAGTGAACTATCCATGTAAACAAAAAGCCGGTGCAACAACAAGTTTGATTCAATCTTATTATTACTCAGACCGTCGTAATTCTGTATCAACCCATAATCTTCATAGGCTACATCATAGGCCATTGAATCGTTTTGAAGCCCGTCCAGAATTTTTTCGGCAGTAAACGGATGCATTCGTTCATAGTTATTCAGGAAATTTGCTTTGGCTTTAGGCTTTATTTTATCCGACTTCATCATGACTATTCCCTTCTCAATAACATCGTTCAGCACATAATCGTTTTGCTTCCTTCGGTAATCAAAATAATAATAAGTACAAATAAACACAAGTGCAATAATTCCGGCAACAGCGGCCACCCTGTCAGCTCCATACTTTAAAATAGTACGGCTTACAAATAATCTTCGGGAGCTGCGTTTGATAAATTGCCGTGCATCATTAATTGTAGTTTCCGCTTTTTTAAGTTTAATTTCTTCGGATTCGCTACTATCATCATATTTTTTCAGCCAGTATTTATTTGGATTACATTCATTGATCCAATGTTCGAAATAGGTAAGGGGACCGATTGGCAATAAGAATCCCGATGATTTTTTATTTTCCACCCATCGATTAAGTTGTTTTTCAAAATCGAGAAAAACAATGTAATTGTTATTTTCTTCCTGCGCCCATTCCATAAGCATCTTCCAGTTACGTATAAGGCTTTCGTGCGTTATGTCGAGAACATCATCGGGATTTAATTTTTGAGTTGCAGTTTCATCGGTAATAAATGGTTTTAAAAAAGTGTTTCCTTCCACACGGAAAATATCAAGTACTCCGGCGACCATCTCCGTCGATATCGAAGGTCTGTTTATGATGTCATTAATTTCCTGCAAAGTCATCCGATTACGAACGGCACGCGAATGATCAATACGTGTAAGGCATTGAAATGCTGTTTTAATAATGAGTGACGAATCGCTGACAGATATTTCTTCTTTATGATTTCTGTTATAATTTAAGCGTGCTCCCCGATCATGCAATTCATTTGCATGAGCATTTAATAAATTTTCGAGAGAAGGATTTTTAAGAAAATTTTGTTCTATGGATGGAAGATCATTAAACCAATCTTCAAAAATTACTTGATCCTCAGCCGACAACATCTGTGGCGGTATGCCGCCTAATTTAGCAAGATGGATAATATCCATCACATCATTGCCGTCGTTCGCTTTATGCCATATCTGATTAAGGCCATGTTGCAAAACAGGAAGCTGGTCGATTCCCTCTCCCAATTCATTAATCAGAATTTGAGTAAGCCGGTTAGAAATTTTACAGCCGCTTAACATTGCCGGCTCTTCAATTACCTGCTGAATTTCTTTTCGTTTTAACCTAGGAACAAAAAACTGGCTGAAGCCAATATATTCAGGTAAGCCATGAAATGCCGCACACTGCCCTATATAATCAGATCGCATGGTGCAGATAATATAAATAGGTATGTCTTCTGCTAAAGCGATTTTAGCGGTCTCCAGTAAAAGGTTTACAACTGTTTGCGATTTTAAAGAGGGTATTTCATTGCTGAAATTTTCAATATTGGTAAAAAATTCTTCAAACTGATCGGCAAGAATAATAAGATTAGCAGCTTTTCTTTTCAGTTTTTTTTGCTCCGTTACGTCAGCCTTTTTATATTCATCACTATTTGTATCAATATAAAATGGAGATGATTTGTATAATTTAATTAAAGAAGAAAAACCAAAGCTTAATTCTTTTTCCGTTTTTTCATCATCATTAATATTAAGTTTATGAGAAAGCGTTTTAGAAAGGTTTTTTAGCGGATCGCGCTCGGGACGAAAATCAACAAGAATCCAGTTATTAAATTTTGCTTTAAAAAATCCTGCTTGTGCATTTGGAATAACACCGGCATAGACGAGCGATGACTTTCCATCCCCGGAAGCACCGGTAAGCATTATAAATTTATTTTGTTCGAGTTGCGCAACTACTTGCTCAATATGCTTGTCACGGCCTTTGAAAAAAATCGCTTCATTTTCATTGAAGGGACGTAAACCAGGGTATGGACAAATTTTCATATTATTCATAAAACAATTATAATATCTGATTAATTTTTTCCGATTACCTTATCATATTGAACCTTTATTTCCAATGGAATTAATTCACCAGCTACTATAAGACAAATAATTTTAGGGGCATTTATTTTTTTTGTTTTATTTTCATTAGGAACTTCATCACCGAT
>JANLOW010000146.1:0-13427 GCA_031366785.1 Bacteroidota bacterium | reverse complement strand
ATTTAAGTCTGTTGTAGAAAAATCATAACTGTTATTCATTCCGATTAAAACAGGAGCTGAGCTCCATGCACTGAGTGAATGTCGGTTGTAAACAACGACATAATAATTATTATTAAAGAGAAATCCAGGTAGATTGAACATTCCAATTCCTGAAGTACTAATAACATTTTTAACAGTGTGAATTATATTAAATGGAGAAATGTTATTGTGAAGTTCCAAAATAACTGTATCACAAGTTCCCGGACTTAAAACAGATTTCATCTGTCCTCCTCCTAAATAGTAGCCTTCAATAAATAATACAACATCTAAAACAGGATTACCTGGAATAATCGAAAACGATGAAACGCTATTTCCGGTTCCACAATTATTTGTTATCTCAACAACACCCGAAGTGGCCCCGGGTGGAACAACAGCAGTAATTTGAGAACTGCTATTTACTGTAAAAGAAGCTGCACTTATTCCATTAAACTTTACAAAAGTTATTCCGGTAAAATTGGACCCATTAATAATAACACTGGCACCAACAGGTGCTCCTGCCGAAGGATTAAATCCGGAAATTATCGGCACTGTGACGGTAACAATAATTGTATTTGACGCTTTCGTACACCCATTTGTACTTGTTTCAATAACATAATAACTACCTGAAGAAATTGCTGTTATATTCTGAGAAGTCGCTGCATTAGACCAGATGTATGAATTAGCAACTGTTGAATTTAATACAACACTACCCTGACAAAAAGTTGTCGGCCCGTTGGCTGTAATTGTTGGAGAAGTAATTGAATATTTCAAAGAAACATCATCAATTCTATATTGAGTAGCTGTTCCATTTTGCATAAACCTGATCCTTAGATTTGAAGTTGCAGGAATAAAACCTGATGTGGAAACGTAATACCAGATACTCGTTCCAGTTCCCGTTGGCAAAGCCGGAAAAGTAAGTGTCGTATAAGTAGAACCATCTATGCTAACCTGAACAATTAAATCAGCGCCTGTTGAAGTTGTTGAGTTCTTGTTTATGCCAAATGATAATTGAAGATTGCTTAAATTATTGGTATTAATGTTAGAAATAATAAAATTTCTTCCAATGGTATTTGTTAAAAAAATATTCCCCGCACTTGAAGCAAGAGTGTACCCGGAAGAAGTTGTCGTATTTCTGACATCTCCTGTTCCTGACATCGTTAGATTGTCGTTGTAAAATCCATTATTTGTTTCATGTGTTGCAATTGTAGTCGTAGAAGAAACAGATCCCATTGTTTCATTAAAAACAATACCCTCCGATAAAAAATTGTTTACTGAAACATTTACCGGTGCCGATGTTGAAGTACACCCAACACCGTCAGTAATTGCTACTGAATAATTGTTGCCGGAAGTTACCAATATTGATTGTTCTGTTGAAGCATTACTCCAAAGATATGAAACACCATTGGAAGCAGTGAGTGTTACAGAATCTCCATCGCAAAATGTCAATGGGCCACTTGCAGTAATTATCGCAGGTTGTACACAATAATTCCAACAGAAATCAATCGGTAATGCAGTTGCAGCAGCACCTGCATGGGGTAAATTATAAATATCTTCAATCAGACGAAGAATATTGTAATGATCAATATGATTCGAATAACTACCCGGCTGAACCATCTGACCAATAAATAATGTATAGATATGCTGGTTAGAAAAATAATCATCCTCATCGAATGTGATTATACATAAACTATTATTCAATTTAGCCCATTGAATATATCCATCCAGATTTGCTTGCGTCCATGAATCCCCAATTGTTATAGTTGTTGGATCGGATCCATTATGCATATCATTATCTTCATTGGGAACGACAAAAGAAACTGTAGGAAGGTCATTGTAATTTGATGGGAAAGAAGTAAAAGGTTGATTCGAAGCGGCAGGAATTCCATTAGCTGAAATACCTTGCCAGTTAACCCATGGATTGTGTTTTCGTGCATAGGCTCCCGAAAATTCACCATTATATCCAACGGAAGGAAGGCTTTCTGAATATCCAATAAATGTTTTTGTCGCGGCTATAAGTTCTGCTCCAAGATTCGGAGTAATAAATGGGAAACTAAGAGGCAGATTATTGCTTGTTACTCCCTGATTTGAACCTGAAAATATTTGTAAATAATTTGGCTGGCTTGGATGAGATAATCCATAAGATTCTGAAAAGAATGCAGCTTTGTTGTCATTGATAAGTCCATTTATATAAGGTGCATCAGGAGATCCTACTATCTGGCTATAAGAATGATTTTCCAATACCAATATTACAATATGATCGGGTAAAGGAACTATTGCAAAAGCAGAATTTAAAATAAGTTGAAATAAAATAAGATATTTAACAACTGATTTATATTTAGAAAAACAATAATACATTCCCAAAGTTACAAAGTTTGAGTTTAATTATTAGGAATTCTTTTTAATGTTTCCAGAAAGAAGGACCAAAACTTTTGTACAGAACTAATTTGTGCTTTTTCATCAGGAGAATGTGCTCCTCGAATATTTGGTCCAAAAGAAATCATTTCCATTTCCGGATAGTTAGTTCCTAAAATACCACATTCTAAACCTGCATGGCAAGCGCTTACCAAAGCATTTTCATTATATAATTCTTTATACAACTCACTCATAATTTTCACAATTGATGCATCAGGATTTGGTGTCCATCCCGGATAAGAGCCTTTAAATTCTACTCTTGCCCCTATCAATTCAAAGGTGTATTTTAATGTATTCGCTAAATCCATTTTTTCTGAATTAACAGAGCTGCGTGTTAAACATTGTATTGAATACTCTCCATCTTTTACTAAAACTCGTGCTAAATTATTAGATGTTTGAACCAAATGCAAAATATCCGGACTCATTCTGTAAACACCATTAGCACAAGCATACAAACTTTTCATTAATTTCCCCTGAAACCCTTTTTGTAAAACACGTCTTTTCTCTTCTATTTTTTCAATACGTACAGATAGATTTGGATCAGTTGTTTTACATTCTGCTTTTAATTCAAATTCAATTTCTTTTATAAAAGATTCAAATGCTTTTTCATCTTTTTCGGGAATTACAAATTCAGCTACCGACTCTCTTGGAATTGCATTTCGTAAACTTCCTCCATCAATACTGATGATTTGAATTCCAAATTTTTCAAATGCATTTAATAAAATCCTGTTCATGATTTTATTAGCATTACCTCTCCCTTTATAAATGTCCATTCCTGAATGCCCGCCAGTTAATCCGGTCACAAAAACTTTATATATACTTACATCTGGTGGTGCAGCTTCAAGTGTATAGCTTCCTGTGGCAGTTACATCAATTCCCCCTGCGCATCCTATGGTTAGTTCATTATCATCTTCCGTATCCAGGTTCAATAATATTTTACCATTCAACAAACCACCTTTTAAATTTAATGCACCTGTCATTCCTGTTTCTTCGTCAATAGTAAACAAAGCTTCAATTGCCGGATGAGCAATGGTAGTAGAAGCTAATACCGTCATTATGGATGCTACACCGATTCCATTATCGGCGCCAAGTGTCGTTCCGTTTGCTTTTACCCAGTCATCTTCCACAAACATTTCTATCCCTTGTTTGTCGAAATCAAATGTGGTGCTACCATTTTTTTGGTGCACCATATCAAGGTGGCTTTGTAAAACAATGGTTTTTTTACTTTCCATGCCTTTGCTTGCCGGTTTTTTTATTATCACATTACCAATTTCATCTTTACTTGTTTCAAGTCCCAGGCCTTTACCAAATTGCATCATAAATTCAATGATGCGGTCTTCTTTTTTTGATGGCCGTGGTACAGAATTTAAATCGACAAAATGATTCCAGATTTCAACTGGCTCTAATTCTCTGACAGTTTTTGGCATTTTTTTGAACATTAAATTATTGATTACAAATATATTTTATTTTATTAGAAATGAAATAGAAAAGTGCAAATGCAACACCGAGATTTAAATTGCAATATCTTGTTTTAATTCAACTCTCTTTATACCATTTGCCAAGAATAAAAAGTTATGCGTATTTAATATGGCAAATTAAAATTTCTCATCAATTCTAACTACCTAAAAACAGCTACATTCCGATATTCTGATAGCGTTTTCGTAAACTTTTAAAAAAAATTCAAAATAAACATACTTCTTTTCAGCTCAAATTCTAACACTTTTAGCTGCCTGATCAAGATTTCATTTTACTAGTACTAAAATCATAGGTAGTAATCGGATTATTCACTAGTTTTAAAGCAAATGAAAGATAAATGAAACTTTCTTCTATTTTAATAATTCCGTTATTATTATTTTGGAATTTATATATTCTTAATGCCCAAACCGTACAATGGGTTAAAAAAGGAATATCTCCCGGATTTGAAAACGGTAATGCAATCGCATGTGATGACTCAGGAAATGTTTATGCTGCAGGACAAATAGAATATACTTCTGTTTTCGACAACCATTCTGTTTCAAGTTATGGATCTCATGACATTCTCGTTGTTAAATATGATCGTGATGGAGTTATTAAATGGATACACAGTGCCGGAGGACAAGGCGGAGATGTTGCTAATGGAATGTCAATCGATGCTTCTCACAATACATACATTGCAGGTGAAGTTGAAAAAACAGCAAATTTCGGTTCAGGAATATTTCTTATATCATCAGGAGCAAATGATATTTTTTTAGCAAAATATAATATCGGCGGTAATATTGTTTGGGCCAAGCGATGGGGAAATACTGGAAATGATAAAGCACTCTCTGTTGCTGTAGCCGAAAATGGTGATTGTTTTATAACCGGTTATTTTTCTGAAACAATCAGCATAGGCAGTACTCAATTAAGTTCTTCGGGAAGCCGAGATATTTTTATTGCAAAAATAAATTCGAACGGTAATGTTCAATGGGCAAAAAAAGCCGGGGGTAATGGTGATGACAAAGGGCTAGGCATTTCTCTCGACAGAAATGGCAATATTTATATTGCGGGTTCATTTACTCATTCTGCTTCTTTCGGAAGTATATCGATTGCAAATTCAGGAAACTATAGTGCTTTTGTTGCTAAATACAATTCCACAGGAAGCATTCAATGGGCTAAAGCTGCAGGTGCTTGTTGCGATACTACACAATACCGGTCTGTTTTTGTTGATCAATTTAGCAATGTTTTTGTAGCCGGATCTTTTAAAGGTGATGCAAATTTTGGATCTAATCATTTTACTTCATCGGGAAGTTCTGATATAGTTATTGCCAAATACAATACGAATGGTAACCTTCAATGGGCAAAACATGCAGGAGGTATTGATGAAGATATTGCTTACGGAATCAATGTTGATACTGTTAACCACATCGTTTATGTTACAGGAAATGTAAATGCTGCCGGCAGTTTCGATACATTTCAATATTCCATTTCCGGTTTTAAAGATATTTTCGTTGTTGCTTATGATCTTTCCGGAAATGTTTTATGGGATAAAATAAACGGTGGAAGTCATCGTGATATTGGGTCTGCAATTACAAGCGACAGACAAGGATATATTTACACGACCGGAATTTTTAATGGTACAGCTTTTTTTGACTCGCATACAATTACAGGTTATCCGGATCAGCCGTGGGCAGATTTTTATGTAGATAAAATATCTGCTTACCCTGCGCCTCCTCCAAC
This sequence comes from Bacteroidota bacterium, assembly GCA_031366785.1. Taxonomy (GTDB): domain Bacteria; phylum Bacteroidota; class Bacteroidia; order AKYH767-A; family 2013-40CM-41-45; genus JADKIH01. The sequence continues at coordinate 7,802 of JANLOW010000146.1, read as the reverse complement.
AGTGCCGGCTTCAAATATCATAATCACTCAAGAAGCATGTACCAATTTGAATATTTCATTCACCCCCGGCAATGGCAATGCAAGATTAATAATTGCACATAAATCTTCTGATGTAAATGCCTTTCCTGTGAATGGTACTATTTATAATGCAAATTCTGTTTTTGGTAGTGGAACAGATCTCGGTAATGGTAATTACATTGTTTATAATGGAAACGAAAATAACGTAACTATAACCGGCCTTGATCCGGGAACAACTTATTATTTTGCTATTATAGAATATAATGGAACAGGAGCATCCAATAATTATCAAAATAATTTAGCAATAAGAAGTAGTTCTACTTCCGCCAATTATTCAATTTCGGTTTCCGGAATAATTAATTCTATTTGCCGGGGCGATTCCCTTTCATTGCAAGCAACAGGGGCAACAGATTATTCTTGGTCTCCCTCCATAGGATTGTCTTCAACATCCGGAGCTTATGTTATTGCTAAACCTCAAGTTACGACAACGTACACACTCAATGGGGATTCCTCAGGTTGCCGGATTACTCTTAATTTTACGATAGCTGTCAACCCTATTCCTGTTGTATTATTTTCGAATTTGGATCCAGTTTGTGCAAATGATTTTCCTTTTTCATTAACGGGCGGAACTCCCTTGGGTGGAACCTACAATGGTCCGGGAGTAAGAGGTGGACAATTTGATCCTCTTACTACAGGAGCCGGAACAATTACGTTGTATTATAACTATACAAATTCATTGGGATGTAATGGTATTGCTACTTCAAATATTGTTGTGAAATCGCTTCCTGAAGTTTCTTTAACATCTGTTAATGCTTTGTGCATTGATGATGCACCGGTAATATTAAATGGTTTTCCTTCCGGAGGAATTTATTCAGGAAACGGTCTGTCCTCAGGAGTCTTTGATCCATCAATAGGAACAGGAACACATATTATTACATATTCCTTTACAGGAAGCAACAGTTGTACAAACTCAGCATCCATTGAAGCAATAGTAAATGCATTGCCAATAATTAATCTTGGTGAAGACACAATAGTTTGCGAGACAAATTCAATTTTATTAAATGCCGGAACAGGTTTTTCTTCCTATTTATGGTCGGATGGCTCAACAACAACTTCTATCGATGTAGATAGCAGTGGGACAGGTCTTGGTATGAAAACAGTATTTGTTAGAGTTCGTAATATCGAAGGATGTTTCAATAGTGACACGGTACAAATACTCTTTGATCTTTGTTCAGGAATAAAGGATGATGATATTTTTGATTTAACAAATATTTTTCCAAATCCATCGAAAAACATTTTATACTTATCTCATAAAATAAATGAAAAAATAAAATCAATCTCTGTTATAAATACTATTGGTCAAAGTCAAATGATAGCTCCTGCATTTAATCGGAATGGAGATACTATTGAATTAAATATTTCATTGTTATCATCCGGCATTTATTTTTTGGAAATTTTTACTGAAAAAGAAAAAATAGTAAAGATTTTTGTTAAGGATTGAATACAAACTCTTATCTATCTACTTCTTTTTGATTTTCGATAACAAACTCAATCAGCTCTTCCAAGGCAATGCCTGCTCTATCACAGGCATCGGCTATCTCTTCCCGTGAAACACCTGCCGCAAATGTTTTATCTTTCAGCCTCTTCTTTACACCTTTCGATTCCATTCCGTTATATCCTCCGGGACGCATCAAAGAGTATGCATGAATGAAACCCGACAATTCATCAATAGCATATAACATCTTATCCATTTTAGTTTCCGGTTGCACACCAAAATGATTCGGACCATGCGATGCAATGGCATGAATGATTTCAGGATCGGTATTTCTTTTTTCCAGCTCTTCAACAATTAGCTTGCAATGTTGATCGGGCCATTGATCCCAATCTGCATCGTGAAGTAGTCCGGCGATGTACCAGTGATGTTGAAGGTTTTCATTGAGGTTTTCCTTTTTCGCCGCCCAGCTTTTCATTACATATCCCACTTGCCGCATGTGAAGTTTTAGTCGTTCATTTTTTACCCAATCATTTAAAATATTATTTGCATCCTCGAGGGTCGGTGCATTTCCTTTGTTGATTTCATTTCCGAAAACAGAGCGGTTTAATTTGAGGGACATAAAATGTGTATTGTGATTTAGCGTTCTTAATAATATTATAGTTTCCTGATAAGGATAGAATAATGGTCATATAAAAATTACTATGGGTTATCTTTGCTTAATTTCACTTCATTTATTCCAACCTCTTCAAATCAATTTTTCCCACGGGGTTAAGAATCAAAGGAACTTTCTCAATTGTAACAAGGCTCGTATCAAGGCCAAATGCTTTTCCTTCGTTTAATGCAAAAAGTTTAAGAAAAGAATAGCTACCCAAAACCAAACGTTGATAAAAATTGAAAACATTTTCATTAGAAATGTATTTTTCAATTACAATAAAACGAAAATCTCCTATTACATTATTTTTACTCAAAGAATAATAACGGCTGCTGATATCAACTTCGTTATTAGCGACCAAATCTTTTACTACTTTTCGGAATAAAATATTTATTCGTGGTTCTATTCGAAATCCTAATTTGAAATTAATCCTTATGACTTTGTCATTTATTATTTCATGAACTTCATAATCCATAGTATAAGGTTCATCCACAACATCAACATGTATAAACCAATAAATATCTGCTCGCTTTGGTTGCTTTTGAAAAACAGAATAAATTATTTTCGATTCTATTTCTTCAGAGCTATTTGTACTTGTCATATAAACAAGGTGTGTGGCATATTTCGGAATTGAAATATCATGACTCAATTCGGTAAGAATTTTTAAATAATCTTTTAGTTTTACAAATTCCACAAACCTGTTACGGATTTTTCTTGCTTTATTCCAACTAAACATACACCAAATTAAAAAACAAGTAATTAATAATGTTACCCATCCACCGTGTAAAAACTTGTGCAGATTAGCGATAAGAAAAGAATTTTCAATGCCTAAAAAAATTATTAGAAACAAGCTGATAAGAAATGCAGATACACGATTGTTATAAAGAAAAATTGAAAACAAAAGTGTATCCATCATCATAGCTAAAATGATGGATAATCCATAAGCGTTTACCATACCAGAAGATTCCTTAAAAAATAAAACCACACTAATACAACCAAAGCATAAAACCCAATTCACTGTTGGTATATAAATCTGCCCTCGGATTTCAGAAGGAAAAACTATTCTAAGCTTTGGTCCGAAATCTAAACGAACGGCTTCATTAACCAAAGTAAAAGAAGCTTTTATTAAAGTATGGCTTGCAACAATGGCTGCTATTGTCGCTATTAAAACACCTGCAAATAAAAACCAGGTAGGCATGATGGAATAAAAAGGATTATGTCCTTCCAGATTACTACCCGTCCTGTTAAGCAACCAGGCTCCTTGTCCGAAATAATTAAGCACAAGACATATCTTTACCAATATCCAACTTGCACGAATATTTTTTCGTCCGCAATGACCAAGATCTGTATATAGCGCTTCTGCTCCGGTAGTACATAAGAAAACAGCACCCAATAAAACAAATCCATATTCATAATTAACTAACAAATTATATGCATAATAAGGATTTAATGCTTTCAGTATTTCAAGGTTTGTAAATAACATATTTACCCCTAAAACACTCAACATTAAAAACCAAACAAGCATGAAAGGCCCGAAAAACTTTCCGATAAAAGATGTACCGAATTGCTGAATAAAAAATAAGCCAAAAAGAATTCCTATTACAATTGGAATTGTTGGTATGTCTGGATTAAAATACCTTAATCCTTCAATGGCTGAAGAAATAGAAATGGAAGGGGTAATAAGTCCATCCGCCAATAATGCACTTCCACCAATGATTGCAGGAAAAGCAAGCCACTTTAATTTAGACTTCCTCACTAGGGCAAATAAAGAAAAAATGCCTCCTTCTCCTTTATTATCCGCTTTTAAGGTTAGAATAACATATTTGACTGTTGTAATTAATGTCAATGTCCAGAATACACACGAAACTCCACCAATAATTAAATCACTGGTAATTATTTTATTGCCAACGATTGCCTTCATTACATAAAGCGGTGAAGTTCCTATATCACCGTAAATTATTCCTAGCGTAACTAACAGTCCGGTCGCTGTGAGTTTGCTTTGACTGTTCGTATGTGCCAAGGCCAATGAAATCGAATGGCAAATCTATTTAAAGTTTTCAGATTAATTCATCAAAATATTAAATTAATGTTGCAGCATATTCTGTAAACCGGATTGAAAAATCAAATCCATAATTCTAGATTCTAATTTTTATCTTCGTCAGGAATTATGACAATGAATTTCTCGCCACGCCAATCTCTTAATAAAGCTTTTCTCAAAGTTAAACCAAACCGGTCAGGCATTAATTTGTTCCGGAAAAATCTATTGCATCTTTTCTCTCAGGTCAATAAGAACGAGTCTGAGGAATTTCATAAAAATGTTGTATCAGGATTTCTCAGCCAAACGTACTACTCACCTGTTCATTATATAAACACTTAAGGAAGAAACGACCTGGTTATTCATACGGGCAAAGATGCAAAGAGTCCCGTGGGCGTTATCATCGAAACAAAAAGCCCCGCTAACAAGATTGAAATGCTTTCTATAAAGAATATAATCATTAAATGAATAAGCAAAGAAACATCTTTAATTCGCCATAATTTAAAAAACCGGTTTTTCTAATATTGATTGTATTTTTGTCCGAATTAAATTTATAAAGAAAGTAAATTTCGAAACGATAAAATTTAAATTAAAAATAAATCGCTACGACGTTTTTATTTTACTCCTTCGGGGTTCTGTTTTTATGGTTAATTAATATTATAATAATTTCATCCCTTCGGGATTTATTTGTTTCGCTTTTATGTTATAATAATTATACCCCTTCGGGGTTTTATTAGTTTGCATTTTTTATGTTATGATAATCTCATCCCTTTGGGGTTTATTTTTATTTGGAAAAGTTGTTTTCCGGAGGATGATATAATAATATGAAATCATTCTATAGCATTCAATCCCGAAGGGATGGTATATAACCTCCTTTCTTAGCCTGACGCATATGCGATAGTTATCGGGATGAGATCGCTTATGCATGGGTTGATACAAAACAGAATTAAGATTTGTACTGTATCTCTATGATTAAACATTTAAAATCGGAGAGGTGTGAAGGCCGTCCAGGCACTGAGCGGCGAAATCATCGTCAATTAAATCGTAGAAGGACTCAAATCAGGCCGATGAGTGAGCTGTGCTTGGTGTCTTTTTTCTTTTGCTTACTTTTCTTTTTGGACAAGCAAAAAGAAAAGTAAGAATATTAGTAATGCATTTCGTTTTAACCGGACAACAGTGAATTCAACAATAATTAATATTCGTCTTCAAAAATAAATAATCCCGCCTTCTGACTAAAAGATTTCTCACAGGAAATAAACAGTCTGTTTTTATTTTCAAAGGCGATTCCTTCGGTCTTCCAATGCAAAAGATTATTGCCAATTTCTATTCTTCTTTTAATTCCAGAAAAAAAATCTGTTCCATTAAAATTATACATCAACCAGATAAACGAATGAGTTGTTCCTGTCATGTAACCAATCAAAGCCAATTCATTATTCATTGAATTGATGGATGCACCACAAATTCTTCCATTGACATTGAAGGAAGTAATCGGACTGATGGTATAATTTCCTGGTGTTTTGGATAATCGGTAAACACGTGTGAAATTATCTCCCCGGTCTTTGGAAAAAAGGTATAAACTGTCACCAATGTTTAAAATAGATTCGCAGTCAAAATTATTTAAATTATTTCTGTAGAATTTAACCTGATCCGAATAATTAAAATTGATCGACTTCGCATGTACATGCACAATTGGTTTATCGGTGATGTCAGATTTTTCGATGACAAGAATTTTTAAATTTTTCCGTATGCCATAGTTATTTCCGAAATCACCAATGTAAATATGCTTGCTGTCGGCCGTTATGTCTTCCCAGTCAACATTGGGAAAATTATCCACAACAACGGTTTGTATTATTTTCCCGGTTGAAGTATCTATTCTGAAAATCCATGGATAGCCACCGCTGTCATTATGAGTCCAGAGATTGCCATCCGTAAAAACCAATCCTGACGATTCTGAAATCCTGTAAGGCAATAATGCAACTAATGTGATTTTTACTTTTATACTGTCGGAATAATTATATTCAGTTGATTTGCCTATTCCTTCATTTAATAATTGGGGAATCCAATAAATAAAAATGAATAAAAAATTAAAATATTTATTCATTAGAGCAGATAGACGTAGTTGAAATAATTTTTAGTGATTTTAACACATTGAGTACATTCGCAAAAAAACAGAAGCGATATCACTCTTTAACGAATTTTTTTAATATGACCGTTTCAGCGTTTTGCACTGAAACATAATAAATACCACTTGCAAAATTGCTAATGTCTATTTTCCTGGAAAATGAAATTTCGCGTTTTTCATTCCATGATTTCAAAGTCTGTCCAAGAAGATTAAGTATACTTACAGTTACATCTTTGTTAGTATTTTGTGAATACCGTATATTTAATTCAGTATTTACAGGGTCAGGAAAAATATATAATTCTGTAGGATCAGAATTTATATTTTGAATTCCAATAGTAAAATGTTTATAGATTGCAAAATGATCAGCGACATTACCGTTCAGGGTAAGAAATTTTGCATCAAGTGTATCACCAGTAACATCAATAACCATTGAACCAAAAACGGTGTCCAGAGATGCAGACATTGCAGGATAGGGCCAGTCTGATTGTACAGGTTCAATATCACCAGCGCTGCCAACAACCGCATAGACAGTTCCTAAATATAATGGCCATAATTTTCTGTAATAATTTGGAGGCGTGCCGTTTCCTGAATCAATCTTCATTGAAGAATTATATGATGAAGATAAACCATAGTGACCATTAATAAGACACGTCCGCTCATAATCGTGGTCATGTCCACTCAATACAAGATCTACTTTATATGATTCGAGGATTGGATTTATGTTTTGACGAATGAATGTCATATCTGGATCCGTATCAGAATCATGATATCCTTTTGAGTATGGTGGACAATGCATAAAAACGATGGTCCATTGTTGCACATTAGCTTCAAGATCGGTGTTGAGCCAGGAAATCATATTATTTGTATTTGTAATTCCGAAGGAATCGATGTTTGATTCGAGACAGATAAAATGAATATTGGCATAATTAAAAGAATAATATGCTTCGCTTCCTGAAGCAACTCCGCCAGCTTCACCATTTTTTGGCAGTGTAAAAATATCATAGTAAGGACCTGTTTGAATAATTGAATTTGTGGAAAACAGATCATGGTTTCCACATGCAGAATAAACGACGCTTTGCATTAATATACTTTCATAATGACCTGTAAAGACATTTGAGGAGTATTGCTCATCGGTGCCTGTTGGATAAGCATCATCCCCCAGCCAGAGAATTAAGTTGGTATATTTATTTCCGGTATAGTTCATATAAGCATCTCTCACCTGATTTTGTTGAACATTTCCCGTGCCCATGTCACCCATTGTCCAAATTCGAATGGGTTGTGCTGTTGCCGTAGAAGGTGGCGTAATAAAAAATGTATTTAAATCTCCTGCTATGATTTCGTTGGAAGCACTAAGAGCATAATAATATTTTGTATTCGGAATTAAACCTGAAAGCTCAACAATATGATTTATATCCAACGAAGAGTTTACTATAGAATCTGAAACCGAAAGAGTAGTGCCAAAAAATACTTTCGAGATTTC
>JANLOW010000123.1:0-2125 GCA_031366785.1 Bacteroidota bacterium | reverse complement strand
CGATTATTTCCGCAAGTTTTAATGCAGTAAGAGAAGTTGTTTCGGCAGGTTTTAAAACAACAGTATTTCCGGCAGCAAGTGCAGGCGCAATTTTCCATGCTGCCATGAGGAGTGGGAAATTCCATGGAATGATTTGTCCGGCAACACCAAGTGATCTTGTCTTAGCACCGGGCACGGCATACTCAATCTTATCGGCCCAGCCTGCATAATAAAAAAAGTGTGCGGCCGCGAGTGGGATATCTATGTCGCGCGATTCACGAATTGGTTTTCCGCCATCGAGAGATTCGATAACTGCGAGTTCCCTTGCTCTTTCCTGAATGATACGTGCAATGCGAAAAATATATTTCCCGCGTTCCTTTGCAGGCATCTTACCCCAGTATTTTTCATACGCATTTCGTGCAGCTTTTACAGCTTTATCAACGTCCTTTTCATTGGCTTCCGCAACACGTGCAAGTTTTTTTTCATTCGTCGGGTTAACAGTATCAAAATATTTCCCTGAAGAAGGCGGAGTAAATTCTCCATTAATAAAAAGCTCGTATTGAGGTTTGATTTTTATATGGTCAATACTTTCCGGTGCCGGCGCATAAGTCCAGTCTGTGCTGAAATTTAAAGTAACGTCCTTTTTATTTTTTTTCATTGCCATGGAAATGGTTATAGGTTACTGGTTAATCGTTATTGGTTATTAGTTTTATTAATTAACAGTTATTTGATATTTGTTTCTCTTATCTTGATACTCGATACTTGATACCTGATACTCTCTTTTAATCCTTCGAGAAATAATCAATACTCTGATAGACGCCAGTTTGTTGTTTTACGATTTGCATTAATAAATCATTTGCTAAAGAGCTTGCGCCGAAACGGAAAAGGTCAGGAGTAAGCCAGTCGTTGCCAAGTGTCTCGCGAAGGACCACAAGGTATTGAATAGCGAGTTTTGCTGTTGCAATACCTCCGGCCGGTTTCATGCCGATCTTTATTCCTGTTTCATAATAATAATCACGAATTGCTTCGAGCATTACAAGTGTTACAGGCAATGTAGCGGCGGGTTGAATTTTTCCGGTGGATGTTTTTATGAAGTCCGCTCCGGCATACATGGCAATGTCACTTGCTTTTCTAACATTATCGAGTGTACTAAGTTCACCTGTTTCGAGAATTACTTTCAGATGTGCTTGTCCGCAAGCTTCTTTAACGGCTGCTATTTCATCAAAAACAAAATTATATTCACCCGAAAGAAAATGTCCGCGTGAAATTACCATATCGATTTCATCAGCACCTTCATTGACAGCCCACTTTGTTTCTTCCAATTTTACTTTCCGGCTTGACATTCCGCTGGGAAATGCGGTAGCTACAGCGGCAACTTTTACCTTCGATCCTTTAAGAGCTTCCTTAGCAACTCTTACAAGATTAGCATACACGCAAACAGCGGCAACGGAAGGTATTCCTTCTAAGGCTGAATGCGGAAACATCGCTTTTGTGCAAAGTTGTTTTACTTTGCCCGGAGTATCTTTAGCTTCAAGAGTGGTAAGATCCATCATGCTCATAGCAAGTTTAAGAGCGGCTAACTTCGACTCTTTTTTTATGCTTCGCTTGCTGAACCGGGAAATTTTCTCCTCAATACCAACCTGATCGATGGAGGGACTTTGTGTTAATGTATAATCGTTTTTCATTTATTTCATTGGGCAATTCACGTCTACGAATGTACAAATAAAGACTTGAAAAAATTAATCTGTTTTTTTGATTAATAAAGTGAAAACGTGGAAAAGTTTATGGTGTTTGCATTTTGGTTTTTAACATTCATATCCTGATTTATTATAAATCGAATTACAAATCGTATAAAAATCCGTGTAAACCTGTCTAATCTATCTAATCCGTGTTCTATTTATCCGGTTGTGACATTTCGTAATCAAAACTGATAAACCATGGAAAACTCAATTAAAACATTGTATTGCCCCTGATCGAAAAAAGTTGAATATGTACCGGGATAAGGCCTTATGGTTGTAATTGAATGACTATATCTGCCATCGAAAGACCATTTATCATCTAACTTATAAATGATTCCTGCATTTCCGGATAATTCAAATTTTTTGAATGGAGGCGAATTAGGGAAAACTCCAAATTCATCATTCTC
>JANLOW010000062.1:0-3695 GCA_031366785.1 Bacteroidota bacterium | reverse complement strand
GAATATTTCCGTGATGGTGATGAAAAATCAGGCGGTCGTGATATTTTATTTTTTATTGATAATATCTTCCGCTTCACGCAAGCAGGTTCTGAAGTATCAGCACTTCTCGGACGTATGCCTTCAGCCGTAGGTTATCAGCCTACATTAGCTACGGAAATGGGATTGATGCAGGAAAGAATTACCTCTACAAAACGAGGATCTATTACTTCCGTTCAGGCTGTATATGTTCCGGCTGATGATCTTACCGATCCGGCACCGGCAACAACATTTGCCCATCTTGATGCTACAACTGTATTGAATAGAAAGATTGCAGAACTTGGTATTTATCCTGCGGTGGATCCTCTTGATTCTACTTCACGAATTCTTACTCCGCTTATTGTTGGTGATGAACATTACAATACGGCACAAAATGTTAAAAATATCCTTCAGCGTTACAAAGAACTTCAGGATATAATTGCCATCCTGGGTATGGATGAGCTTAGCGATGAAGATAAAATTGTTGTACATCGTGCCCGCCGTGTTCAGCGTTTCCTTTCTCAGCCGTTTAACGTTGCTGAACAATTCACCGGATTAAAAGGTGTTATCGTTCCCATAGAAGAAACAATAAAAGGATTCAATATGATTATGAATGGTGAAGTGGATGAATATCCTGAAGCCGCTTTCAATCTTGTTGGAACTATTGATGATGCTATAGCAAAAGGCAAAAAAATATTGGCAGAATCTAATTAATCATCAAATAATAAAAAGATGTTCTTAGAAATTATTACTCCCGATAAAAGAGTTTACAGCGGTGAAGTTACTTCCGTATCTGTGCCGGGTGCAATGGGTCGTTTTGAAATGTTAAAAGATCATGCTCCTATTATTTCTACATTGCTTAATGGCAAGGTGAAAATAAAAGACAAAGAAGGCGTAAAGTCATTTGATGTTAAAGGCGGAGTTGTTGAGAATCTTAAAAATAAAATTATTATTCTCGCAGAATCGGTATAGAATGACTTATTAAATTATAGTCAAAATATAATAGAAAGGGCGCAAAGAAATAATCTCTGCGCCCTTAGCTTTTTCCGGTTTCCCTTGCAGGGAAAAATTAATACCGATAAGTATCCGATTTAAACGGACCTGATTTTGGAACACCAATATATTTTGCCTGGTCTTCAGAAAGCTCATCAAGTTCTACACCTATTTTTTCGAGATGTAAACGAGCCACTTTTTCATCGAGATGCTTTGGAAGAGTATATACTTTGTTCTCGTATTTTCCGGCATTATTCCATAATTCAAGTTGTGCCAGTGTCTGATTTGTAAATGAATTTGACATTACGAAAGAAGGATGTCCCATAGCGCAACCAAGGTTAACTAAACGACCTTCGGCCAATATGAGAATATCTTTTCCATCAATAGTATATTTATCTACCTGAGGTTTGATCGATTCTTTTGTCTTTCCATAGTTCTTATTAAGCCACGCCATATCGATTTCATTATCGAAGTGTCCAATATTACAAACAACAGCATTGTGTTTCATTAAACGGAAATGTTTCTCGTTAATAATATTGTAATTACCTGTTGCTGTAACAATAATATCAGCCTCTTTCACAGCTTGTTCCATTTTCTTAACTTCATAACCTTCCATTGCCGCCTGCAAAGCGCAGATAGGATCAATTTCGGTTACAATAACGCGAACTTTTGAATCCTTCAGTGATTCTGCTGAACCTTTACCAACATCTCCAAAACCTGCAACTACAGCTACTTTACCGGCCATCATAAGATCGGTAGCGCGACGCAATGCATCAACAAGTGATTCACGGCAGCCGTATTTATTATCAAATTTAGATTTAGTGACAGAGTCATTTACATTGATAGCAGGAATTGGAAGTGTTCCGTTTTTCATGCGATCGTGAAGGCGAAGAACGCCTGTAGTAGTTTCTTCTGATAATCCACGGATGTTTTTAATTAACTCAGGATATTTATCGAAAACCATATTTGTTAAATCTCCGCCATCATCAAGAATCATATTTAATGGATTGCGATCCTGGCCAAAGAATAAAGTTTGTTCAATACACCAATCGAATTCTTCTGCCGTCATACCCTTCCAGGCATAAACGGAAATACCTGCAGCGGCGATTGCAGCAGCAGCATGATCTTGGGTAGAGAATATATTGCAAGACGACCAGGTTACCTCAGCACCTAATTCTGTTAGCGTTTCTATTAAAACCGCCGTCTGAATAGTCATGTGAAGACAACCCGCAATGCGTGCGCCTTTTAAAGGTTTTTTAGGGCCGTATTCTTTACGGATAGACATAAGACCGGGCATTTCTGATTCTGCCAGGCGAATTTCTTTGCGTCCCCATTCCGCCAATGAAATGTCTTTAACTTTAAATTTAACAAATTTGTCAACTGAAGCTGTTGTATTACCCATTTAATTATTTTTTTAAAGTATTATTATTTGTTCTGCAAATGTATATATAAGAGCTGTAAAGACCAACCCTTTTTCATTAAGTTTTTACCTGATACGGCAAACTATTTATCTTGTTACAAGCTGCTAATCGGCTGCTAAACATGAAGCGTTTTCAGGTATCTTGCACAAATAAAATAAGATATATGCCGGTAGCCTGGCTAAAAACTAACATCGAATATTCACTAGTTGTTTGGAAAAGCCTTGAAGAAATAAGCGATCTTCTACAAAATGCTGCTTTAAGTCAAATTGAAACCCTGGAGTGGAATTCCTTTAAAAGTGAATCAAGAAAGAGGGAGTGGTTAACAACGCGAAATGCTTTGCAAATAATTCTGCCAGGAGCTAATGGCTCTTCGATTTATTATGATAAAAACGGCAAACCAAATCTCATGGATGAAGGATTCATTTCAATTTCCCATTCGCATGAATATATTGCTTTAATGAAGTCTAACGATCCTGAAATTGGTATCGATATTGAAATTATCAATGAGCGTATTTTAAAACTTTCACAGAAATTTATAAATGAAAAAGAAAAAGAAAATATTACTTTCGAAAATCAATTAGAAAAATTACATGCCATGTGGGGTGCTAAAGAGGTATTATATAAAATTCACTCTGTCGGTAATCTCGATTTTAAAAAAGATCTCTTAGTTCATCCTTTCGATTATAAATCATCGGGTGAACTTTTTGCTTCTATTTTAAAAAAAGGTTTTCAAAAAGACTTCAAAATCTTTTATGAGAAAATTGATCAATTCATGTTGTCATGGTCACACAGTAAAGCGATTTAAATCTTAGTCATAGTTTTTTGTACATTCGTAACAATGAAAATATACCAAAATATTTCTTTAAAGAAAAAAGCAGGCAAAAAGATGATTGCCGTCCTCATAGATCCTGATAAACTTACCATAAACGAATGTATTAAGATTGCAGAAAAAGCAGTTGATGCAGCTATTGATTTTTTCTTTGTCGGCAGCAGCATTATCACCGGTAATACTTTTGAAGAATGTATTTCAATCTTAAAGAAAACATCACTTCCTGTTATACTTTTCCCCGGAAATACTATGCAGATTAGCAATAGTGCAGATGGAATATTACTCCTTTCTTTAATCAGTGGCAGAAATCCGGAAATGCTTATCGGCCGGCATGTTCTGGCAGCACCGGTTCTTAAAAAAACATCTCTTGAAATAATTCCTACCGGGTATATAATTATCGATAGTGGCTCTCCAACTTCTGTCAGTTATATGAGTGG
>JANLOW010000057.1:0-2192 GCA_031366785.1 Bacteroidota bacterium | reverse complement strand
CGTCTCTGAAAGATTGTTTTCAGAAGCTATCCTTTGCATTACATCATTAGAAAGCCACTCCTTCAATGGACAAACAGCAGCAGGGTTTCCGCCAAATAATTTTGACGTAAATGCATCAACCTGATAAATTTTTATTTCCATTTTAAAATTTGATTACTTTAACGAATTATTCAGAAACCATTTTAATAATACTTATACTTTTATTTTTTTTGAACTTTGTGCTGCTTTTTTGTCCTTTGTGGTTAAATCCGGCAGTTTTAATAACCACAAAGGGCACAAAGGTCGCACAAAGGGCACTATGATTATATCTTAAGACATGTTCGAGCTCAGGAAATCACATCCTTAATCGATTTCACCTCTTGCTCCAATCTTAATATCTTCGACAACAATTCATCTTTCATAAAAGTAGTCTCAGGAAGTTCATTGCTGAGATAGTTACAGAACTTCCATACTTCACGGATATCGCCCAGATGTAATTCGTAGGGCTGATATGTTGTGTTCAATGATTTAAGCAAAAGATTTTTCTTTTTCCGCAATTGGTTTACAGCAACTTTAAAAACCAGACCTTCTTCCTGAGTAAGTACAATATATGCTTCGCCGTCTTTTATGTCGTACCAGTTTTCCAAATACTCGCCTATAACCCACGACTTATCAGGTATTGGCAGCATAGAATCTCCGCTGATCTGAAACATGCGGTATTTGCGATCGCTTAAAAGCAGCGGAAGCTGAAAAGTGGGCAGCTTCTTAATAAACTCCGGATCGGCAAAACCGTTTTTATATCCTGCTTTCGCTTTCAGCGGAACTACTTCAATGTTCTCCTTGTTTTGAGAATCTACCGTTGTAGCAATTACCCGTAGTCGTGAACCGGTTACATAAACATCATTTCCCCGTTCCAGTTCAGAAAGCTGAAAGTCGGACAACTTGCTTAGATCGATCTTCACCAATGTATCTATCGATAATCTGAAATATTTGGAAAACGCCATGAGCGCCTCCAGTGTAGGATTTTTTATACTGCCGTTCTCATAGCTGTTCAATGTGGAACGACTCATGCCAAGCTCGCCGGCAACGACGTCTTGTGTGCGCTTGCGGCGATTACGCAATGTTTTAATGTTATTACTGAAATACATCTGGCCTCCTTTTTTTGATTATAATACAGTCAATTAATAAGGTTGTTAAGCAGCCAAATATACAATTATTTTCTTTCCAATAGTTATCCGAATAAAAATGAAAAATAATTAATTTAATATAGAAAATTTATTAATCATATTTAGAAGCCCGGTTGATAACAATCGTGTCTTTCCCTTTAATGTACATCCACTTTTCTCAAAAAAAATATCAACTTTGCAGACAAATAGACCTTATTCATTTTTATGAAAGTTATTGAGCACATTAACAATTCGAAAGGAAAAACTCTTTTCTCAGTAGAAATTCTTCCTCCTTTAAAAGGCAAGAGCATACAAAGCATTTACGATATTCTTGATCCTATCATGACTTATAAGCCTGCTTTTGTTGATGTAACATATCATCGTGAAGAATATGTTTACAAGAAAAGAGAAAATGGCCTGCTGGAAAAATTCTCAATCCGCAAACGCCCGGGAACAGTAAGTATTTGTGCCGCAATACTGAACCATTTTAATGTTGATCCTGTTCCTCATATGATTTGTGGAGGGTTTTCAAGGGAAGAAACCGAAAACGCTCTCATCGAACTAAATTATCTTGGCATCGACAACCTGCTTCTCATACGTGGTGATGCCATTAAATCTGAATCTGCTTTTGAATCTCACAAGAATGGTCACCGGTATGCTATTGATCTGGTAAAGCAAGTAACTAATATGAACAAAGGAGTTTATCTCGATGAAGAACTTCAGGAAGTTGCTGCTTCTAATTTCTGCATAGGTGTTGCCGGTTATCCTGAAAAACATTTTGAAGCTCCTAATCTGAAATCTGATCTGAAATTTCTCAAATCAAAAATCGAAGCCGGCGGCGAGTATATTGTTACTCAAATGTTTTTCGATAATAAAAAATATTTCGAATTCGTTGAAAAATGCCGCGAAGCAGATATCAACGTTCCAATTATTCCGGGATTAAAACCGGTGTCTACTATTAAACAATGCTCTACCCTTCCTAAAATTTTTCATGTTGATATTCCGGAAGAACTTGCTGATGCCGTAGAAAAATGTAAAACAGATAAA
>JANLOW010000041.1:0-4979 GCA_031366785.1 Bacteroidota bacterium | reverse complement strand
TGCGACTAACATTCAATAAGTTGTTTTAATTGGTAATATACAAAATTTAACTTTGTTTCCTAAAAAGTTTCTGCAATAAAAATATATAATTTTGCTGAAACCACAACTTATTAACGTAATAGTTTTAAAATAATTTACAGCTTGAAAAATACATCACATATTAAAAAACTGGCTATTAGCACACTTGAAATTGAATCAGAGGCAGTTAGCCAGTTAAAAAAATTTATAAATGACGATTTTATTGGCACCGTTCAATTTATTTCGAAGTTAAAAGGCAGGGTGATCGTTACCGGCATCGGCAAGAGTGCAATTATAGGTCAAAAGATTGTTGCAACCCTTAATTCTACAGGGACTCCGGCGATTTTTATGCATGCTTCTGATGCTATTCATGGCGATCTGGGAACAATACAAAAAGATGATGCAGTAATTTGCATTTCCAAAAGCGGAGACACCCCTGAAATAAAAGTACTTATTCCTTTACTTAAAAGTTTTGGTAGTAAACTTATTTCCATTGTTGGAAATTCATCTTCTTATTTAGCAAAGCACAGTGATTTTGTTCTAAACACGACTGTAGAAAGAGAAGCGTGTCCAAACAATCTAGCCCCTACCAGCAGCACTACTGCACAACTAGTAATGGGTGATGCACTTGCCGTTTGTCTTTTAGATGTGAAAGGTTTTTCGACAAAAGATTTTGCCAAATATCATCCGGGTGGATCATTGGGGAAAAAACTTTATTTGAAAGTGCGCGACATCTATCCCTCGAATGCATCACCGAAAGTATCACCCAATGAAAATATAATAAAAGTAATTGTAGAAATTTCCTCGAATCGACTTGGAGCAGCTGCTGTTATTGATAATGGAAAAATAATTGGAATTATTACTGATGGAGATATACGCAGGATGCTTTTAAATAAAAAACCTATCGATGGATTAAGAGCGAAAGATATAATGAGTCATTCTCCAAAAACATTGCCGAAAGAAACAATGGCAGTAGATGCACTTGATTTAATGCAGAAACATAATATTTCCCAACTGATTATTACTGATAAAGACAAATATGTTGGCATAGTTCATTTGCATGATTTAGTGAGAGAGGGAATTATTTGACCGGGATTTGTTATTGATATATTTTTTGTATTCCAAAATGATTTTATTGATTAAAATGATTTCTGTTTTTCTGTGGTGCAGGATTTGTATTATTACAGTAAGGAAATTTTAAGTAAAAATAATTAAGCTCAAAAAAGTCAATCATTTTACGTTGCGAAACTTTGCGCATCTTCGCGTACATTGCGTTTTTTTTGAACTACCGTCTGATTTTTAACGCAAAGAGCACGAAGATTCGCAACGATAACGCAACGAAAATCAGAAATTAACTCTCTTAACGAAGTTTTTGAGCACCCCCACTGTGTGAAGCACGATTCCGGTGCATACGGTACTTCGTTCTCTATTCAAGGAAATGTTTTCGATCGGAATAAAGCAAATTTTATACACGATTAAAATTGATGTACTGTGTGCGACGGAATCCCCTAACGACCAAAGCCGACACTCAAAGATACCGGAGAGTGAGGTGTTTTATTTAAATATAAGTCGAAATCCTTTAGGATAAATTTATAAGATTAATCTTCTTTTCAACGGAATCATTGAATGCAGAGGCATCTTGGCCACAACTGAAATATATTATATTATACTTTTTTATTTTTTTAATAAGTTAATATAATCGCAAATAATTCTATAGCTTTCATTTACATAAATTTCGGAACTAATGAAATGAATGTATTTTGAATTATCATTATAAATATCCTTGCTTTTATGAGAAATATTTAAATATGTAGTATTATTATTTAGAATAAAATCTATTTCTTTTTTTGATTTAACAAATCCATAAAACTTTTCTACATATTCATTAGATTTCTTCTTTTCTGTAATAAATTTTTTATATTGTAAAGGGATAACTATTGTTGACATTGACTGATTTGTAATCCAGAAATTCGCTTGCCTAATTGAATTGAAATAATTATTATTTTTCACTCGTTCAAAACTTTTTATAGAAAGAACATCTATAGGTAAAACCTTGAATGGCTTAAAATAGGAGTTATTATTTATCGAATCTGGTTCTATATATCTTGGAAGGTCAGATTCATGGAATTTATAATAATCCGGAAATTCAGGTAGAATTATATCTGGAATAGCACCTTTGCCTTGAATAGTTTTTCCTGTTGCTCGGTACATTTTACCAACTGTAATTTTTAAATACCCAAATTTTGTAATAGCTCTATTATAATTTGATATTTTGCTTTGGGGAAAAAGATTTGAATCTACAGGGATGACAATTTGTTCAGTTGATTTGCCAAAAGTACGATTCCCCACAATGATTGCTCTGTTATAATCCTGCAATACCCCTGCAAGCAATTCCGACGCTGAAGCACTTTGCCTGTCAACCATTAATAATAAAGGACCTGTATAAATTACTCCCTTATTTGGATCATTTATTGAAATTGATCTTTTAGAAGGATGGCCTTTAAAAGTTAGCTTTCCATTAGTAACGAAAAAATTAATTATTTCCAGAGCTTCAGTTATAGAACCACCACCATTATTTCTAAGATCAAAAATTAATCCTTTAATAGAATCACTTTTTAATTTCCAAATCTCATCGGAGACGTCTTTAGCGCAACTTTTGCCAGATCCGAAATCATCTTTTGTATAAAAAGCAGGCAGTAGAATATATCCAATTTTTTCAAGCCCATTTAAAACGAAGCTTTTTACTCTACGTCCATTAATATTGAGCTTTTCTTTTTTAAGTGAAATAAAAATTATTTGGCCATTAGTTTTTTTAATTTTGAATCGAAGACTTTCATGATTTAATTCATCAAGTATACTATAAACTTCTTCCTTAGTTGATGCTGTAAGATCTATTGCGTCGTGATTATCCCATTTTAATTCAAGAATAACATCATCAATATTTAGTAAACCACATCGCCACGCCGGCTCACCTGTTGAAAGATAAGTAATTACAATTTCTCCTTTTATATTCTCATCTATGTCTAATCCAAATATCCAGGCATCGCTACTGATTTCGCTATCAAATTTTTCTTTTTCGATTGGAGGTAAAAATTCTGTGTGAGGATCAAACGCGGCAGCAAGCGATTTGCAAAATAAATATGATAGAAAAGTATCATATCCCCAAGGATGATTTATTATTCTATTGATGCGCCTTTTTTCTTTAGTCCTTATGTCATTTCTTATTGAGGATTCATTTATTTCATCACTTAAGTAATTTTTTAATGAATCATTATTAGATCGTTCCCATCCTTTTTCAAGTCCTTGAAATTTTAAATATTTTTTCCATGTAATGAACCTTTCGCTTTCATCTTTATTGAAATAATTATTTTTATTTGACCATATTATTGAATCAGTAGCATTGTAATCAATTGGATTTTCAAGAATCCAGGAAATAATCGAATCAGTCTTAATTAATTTTGATTTATAGAGCGACGAAAGCTCGTCAAGATATTTCCATTCTGAGGTTTTTAATTCATCATCGATGGTTGTTTTGTATTTTTCTAGTTTTAAAATATCTTCATTAGTAAAATAATAATAATTTGGATCAAGCAATTTTAACATCGTATTAAATACAATTGTTGAAAGAGAGTCATCGCATTGTAATGGGTTAATATGAAATTTTACTAATGAATTGTAAACTTGTAGAACCTGATCCTTAGAATTAAAATTCTCTTGCCCAAAAAAAGTAAAAGGGCTGATTATTAAAAAAAATAAAAAAAACCTTTTAATAAGCATGTCTTCTATTTATGTCCAAATCTATGAAATTAAAAAGATTTTACTAATAGTAAAAAATTGATAAAATTCAACCGTAATTAAAACTAAATGTTGATTATAAATTGGTTAATAAACTTCGTTTTGTGATAATTTTCTTACGAATTATTTGGAGGTATTATAAGTTTACAAAATTTTTAATCGAAGTTTTAACTTTTCTTATTCCTACAAAAATTTCATTATCTGTAAAGTCAATCTATTTTATGTAAAGGTTAGAATTTAAGATTGCCCAGCGAGGGGATTGCAAAATCTACACAATAGAGAAAAATCATTAAAATATTCTTTTACCTCATTTTAAAGAATAGCAATTCAGCAAAATAGATTTCTATCTTTGCCGCTTAATGGGTTTTTTTTCAGATAAGTTTAACTCTTCCGGCGAAATGTCCTTTCTGGGACATCTCGAAGCATTGCGATGGCATCTTTTCAGAGCGGTTATCGCCGTTATGACAATGGCTATCGTACTCTTTTTCTTCAAAGAATTTCTATTTGACGGAGTTTTACTGGCTCCTAAAAGCCCTGATTTTCTTACCTATAAGGTTTTATGCTCTCTTGGAAATAAACTGAACCTCGGTGATGATTTTTGTATTACGGTTATTCCTTTTACTCTAATAAGTACAGACATTTCAGCACAGTTTACCACACACATGTGGGTGGCTTTTATTGCCGGATTGGTTGTCAGTTTTCCTTACGTCGTTTGGGAAATTTGGCGCTTTATTAAACCGGCTCTTTCTACAAAAGAAAAAAGATATGCCCGGGGGATTGTCTTTTATACTTCTTTCCTCTTTTTGCTTGGAATTCTTTTTGGTTATTATGTTATTACTCCAATGACTGTAAATTTTCTTGGCAACTATCAAGTAAGCGAACAGGTAAAAAATACGATAACACTCGATTCATTTATTTCCATAGTGACGACGATGACGCTCATAACAGGCATTGTCTTCGAATTGCCTATTGTGGTTTATTTCCTTTCGAAAGTCGGAATATTAACTCCAACTTTCATGCGGACCTATCGACGACATGCCGTAGTTGTAATTCTGATAATTGCAGCGGTAATTACTCCTACTTCTGATGCTACAACGCTTGTTATGGTTGCATTACCTTTGTATTTTCTTTACGAGATTAGCATTCTGGTAAGTGCTTATGTATTA
>JANLOW010000497.1:0-4148 GCA_031366785.1 Bacteroidota bacterium | reverse complement strand
GGGCGCCGTCCTGCCACAGCAGCCAGGGCTTGAACTCGGTCAGCACCAGCAGCGGCCACAGCGCGGCCAGGCTGGCCAGTGCCCAGAACACGCGCTGGCGCGCTGCCGGGTCACGACGCGGCAGGAACTGCGGCGCTAGCGACATGGCAGGGCCACGGGTCGGGTGGCCAGCGGCTCGTCAGGGCTTGCTGAAGGGCCAGCGCCGGTCAGCTCGTCCTGCCATCAAAAATAAGCCTTTTGTTTGTAACGTATAAAGCACCACTATCAATTTCACTTAAAACGTCAGAGGTAATTCGCTGAACATTCATACTGCCAGCTCTATAATAAAATCCCTTCATTATTTTAATTCTATAAGTCGGCCCGCTGTAATTTAATCTCTTTGTAATTGTGCGAAGTTCTAGCCAATCAACTGTTGTTTTATAGTAGCAAAGCTCTCCATTTTGTAAATTGATTTCTACTTGTTTAATTGGTAATTCTGCATTTTCAATTGCCCAATATAATTTCATTTTTTCAAGCTGCGATTTCGTAGCTTCACCAATGTTAAGAGTAACATCTAGATTCTTTGTAATGGCATTTAATTCATCCCATTCCTCTGGAGAGACTCTAGCATCACTTATAATTTTCTTTATCTCTGACTCAACCAAATATTTTCTGCTTTCGGCAGAAATTTTATTTGCAATATCATCAGGTAGTTTTAGGTTCTTTTGTAATTTATCAATTAAGTCTTGTTCTGCTTTTTCAATTTTGCCATCTTTAATAATATCATCATATGATTTTTTATATATGTTCGATGCTATTGCATTATGTATTTCGTTAACATCATTGTCGTTAAGTATTAATATGTTTTTTAATAACTTTAAGTCATTTAGTTCAGCATCTGTTAAAATGTCGTCTTCTAAACATTTCTTAAGATAACGTTGATAAAATTCTTTAAGTTCAACAGAGAAAGATTTATATAAATCCACCTTGTATTTTAGTGAAATAGATTCAATATCTTCATGTTTGATTTCATTAAGTTCTTTAGAAGCAAGTAAATTATTTACTTCAATGAGTGCATTTTCTTTTGGCTCTTTTTTTAAAAGTCGTTGAAAGTAACTTTTTTTATGAAATTCATCGAGTTGATACAAATTATTCATATTCTATAAATTTTAAAATAATTATTTTTCTATCGAATAGAAAATATTGCAATTACAATTGCTATTACTATTACAATCAGAATTATTTTTCCCAAATTTTCTCCTTGTGCATCTTTCGTCAATTTTACTGGAAGATTAACTGTTTTTTTACAATGAGGACAAATTACAGTAACATTTAAATTTGAATCAGCATAAAACTTATTTTTGCAAAATCCACATTTAAATTTATGTCCTGAAAATCCATTTAGCGCAGCTTCTTTGACTTTATACTTTTCTAGTATTTGTAATTTTTGTTCTTCTGTAAGTTGAATTGCTTTTGTAATTAAGCTTAATAATTTTTCAATATGTTGGTTCGCCTGCGTAACTTCATAAGACTTATCGAAAGAACCTATTTTTCTTCGCACTTCAATATTTATATCAGTTTTACTTTCACTTATTTTTGAAAGGTTTATATCTACATATACGCCGAGACTTAAAAACTCTGATGCTTGGTATGTATATAGATTCATCAATTCATTTGAACTAGTTAGCTTATATTGAATATCAACTTCTCTTACATTTAATACAGCTTCTTTGATAACGTTGATGGGAAATTCAACACTAACTGTTTTTTTCGGGTTTGGAATTGCGCCTATCATGTTTGAATAAATTTATATGGTTAAATGATTTTTTAAAAATGATAAAATTATACTTTAAAGAAAGCAATAGTGTACTAAAATATCCTAGCAATTTATTAATAAAAAGAGAACAAACAAATACTATTTAAAAGGAAATAAAGATTTTTAAAATGGCTTGTTAAATTAAAAAGCGACGGCCTCCTTTCCTAAAATAAAGTTCGCCCCGACAATCCCAAATACACATTTCACAGTCGCGAAAAGCGGTATTAATCAGACTGGTTACTGATTCTGTCGGTGCAATTCTTAAAAGTCTTTTTTGTTGCATCTGATTTTATGTATTTGGGAAATACAAAAGTAAATATTTTATGAGACTTGTTTAGTCAACTTTATATTATGACCTCTGTACAATTCCTCTTCTATCATTTCGGGTGTTATCTTATTATATTAAGAATAAGTACGCTCATCTTTATGGCTTGTCATGGCCTTAGCAATATCTCTTCTTATTCCTAATTTTTTGGCTATTGTAATAAATGTTCTGCGGATAGTGTGAAAAGTAATTAATTCATATTTTCTATGAACAACTGATTTCTTCTTCCCATCAACGACCTCAGTAATCTTTACAGCCTGCTTTATTCCTACTTTTTCTCCCGTAGTTTTAAGAAGTGAGTTTGTTTGTGTGTTACTTTTCATTAGTAGAGGGAAAGTACATTTTTATAGTTCATTAGTATTTCAAGGGCTATAGGCAGCAAAATAACAATTCTTTTATCTCCTGTATTCTGAT
Organism: Bacteroidota bacterium; assembly: GCA_031366785.1. Taxonomy (GTDB): domain Bacteria; phylum Bacteroidota; class Bacteroidia; order AKYH767-A; family 2013-40CM-41-45; genus JADKIH01. The sequence goes on along the minus strand of JANLOW010000497.1, from coordinate 1,614 downwards.
TTGTATTTTACCATTGATTGCCCTCAACACTCTATATAAATATTTATTTAAAGCTTACCCTTACGATGAATGTCTTGTAAGATATTATTTTGACCTCTCAGATAGTTTGTTGTTTACGATTAGCAGCTCTTACTCCAGATAAGTGGGTTGAGTGTATTTAAGATTATAATAAAAGGTTTACCATAGTTACTGATTTAAAGGAATGGAATTTTAAGGATGAAGTTTATCTCTATACAGCTAAAATTATTCCTCTAATTAATGATGGTAGACATTGTATACAATGTTCAGCTAAAAGAATTAAATGAGATTATTCAGCATTTATAGATAATATATTATAGAAGATTTTTTCTACAAAGTTTTTTCAACATTGTAAAAAAGAATTCGTATAAGTGCTTTAAAATCAAGTATAAATTACAACGCTCCGGGTTCACAGAGATTATAAATTAACTACCTATATTTCAACTTTTTAATGGTAGTATTCGTCTTAAAAACAAAAAAAATATACTCTTAATTTTAACCGAAGTTTATTTTACCACATTGAACAATTAAGAAATAGTACACCCATTTCACTTAAATTATCTCAATTAAATTAAGGTAGTAAATAATCCTGAGCTGCTATTAATTGCCAAACACCATTTTTATTAAACCATATATCGGTAAATCTGTATTTTCGGTTGAAATTGCTTCCGGATCCTTTACCGTTTACAAAAAGCCAGCCTGTAACGATGGCAGTCTTATCTTTAATATGCACATCCATATCTTTATTATAAGCACTCGCTATTGTGTCTGATTTGGACATCGCAGACTGTAACACTTCAGAACGAGTATACATCTTTTCATTCTCCGTATAAAAGAAATCATCGGCAAGTAATTTATTAAACACAGTTTCATCGCGGTTTACAAGTGCTATCGCCCAGTCATTTTCAAGTTTTAGAATTATTGTTGAATCAGTAATGTTTGATATTTTTTTCTGACCGAATAAGGTTGTTGAAATTAATATCGCTATTAAAATTGACAGTAATTGTCGCATCATATCAATAAAAATAAAGGATAATATTTATTATAATTTGAATTTAACTTCAAACATTTTCAACCAATCACCTCAATCCATTTAATCCCGGTCACAGCTTCCCCTTATAATACGTCAACGCTTTAGGCATAAAAGCCTGTAAGTCTTTAATACGAGTTTGATCGCTTGGATGGGTACTTAAAAATTCAGGTGGCTTTCCTCCTACGCTGCTAGCCGACATTCTTTGCCAAAAAGAAATAGCTACTCTTGGATCATATCCGGCCATTGACGAAAAAATAATACCGAGTTTATCAGCTTCCGATTCTTGTGTACGGGAAAAAGCCAATACGCCAAGTGTAGAACCTACTCCATACGAAGTAAGAAAAATACTTCTGGTCTCTGCACTATTACTTGCTAACGCTACATCCAAAGCAACACCACCCAATTGAGCAAGCAAACCCTGACTCATACGCTCGTTACCATGTCGCGCTACGGCATGGCCTATTTCATGACCCATTACAATAGCCAGACTAGCCTCATCCTGAGTAACCGGCAAAAGTCCGCTATAAACAACTACTTTTCCACCGGGCATACACCAGGCATTT
>JANLOW010000460.1:0-6218 GCA_031366785.1 Bacteroidota bacterium | reverse complement strand
CCGGAAATGTTCCTTCATTCACAGCTACAAACACCGGTACTTCTCCAATCACATCTACATTTAGTGTGGTTGGGTTTAATTCAAATAATAGTTTGACTTGTAGCAGTCCGACAATGACCTTTACAATAACTGTTAACCCTGTACCTAAAGTCAATGCAGTAACAAACAAAATTTATTGTACAGGTGCAGTACTGCCTTCTGTTGTTTTCAGCAGTCCTGTTGCCGGTGCAACATTTAGTTGGAGTCGTACAGTGCCTTCGCCGGATATTGGATTAGGATCCAATAGCGGCTCCGGTAATGTTCCTTCATTTACTGCTGCCAATGCAAGTGCTTCTCCAACCATTTCTGTTTTTAGTGTTGTAGCATCTTATACTAACAATGGAGTAACATGTATTGGAACACCAATACAATTTAGCATTACAATTAATCCGGCCCCTCCTGCACCCGGACCAATTACAGGTCTGAACGGAGTATGCAGGAATCAAACAGGAGTAACATATTGTATTGCACCGATTCCGGGAATAACACAATATATGTGGTCTTTACCTCCTGGTGCAATTGTGCAAGGCCCTTCTACAGGTTCATGTATCACATTAAAATTCTCCTCTAAATTTAATGGCGGACAACTTTGTGTAAAAGCAATGGATTGCAGCAGCGGTCCGAATTCCTGTATGAACTTAGTGTTGATTTATGTAAAACCTAATACACCAGGAAACATTAGTGGACCTTCAACACTGTGTCCGCTTGCTTCCGGAAACTTTAGCATCGCTGCTGTTCCTAATGCAAATAGTTATGTGTGGTCAGGTACCGGAGGATTGTCAATAATTTCCGGACAAGGCACAATCACTGTTGTAGTAAAAGCACCTTTAGGATTCTTGAGTGGTAGTGTAAAAGTAAAAGCATCCAATTGCAAAGGAGCCAGCGGAGATAAAATTAAAAACGTAGTTAAGGGTGCAGGTTGTAGAATTGCTGTAGGTGAAGATGCAAATGTTGATCCTGCTGATGCAAATCAATCTTTATCGACGCTATCTGTTTATCCGAATCCGACACCGGGTAAAGCAACTGTTGCTTTTATTTCTGATCGCAATGCTAAATTTGAATTGAAAGTAGTTGATCTGATTGGCAAAGTGATGATTAAAGAAGACATGCTTGTTAAAGAAGGTTACAATGAGAGAGAAATCAATCTTGAAAATGTCGCTAAGGGAATGTACTTTATTTCCGTACAGACAGAAGGTAAAGAAACCGAAGTCTTACGAATAATTGTTGAATAATTAGTTTAGATTATTTTTCAATGAAAAAACCCCCGAAAATTTCGGGGGTTTTTTATTTTCATCCACAGGGGTCCGATTGTAAAAAACTATCAGGTTTTTACCATGCTAAATAAAGATTCCAATATTTTTCTGCCGTCGGTATTGCCAAGAATAGGAATAACGGCACGCTCAGGGTGAGGCATCATTCCGAAAACATTTTTATTTTTATTGCAGATACCGGCAATGTTATCTTTTGTACCGTTAGGATTTGCCAATGAATTAAGATTCCCTTTTTCATCACAGTATCGGAAAAGAATCTGTCCATTGTCATTCAATTTTTTCATCATCTCATCATCCGCATAAAAATTTCCTTCCCCGTGAGCTATTGGAATTTTAAATGGTGCTCCTGTTTTTATTCCGGCTGTTAAAAGAGTATTATTATTCTCTGCACGAATGAAAACATTTTTACAAATGAATTGATGATGTACATTATGCATTAACGCTCCGGGAAGAAGACCAGCTTCACACAAAATCTGAAACCCATTGCAAACACCGAAAACAATTCCACCTTTTTCTGCAAAGGCAATTACTTCTTTCATTATTGGTGAAAAACGGGCAATGGCTCCTGAACGAAGATAGTCGCCGTAAGAAAATCCTCCTGGAAGAATTATTAAATCACATCCTTGAAGATCATGATCCTTATGCCAGAGTTTTATTACGTTCTTGTGAAGTATGTCACGAAGAACATAAACCATGTCTTCATCACAATTGGAACCCGGAAATACGACTACACCTGTTTTCATAATTCAAAAATAAGAAATGTTATTGGTAAGTTATAGGCGTTGAAAAATGTTTGACAAATATTTTAAATAAAAATCGTATACTTTCATTTCTGAATATCATTTATTTCATTTAGTATCAGTGAAATACTTTCTGGTAATTACTTTCTGAAACTCTCTTCGGATGATGAGCTCTGATAATTTTTCTTCAACTTCAGATGTTGTTAAAGAAGCTAAGGCATGTCTATAATCTTTTTCATTTATATCAATGCGGTAAAGAAGTGATTGAAAAGACGATCTGTCATCAGTAAAAAGTTTTCTTATTACCGGCCCTATCTGTGTCTTTAATTCATCGAAAGCATTGTGGGGGTTTCCACTGAAAATAATTTCAAAGCCACCGAAATTAAAATCTCGGATGATTTGTTCTGCTGTCCCGCGAATAATTTCCAGATCATAACGATATTTTTCCGGAATCAAATCCATCAGGCAGGCGACTTTTCATTAAAATTAATAATCAGTCTTTCAACCGGGCGATCATTAAGAAGGTGTTCTTGAACAATTTCGTTTACATCAGCCGGAGTAACAGCTCCATAATAAATTCCTTCAGGGTAGACCACAACCGTTGGTCCATATTCACAGGCATCCAGGCATCCCGATTTTTGGGCGCGCATTCTGTTGTTTAGATTCTGATCCTTCATTTGTTTTTTAAATTCCTTGATTAATTCCAATCCACATGCTTCGCCGCATGATTTCTTTTCCCCGGAGGCACGCTGATTGGTGCAAATAAAAATGTGTTTTTCAAATTTCATAGTGCAAAGATAATGGATAAGATTAATTAGCTTTGATATTTAAAAAAATAACCAATGGAATTCCCAACAGAAATTATTTTACGAAGTGTTGCCGTTTATCTTTTTATAATCGTTGCCATCCGGCTTTTCGGAAAAAAAGAATTCTCGCAGCTTACTATTATTGATCTTGTTTTCATTTTGCTCATTAGCAATTCTGTTCAAAATGCAATGGTTGGCACTAACAGTTCACTCCTTGGAGGTGTTGTAGCAGCAGCATCACTATTTATTACCAATTATCTTTTGAAAATTTTTTTATATAAAAACCGTCAGGCAAGCCGGTTATTTCAAGGGGACCCTGTAATGTTAATTCATCAAGGGGTTGTATTGAAAGAGCATTTAAAAAAAGAACATATATCAATCGATGAATTAGAACTGGCAGCAAGGGAACATGGTGTATCTTCATTAAATGATGTCAATCTGGCTGTCCTAGAAATCGACGGGAGCATAAGTATTCTTTCAGATAGCTATCAGAAACATTCAAAGAGAAAACGAAGAGTTCAAAGAGGTTTGCTGAAAAGCAATCAATAAGAAAGAAAAAGAACCTGCTTTATAATTTAATTACCTTCTGAACACTTGATTTGCCATCGACAATAAGTTTCACAAAATATATTCCTGATGGTACTCCGGAGAATTCGAAAAAATGTTTGCCTGGAGTTTGCTGTTCTTTCTTAGAAAAGTTTTTAATTTTTTCTCCAACAATATTAAAAACGTCAATTTTTATTTCTGAAGATTTTTTAAGGTTTAATTCAATAGTCACTGTATTTTGAAATGGGTTAGGATAAACTTCGAATCCTGTTTCGCGATTAATTTCATCAACAACGATATTAAATGATAGAAAAACAGAGTAATCTTCTACTTGTCCTGATAAAAGATCCTGGCATGGCTGTGGATCGGGGTTTCCGTTATAATCAGAAGCCAATCGTAAACGGATTGGTACATTATAAACATTCGTTGGCAATTCAGGAATGTTAAATGTACCGGAATGATTTCTTAAAACCGAAGAATCTGAAAAAACTAATTCGGTATTAGAATCAAATACACCATCATTATTCATATCCAGCCATGCCTTAACATTTTCTGCTAAAGTGAAGCCAGTATTGATATTTATATTGTAAGGAAAATTGGTGATAAGAGTTGCATTATCGGTGCAAGTATAATCCTTATAGCCGTCCACAGCATCCGCTGATGATTTATTAAACCGAAATCCAAATGAATCTGTAACCTGAAAAAGAGTTATACCAACTCCTAAAGAATAGGCAAGTGTTCTTGGAATACAATCAGCAGGTTTGGGGCCTGTGATAATTGCATTTAATGTTTTTGTCATTGTATCGCAGCCATGAGAATTGCAGGCAGTTACTGTTGTTGTATATGAACCGGCATGTGAATAGCCATGTGAAGGATTGGGAACATTGACTGTGTCACCATCTCCGAAATCCCAATGATAATACACCGGTAAATTAACAACAGCACTTGTAAAGTTTGAAACACCCGTGCATGTATTGGAAGAAATGGAAAAATCTATACAGGGATTTGAGTCGACATTCATTGTAAAAGAAATAAATTTATTTGGCGCCAATGGATCATTGGAAACAATTTGAATATTCGCCGCTTTGAATCCTGCTTGAAAATTGTCTGAATTGAAGTTTAGGGTAATAATAGATTCTGAAGCCGGCAAAAGTGTGTCGGATTCCGGTACAGCAGTTAACCACGATGGTAAATTACTTAATTGAAATATGAGATTGCTCCCTCCGGTGTTTGAAATATTGAATGCAACAGAACCTGTTTTATTACATGCTCTTATGTTTTGTATTATTGAATTTGTTGAAGCATTAATAACGGGTGCAGGAAATGTTGTTGCATTAAGACAAACGAATGTATCAACATCGTTGTTAAGAATATGCATTGTGTCAACGAATGTACCGATCGTCTGACTATTAAAAGTTACAACAACGTCTGCAAATACCCCTGGTAACAAGTAATTGAAATTTGCATCAATAGTAAATGCTGATGATATTGTAGTAATATTAGAAATAAAAAGTGTATCACACCCTGTATTAATAATTTTTAAAGTATCGCGAATACTTTGGTGTTGCATAACTTGTCCGTAAGACAAGCAGTTATTAGAAAACTCAATGATTGGCGAACCGCTTACAGTAAGTGTACAAGGGATTGTTATAAATGGATTAGTCGGATCGTTGTTGCTAATTCCAATATTATTAATATACGTTCCTACAAAAAGTCCAATGGCGAAAAATGTAACTCCGGCAGTAGAATTAGTTCCCGGATTAACAGTATCTCCTGATAAATTTAAATGTATCCATGGAGGCAAAGCATTTTTTCCACCCCACTCTATAGCATTTGCAATAATTTTTTTTGAATTAACATTCGAATTATAAAAATCAAATCCAACATAAATTGCTTTGCCTGAGCCAAAATAACGATAGGCAACCACATCTTTGTTGTGATATTTAACAAGTGTCACTTTATCAGGATTTGTAATGTTCAATGAATATGTAGCATTGGGTCCTGTAAACGATGGAACATTTACTCCGGTAGTAAGTGGATCTGTATTATTTAAAACTTCAAGATTTCTTCCTGTTTCATCTCCGGCAAATGATCCGCTGAATACGCCTGTACTAAATAAATTATTCGATAAAGATGATGCTGAACCACAGAAAACGACGGATCCGCCATTACTTAAAAATTGACGTATTACAGGGCCAAGTGCTATCCAAACCACATCAGAGCCATTCTGCTGTTCGGTAATTAGTAAAACATTTTTCCCTTGCAATAATCCGTTCAACCCAACCGGATCAACAGTATCTGTAGTAGTAAGAATATAATTAGAAAAATATTGATCTATAGCTGCGAGCGTTCTTGGAAACTCTACAAAAAGATTAGAACCATACGTCATGGCGAGTACTTTAACTGCGCCCGTATTTGCACCCGCTGTATTGTAAACAAGTTTTCCTCCCGAAGAATTATTAATGCTTAGAGTGAAATTTGCAGAATCACCACAAGCAACATTTGCATTAAAGCCTGGAGCGGGAGTTACATTAATATGCGGTGCCTGTTGAACGTTAATTGTATTTGAAATTGTATCCGATTCACTGCAATGAAAAGAAATTAGGGTAACAGTATAGGTTCCGGTTGCAGCATAAGCATGAATTGGATTTTGGTTTCGTGAAGAATCTCCATCACCAAAATTCCATAGCCATCCGGATGTTACACCAATAGTGTGGTCGTTAAATTGTACACCGACGCCTAGCGGGGGATTACTATTCCCGATAGAAAATGCGGCTGTTGGTGTTGAGCTTGTTGCAATAGTTGATGTCCATGTA
>JANLOW010000448.1:0-2746 GCA_031366785.1 Bacteroidota bacterium | reverse complement strand
AGATTCGAGAATACATAAATGACAATAAAATAAATTGATGATGTTATTCCATCCAATAAATTTCCGGAAATTCCAATTAGAATAAAACCAATTTGAGTAATGGATGAAAATGCCAAAAACCTTTTTAAATTTTCCTGGCGGATAGCGAAGAGGTTTCCAATTACCATTGTAAAGACACTCAACACACATAAAAGAAGATACCATTCATCTCTAATCATGGGAAAAACACGATAAAGTATGGAAGCAAATACAAAAACCATCGACCCTTTACTGATTACTGAAAGAAAGGAAGTCACTGCTAACGGTGAACCTTCATAAACATCAGCAGTCCAGAAATGAAACGGTACTACAGATAATTTAAAAACCAAACCGACGAAAAAGAAAATAAAACCTATCAGAAGCAAGGAAGATGCGTCAGAAACAGAAAGAATATTAAAATCTAAAGTACCGCTTGCGCCGTAAAGAAATGAAATCCCCAAAAGCATAAAACACGAAGAGAAGGCAGAAGAAAATATCATTTTCATCGCTGCTTCGCTCGATCTTCTTTCATCGTGATTGAAGTTGCATAAAGCTGCAATCGGTATGGCCGAAAGTTCAACAGAAAGATAAAACATCAGCAAATTACCCGAAGAAATCATCAGAAACATTCCCATCAATGATGAAATCATCAGAATATAAAACTCAGCCAAATGTCTCTGTCGCTGCATCCAACCGGTTGAAGACAGACAAATAATCAATGTACCTGTGTTCAATATGTTTTTTTCAAAGGCTATAATATTGCTATTGAAAAACATATTACTGAAAAGCATTCCAGTTTGATTAAAAAACCAACCTGCAATGCAATTAAAAACCATCATTGAATTAAATAATTTAATCCAGCCTGTATTATTAATTGCGTTTCCCGAAATTTTTGAAATAAGCAATACAACCAGCATTAGAGCCAGCAGCATTTCATGTTTCATCAGGAATATAATGTTCATAATTAATGTTCTAAGGAAAAATACGTTGAATATTAACCATCAGTTGTTCCGTAGATGGGCTTATAAGATTATTAACAATGAATGGTGTCAGGCCAATTAATAAAATACCTGTGATTAAGACACCTGCAGCCAATCTCTCGTTCCATGAAGCATCAGGCAAGGAGAGATATTCTTTCTTCTTAACCGGTCCCATTAATGAACTTCCTGTAGCGCGAAGAATATAAACTGCTGTAACAACAATAGACATACAAGCAATTATCGTAATAATTCTGTAAAATATTTCCGCACGCTGCCAAGAGCCGACAAGAATATTCATCTCTGCTACAAAACCGCTGAATCCGGGTAATCCAAGTGAACATAAACCAGCAATAAAAAAGACAGAGCTGATGAATGGCATCATTTTCATCAGTCCGCCAAGCTCTTTTACTTCTCGTGTATGCGTTCGTTCATAAATCATACCGATTACAGCAAAGAAAAGTGCCGTCATCAACCCATGCGAAACCATCTGCAATACCGCTCCATGTATTGAAGCTGTTGTAAGCATACCAATTCCTAATAGAACGAATCCACAATGACTAACGGAAGAATACGCATTCATGTATTTTAAATCTGTTTGCATCATCGTAGCAAATGCTCCATAAAGAATAGCAATTGCAGCAAGAACCGTAATTGTTCCCGAGTAATAATGGGCAGCTTCAGGCATCAGAAAAGCTGCCACACGCAAGCAACCATAACCACCAAGTTTCATCGATATTCCTGCCAGAAACATAGAAGCAGCTGTTGGCGCCGATGAATGTCCATCAGGAACCCATGTATGAAAAGGAAATAAAGCAGTGAAAACCCCGAAGCCAATAAATAAAAACGGAAAAAATATTTTCTGAAAATGTAATGGTAAATGCTGAGTACTAAGAGTAATTAAGTTAAACGAAGGTATACCATCAGCAGAATTAAAATAAACTCCAAGTAGTCCAACCAATACCAAAGCTGATCCTCCCATCAACATCAATGCTAATTTATTTGCGCTATATTCTTTTTTACCGCTTCCCCATATTCCAATCAAAAGATATTTTGGAATTACTGCAACTTCTAAAAAGAAAAACATGCTAAAAAGGTCAAGTGAAATGAAAAATCCGTAAGCACCTGCACTAAGTAGAATAAGAAGAAAGAAAAATTCTTTTTTCATTATTTCCATTTTCCAGGAAACAAGGATGCCGGCAAAAACAACAACAGCTGTTAGCAATATCATAGCCATTGCTATACCGTCTATTCCCAAAAAGAAGTCGATGTGCAAATTACTAAACCATGAATATTTTGTCTGAAATAAAAATGTTTCTGTTTTATTTACTGATCTTTCGTGTAAATAATTATAAAGCAGCACAACAGAATAAATTAATTGAATACCGGTTCCGGCTAATGCAATTATACGAATCGATTTTCCTTTTGCTGCCAGTATTCCAATGGCGGTTAAAAACGGTATTATTAAAAGGAGAATAAGATTCATATCAAATTGAAATATAAAAAAGGTAAGAAAGTAAAAGAATTACTCCAAGAGCCCCACCTAACATCCATGCTGCATACGATTGAATTTTACCCGACTGAGCACCGGAAGTTGAAACGGACAATACTTCTGTAAGGCGCCCAAGCGTATTCATCAATCCATCGACAATATTTTTATCGATCCATGCCAATGGTTTTGCAATAAGGCTGAAGATTATTTTTTTTGTAATAAACTGATAAATTTCATCTATATAAAATTTATTACTTGC
>JANLOW010000346.1:0-6654 GCA_031366785.1 Bacteroidota bacterium | reverse complement strand
TCAAGGAATCCACTGGAAACAATTATCTGATCAAAAAGATTCCAGCTATCATTATAGGCAAGTGTTCCAATTCCTTGTTTGTATGGTGCAACCCAGGGATTAAATAATCCTCCACGGGAAACTTTCTCTTGTTCACCCTTGGCTCCTAAAACTACAGCAACACTGGGGCTAACGGGATCATCATTTAGATCACCCATTAAAACGATTTTTGCATCAGGATTTTTAGCAACAATTGAATCGATTTTTTCTTTACAGACTTTTGCAGCTTTCGAGCGACCGGGAGCACTTGCTTCTTCACCACCTCTTCTGGATGGCCAATGATTTACAAATACGAACATGTCTTCATTATCATATTTGCCATAGACAAATAAAACATCACGGGTTTTATGTTCTGTACTATCTGTACCTAAATGAACCGTTAATGACTGACTTGATAATGGCGTAAAATATTTAGGGTTATAAATAAGGCAAACATCTATACCCCGAATATCAGGAGAGTTATAATGAACGAATTTATAATTTCTGTTTTTAAGTAAGGGATGATTTACAAGGTCATTTAGAACATTTTCATTTTCGACTTCAGCATCACCGAACATAGAAAGTCCATCAGGTGTTAAATCCGTTCCTATTTTCGATAGTACATCTGCAAGGTGTCCGACTTTATCCAGATAAACTGCACTTGTATAATGGTAGCTTCCATTAGGTAGAAATTCTTCATCATTAATAGCAGGGTCATTGATTGTATCGAAAAAATTTTCGAGATTATAAAAGCCTATCAAACCGACTTTATAACTGGCTTTTTGAGCATGAACAAATGTTACTGTGAAAAGAAATGAAATTAGAATTAGCGTATTTCGCATTTAGATTTTGAATTAAAATGGGCGACAAACATACAAATTTAGTTATTGGCAGGCTCAATTAATTGTTAAACTTTGGATATGGATTTGTCATTTTATTTCAAGTTTTTGGTTAGATGTAATTTGATTAGCAATTTATAATACCTTTAAAGTAATGAGTTTAATTGAAGAATTCGCCAAATTAACAGTTGAGCTTTTCGATATGTATTGTACTTTCATTGATTTGTTTAGCTTTGCTGTCCCAAAATAATAAATGAACCTTAATAATTTAAACAGCGTGAAGAAAAAATTACTTTCCCTCCTGATAATTTTCCTCCCTTTTGTTGCCTTGTCACAAACAGGTACAATAAAAGGCGTAGTGAAAGATGATGCCGGCCAGGTGGTTCCAATGACTCCGGTAAAAGTAAAAGGTACTACAATAGAAACTAAAACTGATTCTACAGGCTCTTATGAACTTAAAAATGTTCCCTTTGGTAATGCAGTTATAATAGTCGGTGATGAAAAAAATATTTCTGCTACTGAAAATGTTGAAGTAAAGGAGAATGTTGTTGTTTTGAATATCCATGCAAAAAGTGGGCTACTGGAAAACCTTAATGCAAGTTCCAGCGAAATACCTACTCTTTCATTTGGTGATGATGAGCTCAAAGAATCTTCAACGAGTAATGTTTCCAGCATTCTTACTGCTTCTCGTGACGCCTTCAATTCTGCTGCTTCATATGTTTTTAGTGCTGCTCGATTTCGAGTAAGAGGTTATGATTCCGAAAACTTTCCTACTTTAATGAATGGTGCAGTTCTAACGGATATTTCTAATAATCGAAGTGAATTTAATGTTTGGAGCGGACTTAATGATGTGGTTAGAACAAGAGAAAATTCTTTTGGACTAAATCCAACGAATTATGGATTTGGAAGCATAGGTGGAATAAGTAGTATCGATAGCCGTGCTTCTCAGCAACGGAAACAATTACAAGTTTCTTATGCTCTTTCAAATCGGACTTACGATAATCGTTTAGTTATAACTTATGGTTCAGGAGTAAACACCAAAGGTTGGTCATATAGTGTATCCTATTCTCGTCGTTGGTCAGATGAAGGTTTTATTCCCGGAACTTTTTATGATGGTCATTCTTTTTTCGGATCCATTGAAAAACAAATTAATTCAAAACACTCATTATCAATTTCTGCTTTTTTAGCCAAAACGAAAAATGGCCGTTCTTCAACAAACGTTCAGGAAATTTTTGACCTTGCCGGTACTCATTATTATAATTCATACTGGGGGTATCAAAATGGAAAGAAAAGAAATGCTGTAGTTGGAGACAATTTTCAACCAACCATTATCTTAACACATGATTGGCAGATAAATGAAAAATCATCACTTGAAACCGCTATTTCTTATCAAACAGGTAAAAATAAAGTTTCAGGTCTTGACTGGTATAAAGCAGAAGATCCTCGACCAGACTACTATCGTTACCTGCCAAGTTTCGATCCGGCTTATGGCGCTGATCCTTCAGCTAATATCAGAGACTCAACAGAACTCGCTAATTATTTAAGTCAAAATGAATCTGCTCGTCAGATCAATTGGAATAAAATTTATGAAGCCAATCAATTATTTGATACTGCTAAATATGTAATTTCCAATCGGGTTATTGATGCAAATCGTTATGGATTTAATACCATTTATAACAATGAATTAACTGATAATCTAACATTATCCGGGGGATTATCTTATCAATTACAAGATATTAATTACTATAAAGAAATTGAAGATCTATTAGGCGGGAATTATTTTATTAATTTAAATCAATTTTCAGATTTGACAACACTTTCTAATCCTAATGTAATTCAGAATGATTTGAATAATCCGAATTCTAAGATTTATAAAGGTGATAAATATGGTTATGACTACGTAGCTCATATTTATACCAGCTCACTTTGGGCTCAATCTGCTTTCAAATACAATAAAGTAGATTTCTTTATTGCCGCTCAATTATCAATGTCTGGATTCTATAGGACAGGAAATGTTAAGAATGGTGTATTTGCCAATGAATCATTTGGTGACTCCCCTAAGAAAAATTTTACCGACCCTTCGGTTAAAGGAGGTCTAACTTACAAATTAAACGGTCGAAATTATTTTTATGCAAACGGAGCTTATTTAAAACGTGCTCCACTGTTTGAAAATACATTTGTTTCACCACGAACTCGTTCTTTGGCAGTAGATAATATTAAAAGCGAAACAGTAAGTTCTGTTGAAGGTGGTTATATTTATCGTGCTCCTCGCCTCAAAGCAAGAGCAACAGGATATTATACTTTATTTAGTGACATTACTGATATTCGTAGTTTCTATCATGACGATTTAAAAACGTTTGTAAACTATACTCTCTCAGGTATTACAAAGCGTCATGAAGGTCTTGAATTAGCAGTTGATGCAAGTTTAGGGCAAGGATTTTCAGCTTCTGCTGTTGCTTCTATAGGAGAATTTATATATACCGATCGACCAACAACAACCGTAACTCAGGATAATAAAGACACTTTACTTTCAAGTGGAGATGAAGTGTTTTTTAAAAATCTTCGTGTAGCAGGTGGCCCACAAACAGCTTATACTTTTGGAATTAATTACCGTTCTAAAAATTATTGGTTCGTAAACATAAACTTTAATTATTTTGATAATATCTATGTCGATGTTAATCCTGTTCGCAGAACATTAACGTCTCTTGAATATGTTGATGCAGGTACTGCTAAATGGAAGGACATTCTGGGACAAGAAAAAAGAGATGGACAGTTTACCATGGATGTATCTGGCGGATGGTCCTGGAAGTTCGATAAAAAATTCAAGTCTTTAAAGAAAAATGCTTTCCTGGTTCTTAACCTTGGTATCACAAACATTCTAAATAATAAGGACATTACTGCTACCGGTTATGAGCAATTAAGATTTGATTTTACCACTCATGACACAAATACATTCCCTGCAAAATATGCTTATGCTTTCGGAGCAACTTATTTTGCCAGTGTAACATTCCGTTTTAATTAATCAGAAAAAATAAAAAAAACATTATATAAACAAATGAAAAAATTAACCCAAATTATCCGCTCTGTCATTGTATTGATGTTTACAGCAGTTTTGTTTAACTCATGTGTAGATAAAGATTATGATGATTTAATCACTGCCAATGTAGATCCTGCTCTTACCATTACAAAGTCGATAAAAGAAATTCAATCTCTTGCCACCGGCTCTGTTCCTGTCCAAATTCTCACCGATGAAATTATTGCCGGTGTTGTTACAGGGGATGATTTATCAGGAAACATCTACAAAAAATTGATTCTTCAGCAAGACTCATCTGGTATTGCTGTTCAACTCGATATTTCAAACTTCAATTCGGAATATCCTACTGGCAGAAGAGTTTTTGTAAAATGTAAAGGTCTTTACATTGCTAACAATGGAGGTAATTTTGAAATTGGTGTTGCTAATGGCGCTTCCGTCGGACGAATTCCTTCCGGACTTGCTCCTAAGTATTTAGTAAAGGGTATGTGGGGACAATACATCACTCCAAAAGCTTATCAAATAAATGACAACATCCCAACAAATACTCTTGTAACATTCAACAATGTTGAATTTGCTGCCGGAGATAATGGTGTTGCTTACGCTGCAACAAGTCCTGCGAATCTAACTTTGGAAGATTGTGCTTTAATTCCTCATACTGTTATCCTCTATTCTAGTACCTATGCAACGTTTGCCTTATCCAAAACTCCTGTAGGAAAAGGTTCTATTACCGGAGTTTATACCGTATACAACAATGCCGGCGAATTACAGATTCGTGATACTAACGATGTCAATATGCCGCAACTTCGTTGTGATGGTTCTACTGGGATTCCATCATTAATGCAAATGGACAGCATTCGATTGCTGGATCCGGGTGCAGGAAACCTTGCTTACTTACCGGGTGACAAAAAAATTATAGTAACTGTTACTTCGAATTATTCTACTAATATGCTTACTGGCGCAGGTAAAAATATTTACGTTCAGGATAATACAGCAGGAATTCAAATTCGATTTTCAGCAGCACATTCATTTGCTATTGGAACTAAATTAGAAATCAATGTTTCTGGAATGGAATTATCTACGTATTCAGGCGTGCTACAAATCAATAATGTTCCTCTTGGAAATGCAACGGCCATTGGTTCCGGAAGCGTTACTCCACGCACAGCAACCATTGCTGATCTTATCGCAAACTATAATACATGGGAAAGTCAGGTAGTTAAAGTAGACGGTGTAACAATAACCGGTAGCGGAATATACAGTGGATCAAATACACTTTCTGATGGGACTAATACCATTGAATTGTACGTGACCAGCGGCGCTACTTTTGCAGCTACATCTTATCCAACTGGTACTGTTTCTGTAACCGGGATATTAATCGAATTCAACGGCACGAAAGAAATTATTATTCGCGACGTTACAGACGTTCAATAATATTTCTACTTATAAAAAACGCCCATAGAGTCGGCATGTATGACGTCTCTATGGGCGTTTTTTATTTTAAATATTCCAACACCATTTCCAAAAACACCCCCGGATTTTCTGCATGAATCCAATGCCCTGCATCAGGAACCGTTTTTATTTCTGCCAAAGGAAAAATTCTTTTTATTTCTATTTCATCTATTTCATTGATATAACCCGAACGCTCACCGCGAAGGAATAATACAGGAACATTTATTACAGCACCAGTTGGCAGAGCTTTTCCCATTTCTTCAATATTCTTTTCTATTTCTAAAAATCCAAAACGCCAGGCAAGATGTTTGTCGTCTTTCCAATAAAGATTTTTTAATAGAAATTGTATCGTTGCTTCATCATTCAAAGCACTCCTTAATTTTTCCTCCGCTTCTTTTCTTGAAGTTAAATTTAATATATCAATCGATTTCAATGCAGCAAAAATTGCCTCGTGATGCGGTGCATAATACTTCGGTGCTATGTCTGCAACAATCATCTTTCTGATTCTGTCCGAATGTTTTAATGCAAAAAACATTGCCGTTTTCCCTCCCATAGAATGACCGATAATATCAGCAGTATTTATTTTTTCATCATTCATCAGTTCCAAAAGATCTTCAGCCATTAACTCATAAGTAAATTTTTCGCTGTGCGGACTTTTCCCATGATTCCGCTGATCAACCAGGTAACAGCAAAATCCTTTTTCTGAAAAAGTTTTGGAAAGAGTTGCCCAGTTATCGCTAAGGCCGAATAATCCATGAAGAATAATGAGCGGTTTTCCTTCGCCGGTTTTTTTATAAAATAATTTCATCCCTTTTTTAGTTGACGAAGATAAAGTTGAACCGTATTTTCCAAACCAAAATAAAGAGCATCACAAATGAGTGCATGACCAATCGATACTTCAAGAAGCTCAGGAATGTTTTCACTAAAGTATTTTAAATTATGTAGATTAAGATCGTGGCCTGCATTTAAACCAATTCCAATTTTTTTGGCAGATATCGCCGCTTTCAAATAAGATGCTATCGCTTTTTCCGGATCAACAGGAAATTCCTTTGCATAATTTTCTGTGTACAATTCAACTCTGTCTGCTCCGGTTTCTTTGGCATGACGAATTACTTCCTCATCAGGAGCAACAAAAAGAGAAACACGCAATTTGTTTTCATGTAGCTCCGCAATTTTTTCACTAAGAAAAGATTTATTTTTCTTAGTATCCCATCCTGCATTCGATGTAAGTACATCAGGAGGATCAGGTACAAGTGTCGCTTGCGTTGGACGGATTTCTTTGATAAGTTCCATAAACTCTTTCGATGGATATCCTTC
>JANLOW010000411.1:0-1776 GCA_031366785.1 Bacteroidota bacterium | reverse complement strand
TGATAAAAAAATAATCCCAGGATCTCTATCTGTTAATACATTAACTCATCCTGATTACAGAGGAAATAATATTTTTGAAAAATTAGCTTTCGATACATTTAATCGCTGCAAGCAGGAAAATATATTTTTCACCATCGGTTTCCCTAACCCTGTTTCTCATCCGATTATTACTAAAAAACAAATTTTTGTAACAACAGGGCATTTATCATTACTATTAAAACCTTTCAACCCCATTTCAAACCTATTCAGCTATTTTAAAAACAAAAATATAAAGACAGGCAATGAAATTGAATTAACAATTTCATATCAATCTTTATCCTTAAAATCTGATATTGCATTTTTCGATTTTGAAAAAGACTCCCATAAGTACGAAGAATTTCTTCAAAAGTTTAATGATGAAAAACAAAATGTAACATTTCGTTCATTAAAATTTTTAAAATGGCGTTACCAGAATATTCCTGGTCGCAAGTATTATCTCTTTAAACAAGAATCTGAAAATAAAATTAAAGCCTTAGTTATTTTCAGAGCAAAATATATTTATGGTATCCGTTGCGGTATATTGGTTGATTTAATGACTGTTACAAAAACGACTGACATTAAAATTCTACTTAATACAATTACTAAAATATCAAAAGACAATAAGCTTGATATAATATTCTCTGCCATTCCATCACATACAATGGAATTTCAATTTTTGAAAAGTGCCGGATTTTATTCGTTTCCCAAATTTCTTCTCCCACAAAAACTGGCCTTCATAGTAAAACGTCATTTAACCTCTTGTCCGGATTCAGTTACTGATTTCCGGAAGTGGTTTCTTACATTTGGTGATTATGATATTTTCTAAAGATGAATATATTGACCTTTGACCTGGAAGATTGGTTTCATATTCTTGATTACCCGGAAACATCATCGCCTCTTTCATGGGATGCAATGGAAAGCCGTATAGAAAAAAATACAGACCGTATACTCACCTTACTCGATGAAAAAAATTTAAAAGCAACTTGGTTTTGCCTTGGATGGGTTGCTAAAAAGTATCCATCCCTAATAAAAAAGATTTCCATAAAACATGAAATTGCCTGTCATTCCACCAATCATCAATTGTTGTTTCAAATAAAAAAAACGGACGCCGGGGCTGACATACAAAACAACATTCATCTTCTGGAGGATCTATCAGGTAAAAAAATAAGCGCCTACCGCGCACCGGGTTTTTCTTTTACTGAAAATACAAAATGGCTAATCCCAATACTTGCCGAAGCAGGAATACTCTACGATTGTTCTATCTTTCCTTTAAAAAGAAATCATGGCGGTTATCATACTTTCCCGGTTTGTGAGCCATGTCGCATTAGCTTCGATGGCATAGAAATCAAAGAATTCCCTATCAATAAAATCTCTATTTTGGGAAATGAAATTATGTTTTCTGGTGGGGGGTATTTTCGTTTACTGCCTTATCCGATTATTTCTGCATTCATGAAGAAATCATCGTACGTAATGACTTATTTCCATCCCAGAGATTTCGATCCCAGTCAGCCTGTCCTTGAAAACCTGTCCTTGAAAAGAAAGTTTATGTCATATACCGGTTTAAAAAAATCTTTCTTCAAGTTAAAGTGCTTGTTAAATGATCATACATTTAACACCGTAGAAGAAGCCGCGAGGCAAATCAATTGGGAAGCAACTTCTTTAATTAATCTCGAGAAATATTAACGATGCATAATTTATTTACAACCTTCAACAATCATTACTTAAAATATTTTAACTTCCTTGAAATGCGCAAACGTA
>JANLOW010000409.1:0-5466 GCA_031366785.1 Bacteroidota bacterium | reverse complement strand
GAATTGGTACATAATGGACGCACACCGTCATGAATGGCTACAATACATTTTTCATTTATCGTTCTCAACCCGTTTTTTACTGAATGAAATCTTTTTTCGCCACCTTTGACAATTGCGTGCTTAATTAAAAATGAGTATTTTTTTACAAGATTATTCCAGGTTTCAATTTCATTTTCAGAAAGTACAAGAATAATTTTAATTCCCGGATCGTATTCATAAAAGCGAAGGATAGTATGCATAAGTATTGGTTTTCCATCCAATTCCATGAATTGTTTTGGAATACTTGCATTCATTCTTGATCCGGTACCGGCAGCTACAATAATTACTGATTTATTCATAGTTCCTGATAAACAAATTAATTTCCAGTGAATAATAATATTAAATAATCTTTGTAGTGTAATAAAAAATAAGCCTGAAAAACTAGAAATAAAAATACAAACATCATTATTAAGGTACTAAAAAGTATTGCTCTAAAAGTCATGGAATTTGTTGTTGACATTGCAGTTTGTATAATTGAAACTGTAGGAAAATTATTAAAATTCATAGTTTGCAACGACAAGTTGTACAATTTGTTTGCATTAAAGATGTCGTTTACTGATGTTTGAAAAACACTAACCAGTTCGCTTAATTTTTGCTGTTGCAAAAGTAAATAATATAAATTAGCATTATTAATTCGTTCACTTTTGATAATTGTATTTATATCATTAATTATACTTGCTATCCCGCTACTTTTTATTTTGTTTTCTTGTTCTAATTGAACTAAATAAGCTTGAGAAAGCTGAATTGTATTTTGAATTTGTTTTATATAATATTCCTGGTTTAATTTATCTATAAAAGATACTACTTCATTTGCCATATCTACAGATAGAAACTGATCTTTGTCTTTAACCGCAACAATAATGGCATTATACGGGTTTTTCTTAACTTCTATCTTTGATCTTATTTTTCCAATTGCATTCTGTAAATAAAATTCCTTAGTTGTGTCTATTCCATAATGATTACAAAGATTAAACTTCTTAATTAAATGCATTTGAATTCTTGTTGAGTTTACCATTTGAAAATTTCTGTTTAAATTATCTCCATATGGTAAATTTTCGAGAGGAGTATTATTGACAGAACTTAGATCATTAACAAAAAAAGATGAAGTTGCGGAATACTCCAAAAATTGAAAATTTAAATAATAAAACGATAAAATTCCAGCTAAAAAAATAATTGAAAGATATCTCCATAAGCGTTTTCTCAAATACCCGATTAATTTCTTTGTTTCAATGAACGACTGTGATAAACTCATAACAGAAGCAGGTTGATCCATATATTTAATTATATTATCTTGTAATGATAATGATTTTTAGTATAAATTAAAATTTATTTACGTAAACAGCATCTGCAAAATAATCTTATGTCAAAGTTGCGAAATTATTTAGGCCCAATTAACTTATTATTATTTTCTTTATTCATCTTTATTTTACTCCCTTTTATAAAAACCAGGTTCACAATTGATGAGGACCTCGCTCCCAAGTATTTTATAACAAGTGTTTTTGTATTGTTTTATTCCGCATACTTGATTTTTACAAGGAAGAATATATTAAAAATAAGTGATTCTAATCGTAAGATATTTTTCGTTGTAGCCTGTATTTTACTATGGATGCTAATTACACTTATTTTTTCCCTGAATAAAGGCGATGCCTTTTTTGAATTATCACGAATATTTATCCTATACAGTGTTTTTCTCATTTCCTTTATTCTATTTCAAAGATTTCATCAATCAATAACAACTATTACTCGTGCTTCTGCATTTGCTGTTATAATTTTTATTTTTATTGGGGCTTTTCAGCTTTATAAAATAATGATAAATCTTAATACATCATTTTCTACTTCCATTTCATATAGTATTACTTCAGGTTTGGCCAATAAAAATTTTTTCGCAGAAGTTCTGGTTTTATTTATGCCTCTATTAATAATAGGGATCTCTCAAAATAATTATTTATGGAGGACACTGTTTATTATAGCATTAAGTTTAAATTTTTGCACAATATTATTATTACAATCATTAGCTGCAGGGTTGGCATTTATTTTCTCACTTATTTTTTTTATTATTCTTTCGAAAAAATTCAATTTAAAGTTATTCCATTTTTATATACTCCACAAATACCGGTATATCATTTTAATTATTTTTACGTTATTATTAACAACCGGTTTTTATTTTTTTTCTCAAACATCAGCTTCCAAAAAATTATTCGTAAAATATAAATCAGTCACCGAATATATATCTAACCCAACTTTACTAACAACAACACGTGAGGAAAATAACAACAGTATTTTTGATCGGCTTATCATATGGAGAAACAGTATTAAAATGATTTCTGATTATCCGATTATAGGAGTTGGTCTAAATAATTGGAAATTATATAATCCAATTTATGGTATCGGAGGCACTCAATTAACAAACAACGGTTATGTCAATTACGAACATCCCCACAACGACTATCTTCTAATTTGGGCCGAACAAGGTCCGGTTGGAATCATACTATATCTTTTTCTTTTCTTTTTGATAATTCGTGAAGGATTTAATTTCCTTAATAAATCTGATGCTCAATCTAAACTCCCTGCAATGTTATTATTGATGGGTGTATTTAGTTTTATGATACTATCAATGTTTGCCTATCCTCGCTCACGTTTTTATTCGATGATATTGCTGATGATATTTTTTGCATTTATACTATCGCAGAATACTGCCATAAAAAATAAAATACTTCCTTTAAAACCTATAGCTATTGTTATGTTTATTGTTTCGATTTTGGGTATAACTACGTCCTGCTTTAGAATAAAAGGAGAAATGCATACAAAAAAAGTCCAAATCTTTCAGCTTCGACAGGATTTTTCCAGGATGATTAGAGAGGCCGATAAAGCATATTCCTGGTTTTATCCAATGGATCTTACTTCTACTCCATTGAGTTGGTACAAAGGGATGGCCTATTTTGATAGTGGCTTGCTTAAGAATGCAATTCTTGAATATGAAAAAGCGATAAAAATTAATCCCAATCACTTGAGATTACTAAATGATATTGCTACGTCTTATGAGCGAAATAATCAAAGAAGCGAAGCAATCTATTATTACAGAAAAGCGTTAAGCATTTCGCCACTCTTTCCGGAAGCTAATCTTAATATTAGTGCAACATATTTTAATAATAATAACACAGATTCGGCCTTTTATTTTATCGACAAAATTTACTCAAAGTCAATGCAGATGAATGGGTTTGCTAATTATAAAGAATTTTTGGAAGCTATATTATATGCCAAGTCAATTGAAATAATTAAATCAGAAAAGGATTCTTTGCTTAGCAATAAAATGTTACAACTTGTATCGGATAAAACATCATTGAGACATATTTATGACCTATCCAAAGAAGAAAACCAACCGTTCGCCAAATATTTGCTTAATTATTCAAAAAGAAATTAAAAAAAAACTAATTTAACTGTCTGAACAAATTTTTGAAAATAAAATATGAAAAAATATTTACTACTTTTTACTTTCTGCGCACTCAATTTTTTCCAAATTTTAGGTCAGAATTGTAATCGAGTACTTATCCCGAACCAAGCTTTGAGGAACCAGACACTTACAACTTCAATCTCGGGCACTCAATTTTTTAATGGTTATGGTTCTGCACCATGTGATCCATCCGAGGTGTATTTATTTCAATCTTCCACTGCAACAACTATTCATGCTTCTGCATTGAACATTCAAAATAGCGGTACTAGTGTTTTATGGAATATTCCATCTAATGCTCCGGCAGGATTATATGATTTAATCTTAACTCTTTATTCGTATACCCCTTTTAATAGTTGCACAAACCCTCCAAGGTCTTGTGGTCAGTTACAATCCTTCCGTATTGGTGTTAATAGTATTTCTGGTTCCGCTTTCTATGATAGTAATCAGGATAGTGTATTCAATACTGGTGACGCACATTTATCAAATCAAAAAATATTATTACTACCCGATAACCAATTTACACTTACCAATGATTCTGGCGGGTATTCATTTTTAACTGATACAGGAAATCATACAATTATTATATTAAATAAACCCGACTTTTATTCAGTTAATAGTGATTCAAACATCGTAAATATCAGCAGTTCAAATATTGACAATATTGACTTTGCAATTTATCCAACTTTGTTCAATTATAATACTTCTGTTTATTTAGATGGTCGTCCGAGATGTAACACTCTTCAGACATATTTTTTGGAATATTCAAGTACATCAATATTGCCGGTAAATCTCCAAATTAAATTTATCCATTCAACGAATACGCAATTTGTAAGCTCAGATGTTCCTCCCGATTCAATAGTTGGGGATACTGTTTATTTTTCAATATTAAACTTTGATTATGGAATTGGACATATTTATTTAAATCTTATGATACCCGGACAAGGAAATTCAGTATCATTTAGTGTAATTGTAAATACATTTGATTTAGGAGGAAATTTTGTTGCTACTACTGCCAATAAATTAGTGCAAACTGTATCATGTTCTTATGACCCCAATGATAAAAGTGTTAACCCTTCGGGTGAACAGGCTCAACATTATACACTTTTTGGTAACCCTCTATTTTATACAATACGATTCCAAAATACAGGTAATGATACAGCATACGATGTTCATATAATTGATACCATTGATACCAAACTAGATCTATCTACATTAGAAATTATTTCAAGCAGTCATCCGGTAAATATTAAAGTGGGTTTAAATAGAGTTATAAATTTCAGCTTTAACAATATAATGTTACCTGATAGTTTTGTTGACGAACCAGCGAGTAACGGTTACGTGTCTTATACAATTCAAACACTTGATTCTTTACCTGAAATGACTTTAATAAGAAATCGGGCGGATATATACTTTGATCAAAATTCACCGGTAAAGACAAACCAAACTTTTAATACTATGGTGTCTTTAAAGCCTGTTGGAATCGATAATCTCATTATAGCCGATGAAGTAATGTTTTATCCAAATCCATTTAATGAATCGATAACTTTTACGAACCTAAATAATAACAAATCGCCTTACCAATTATCAATCATAGATATACAAGGACGAGAATTATATAATAATATTATTAATACAAATAATTATATAATCGATTTACATAATCTGTCATCAGGAATTTATTTTTGTAAATTATTAAATATTAAAACAAATACTTTATCTTTTAGCCGTCTTGTTAAACAATAGATATTAATATACGAATGACGATTTACATCTCATAAGAATCGCCATTCGTATTTTCAATTAATATTAAAAATACGAATGATTAATTTTACCTTTACTATCAAGGGCAAACTTGTTAATTACTGGAAGAAAAAAATCCACTTTGCTGAAATAATAATCATTGATGGCAAAATTGCTTCGATTAAAGAAATTGAAGAAGATAAATCTGTAAAGGGTTTTATCATGCCCGGTTTTGT
>JANLOW010000389.1:0-2652 GCA_031366785.1 Bacteroidota bacterium | reverse complement strand
AATCAAAACCTGGTTGCTTTTCCTCTTTGCAAAAGAAAGAATGCCCATGCAAGAGCGATAGGCTTGTTCAGGATATGTTTTTTTCATCAACACCTGTCCGATATAATATTCTACGATTTCACCGATAGCACGTCCATCTTGAAGGAATTTTTCAGGGTTCCATTCCAGGATTGCTTTCTGTTGTGAGGCCAGATGTTCTTCCTTTGTGGTATAATTATGTCTGCTTTTAGTACGTGCATGTTCCGCAATTTTCTCATACTTGTAAAAGATTTCCACCTCAAACTTTGAGTAGTGTATTTTTACTTTCTTACCAATAAAACGAAAGGGAACCGAATAGTAATGTTTATCTGTGTTTAACAATACGTATCCGTTTTTCATGACCGTAACACCTGCGATTTTTTTTAGATTATAAGGAAGTACAGGAAGCTCTTGCAGCGTGGACCGTTCCATTTCTTCAAACTGTCCCCGACGCGAATAATCTCTTCCCGACATGTTTGCGTTGTTATGATTTTCAAGCAGCACTTTTATTCTGCTGTTTAGTTCCTTCATCGATACAATGTCATCGCCAAGATTTTTAAAAATACTTCTGTAAGAAAGTTTAACAGCTCCCTCTACCAATGCTTTGTCTTTGGGTTTATAAGCACGGGCAGGTACTACAGACATTCCGTAATGGTGTGCAAAGCCTTCAAAGTTTTCATTCAGTCGAGGAGTATACCGGTGACTTTTAGTAACAGCAGATTTTAAATTATCGGGGACAATTGCCAAAGGAGCTCCACCAAAATATTCCAGTGCGTGTATGCAGCACTCAATAAAATCGACAACCTGTTGGGTTTCCACGGCCTCTGCAAAGGTTAGCTGACTGCAACCAAGTATGGCCACAAAAACTTCTGCCTTTTTAATTTCACCTGTTACAGTATCCACATAAGGATATTTTTCACCTGTAAAATCAATGAACATTTTATCACCTGCTTTATGTTCAATGACAGAGGATGGATGCATGCGGCGTTTATACAGGCCGTAATGCCTGTAAAAGGTTGTTCGCTTTAATCCTTCAGGATTTATTTTGGAATACTCTTCCCACAAATCAAGAACTGCAGTGCCTCTGCGGGCAAGTTTTTTTACTCCTTTAGAAAAAAACTCATACAGCTCCAAGACATCTTCTTCGTTGCGTATGGCGGGTTCGCCCTTAAAAACAGCCTCCAGCTCTGTGTCTGATAAAGCAAAAAGTTCTTTAAAACTTTTTCCTGTTGATTGAAATGTTCGCAAATGGCTTTTCACCGTGTTGCGTGCTACACCTGTGGTGTCGCTGATGTACTGCTTACTATACCTTTGGCTGTACATCTTAAGAATCTGTCGAAGTTTGCTCATGTGAATAAAGTTATTTGACATTTTTATAAGATTGATTTGAAATCAAAGCTTATAAAAGCCGGATTGTTTTATCTAAACAAAACATCCTCACATGAAAAAAAACACTGGTCAAGTTGAGCCGGAAAAGGGTGGTCAAGATGAAGCGGAATTAACCGGTCAAGTCGAGCCGGAATAAGATGGTCAGGTTAAATGGGATTGCCTGGTCAAGGCCTTCGGGAAAAAAGTGGTCAAGTCAACGGGATTATCCATAAATGGGGTAAAAGTATTTTTAACCATTCCGCTACTAATGAATTTTTTAAAAGCATCATTATAAAAAATATATTTACCGCCATTTCTATCATACTGAATTGTGGCAATTCCGGTTGCAGTAAGTACATTAATCATATCGTCATGAAATTCGATTAAGTTACGACTCACATCAAGGCCGACACTTAAACCGCCTCGATTGTTTGCCTCTAAAATGTTATATGAACTTTCGTTAGGAATTTCAATTCGTGGCCCGATGGTTAATATTTTTGGTAAGTAGTCATTAATTAAAGTACTCACTTCTTCTTTTTTAGGATAAGAAGTACAACCAATAAATTGAATTACAATAAAAGAATAGAATATTTTTTTCATTTCGGTTTTGAATTTAATAGTTCACTGCCTACTCTATGCGATTTTCGACTTCCCCGTTTTTCTTGTTGACTCCATTTCTCTTCTTCAATATTCAAATGTTTCAAATTGGTCTGTCATCCGAACATATCCGATAACAGTTATTATCCGAAACAAACCTACTGAATATTTCTCTAATCAGTAGGTTTGTTAGAGTTGGCGAAGGTTTGTATGGATAGTAGTTTCGTGTTATTCATAGGAGTTTGTCTAGTAGATTCAGTATTTCGTGATGAAATGCCCGCTCCATTTTATTCGAAGAAATGAGGAGAGATTTTGACATTAGGTTAAAGATGAAATCAAAATATTACCCAGATATGATTATTAACGCATTCCGGGTTCTGCTATATTCGTGTGCATGAAAACCATCCAATCACATACAGTACTTACAGATATTGACGGAATGACTACAAAGGGCGGGATTATGTTCGGCATGCGCCAAGTGCTGATCGCAAGCGACGATGATTTAAAAAAGTACTGGGTTGTTCCCGGCACAGAGGTGGACGAGGATACTATCGTGAAAGCCGGTGACCAAATCGGTCTTGCTGGGCGCTTACCAAAGGTGAAAATGGTAGGCGCTGCCAAGTATACATTTCCGAAAACGTTTGAATATAATTCAGGAGGAGTTTCCCG
>JANLOW010000339.1:0-2340 GCA_031366785.1 Bacteroidota bacterium | reverse complement strand
TTTTTTTGCTCCTGCATACATAATTGCTTCCCAAATTTGACCTTCTTCCATTTCACCATCTCCACAAAGACAATACACTAAGTGTGAGTCATTGTTAAGCTTTTTTGAAGTGGAAGCACCAATAGCTACGCTTAACCCTTGTCCCAACGATCCACTGGCAATACGAATTCCGGGTAGTCCTTCATGAGTCGCCGGATGTCCTTGAAGCCTCGAATTTATTTTTCTGAAAGTTGTTAATTCTGCCGGATTGAAAAAACCTGCTCGTGCCAATACGCTATACCACAATGGAGAAATATGTCCATTGCTAAGAAAAAAAACATCTTCATGTTTCCCATCCATTTCGAAATTAGCAGCAGAATAAGACATCTGATAAAAATATAATGCGACCATAAAATCCGCACAACCTAATGATCCTCCGGGATGGCCTGAGTTTGAAAAATGTACTTGCCTGATTATATCCCGACGTACCTGTGAAGCGATTTTTCTTAATTCTTCAATTGATTTAACATTTTTCATTCGGTATGATTGAATTAATTAGTGCGTAAAAATATGAGTTTCTGTTTAGCGGAATACCTTCAGTTAACTGATTTTATAAACAAAAACAACAAAGCTTAAACGGAATAAAAGGAAATTCATTGAGTAATATACTACGATTTAGTCTTCTGACACATTAAAAAAATCATCTAATGTTCGTCTGTCTCTTTTTGTCGGCCTCCCTGTTCCCGGATCCCTGTAAATTGTAATTTTTGTAAGTCGGGCTTTGTAAGCTTCAATTTCATCGATAGGAGTCAAATCTGTATAATATTCCGGGACTAGTTTTGCATTTAGTCGATTCATAGAAAGTTTCAAAACTTTCAAAGTACGTGTTAAACCAGTTCGTTTAATATTGATTTCATCTCCTTCATTTATTAGTCGTGAGGGCTTCACTGCCTGATCATTAATCAGAATCCTTCCTTTTTCACATGCTTCCGTTGCAAGAGTCCGCGTTTTATATTGCCTTACAGCCCAAAGCCATTTATCTATTCGCATACGGTTTTCCATGTGAATAATATTTTAATGATTTGAAAAAAACGTTTCATTGATGAAGGATCAAAAATGGTTAAAACTTCAGTCATGACAAAATATTTTTTTAAGTATTGAAATCTGATTTTTGAGATCTTCGTAATTGGAAGATCAAAGTCCAGTATCACTTTTTGTCCTCTTAATTCATAGTGATTACTTTTTATAACCTATCTGCTTTCGGCTTTTCCAATCATCACGTGTCTGTTTGTCCTCCATTAAATATTTTAATGCTTCATAAACAGTGGTAAACTGTAGGTTGTATTTGTTTTCAAGTTCCTTTAACTTTTCTGCAAGTTCCTTATAATTTAGTGTAAATTGTTTTAGTGAAATAAATACTCTGACTATTGCAACGCTTGTTTGCCGGGCTTTTTTACTCTTTAATACATTGGAAAGCATAGTTACCCCATGTTCAGTAAAAGCCAATGGCAGTGCTGATTTTGGCCGCTTAAGCGGGGATGTCATCACAATTTGTGATGACATAGTTTTCCATTCTTTTTTTGTAAGCTGAAACATAAAGTCATTTGGGAAAATATCAATATTTCGTTTCACTGCCTGGTTCAAAGCCCGTGTTTCAACTTCGTATAGTTCTGCAAGGTCAAAGTCAAGCATCACTTTTTGTCCTCTTATTTCATAAATCTTTTTTTGGATGATTTGCAGTTGCATCAGTCGTCATTCCTTTTTTAAACTTTTGACCGAAGATGCGGAAAGATGAACTAAGTTTAAATTAATCTTCAGTTTTCATAAAAAGAAGATGGATAGTATTAGCAGTTTAGTAATAATAATTTTAAGGATTGACTAATAAATTGCAAATTCGTATAGCCGCATATGCGTCCGTCTAACAACGGTTGATTTTAGCTAAAGCCAAGCTGAGTTACATTCTTTAGACCCCCTGCCTAAAAAGGTCTCACGATTACGCATAAATATAGTATTAGACAATTTATTTTAATATATAAACGCTCAATGCCTGAACATGAAACCCACATGTACCGCCAGCTGGCGGTTGACAATGTCGGGTGTGTTTGTGTGCCGTCCAATTGACGCAGAACTAAACGTGTAAAATTTTTTGACCTTACATTGGCGTCAATTGGACGGCACTCCCTCAAGCAAAACTACGTCAACCGCCAGCTGGCGGTACTTGTGGGTTAAGAGAATCGATATAAATCGGAAAAGATTTGGGTAATCATAAAACCATTGGGCTGGGATCTCAAATGCGGTACTAGCGGGCTTTGGTTCAATAATTTTCTGAAGCAATGAAACAAATACATTTAGCCTGACGCC
>JANLOW010000371.1:0-4798 GCA_031366785.1 Bacteroidota bacterium | reverse complement strand
AACATGTTCATGAACTTCAAAAAATCCGAATTGGTAATTTTAGCACTTGCAGTGTTAGTAATTTTTGTCTCTGAATATTACTATACTGTATTGGGAGACCATGATAGAGCTATATTTATTGGCTTATGGCCACCAACCATGTTGCTGTTATTAATATATATAAACTCTAAAAAGCAAAAGTAATATGGAAAATTTAGATTTGATAATACTTACAATTGTGATTACAATTGCATTCATTGCGTTTGGAGTTACTACTTTTAATCAATTTTCCAAAGCTGCTAAAAATGACAATAGGTAGTTTTGTAACACGAACTCAAATCACCTTGAATGTAAATCGCATTGAACAAAGTTTATAGGCACTTCAAATTGTAGTGCTCCGAACAGATTGTACAGCGGCGGATAACATAAGATAATATTTTAAAAGATTGATTTGTTCAGTAATAGAACAGTGGAGCCTCTAATCGGCAACAATGGACCCATTTCCTTGTTTTATTTTTTTTTAAAGCGCTTTTTCGTTAGACATAATTTTATGCTTTAATAATATTACGATATTAATAAATGATTTAGAAATAAGATCGTACAAAGAAAATCGTAAAATTGAAATTTATAATTTAGAAGGAAGTATCATTAAAACTATAAGTTCCGAATTTAAATCAATTGATTTTAATTACTTTCGGGGAATTTATTTTTTGAAAATATATAGCGAAAATCAAATTATGATTAAAATGGTTATTAAGTTCAGTATATAATCTTGTGCCGCACCAGCGAAATTTAAAAGATGATCAAATAAAAGCAATCGCTAAAAATAATGGTGTTATACAAATAAACTTTAATCCCGGGTTTATCGACAGTACCTTTGAAAGAAAAGAAATAGCTTTTCTGGAAAAACATGCTGTAGAAAATGATTCTCTTTTAAAAAGCGGGTTGAATGATTTTTACACAATGGATTACCTGTATAAGAAATATGCAGATGAAGGAAACTTGTTACGACCTCCTTTATCTTTGTTAATTCAACATATTGAATATATAATCAATCTCGTTGGCGTTGATTATGTTGGATTAGGATCGGACTTTGATGGGATTAATCTAAATCCCCGGCAACTGGATGATGTTACAACATATCCATTAATTCAACTGTAGAGAATGATCTGTTAATTTTTTCAAAAATAATTTCAAAAAATATTTTAAACCTGACTCTCCTGTTTAACATAAATATATTGAAACTTAAATTTACTATATTTGAAAATTACTAAAGCTGGTTACCGAAATTGATTAGCTTTCTAAACAAATCGATTTTTAAATACTAAAATTCTAAAATTAATTATGATTAATAAAAGCAAATGTTTGTTTTCGTTGTATGTTACTTTGTTAATTACTGTAACAATATCAAACGCACAATCAATTTTACCCCCATCAATAGAATGGAATGGTTCAAGTGAATCATTAATTGCTAAACCAAATAACCCATGGATTACTGCAACTGAAACATCAAATTTTATAACCACACCGGATTATAATGAAACCATGAGCTGGTTTAAAAAGCTATCAGCAGCTTCTCCGTTGTTAACAATGGTCCCTATCGGTAAAAGTGTTGAAGGCCGGGAAATTTATATGATCATCGCTTCCTTAGAAAAAAATATAGCTCCTTCTTCTTTAAAAAAATCCGGCAAACCAATCTTCCTGGCACAAGCAGGTATTCACTCCGGAGAAATAGATGGCAAAGATGCAGGAATGATGTTACTTCGTGATATTGCTTTCGGAAATAAAAAGGATTTAATTAGCAAAGTCAACTTCTTATTCATTCCAATCCTGAGTGTAGATGCGCATGAACGTTCTTCTCCTTATAACAGACCCAACCAAAGAGGTCCGCAGAATATGGGATGGCGAACCAATGCGCAAAATTTAAACTTGAACAGAGACTATACAAAACTCGACACAAAAGAAATTCGAGCTGTTATAAAAGTCATTAATGAATACGATCCTGTCCTATATATGGATATTCATGTAACAGATGGCGCCGATTACCAATATGACATAACTTTTGGAGGATTAGGTAAGCAGGGTTACTCATTGAGCATAAGGGATTGGCTGGAAAATAAATTTAAACCTTATGTGGATAAAGATTTAACAGCTAGCGGACATATTCCGGGACCTTTACTAAATGCATTTAATGATTTCGATTTTTCAAATGGTAATATTGTTTTTAAAGGTGGTCCCAGGTATTCTGACAGTTATGGAGATGCCCGGCATTTGCCTACAATTTTAGTTGAAAACCATTCTTTAAAACCATACAAGCAGAGAGTATTGGGAACTTACGTATTACTGGAAAGCACCTTAAAATTTTTAGCTACAGCAGGTCAATCATTAATAGAGATTATTGAAAAAGATAAATCTGTACGAATGCCGGAAATTCCCTTGTCATGGAAAGTTCCGCAGATGAAAACTATAGAAAGCTTCGATACACGGTCACATCATCGTAATGCAGATGCTCCAGTAATAGCTCCGGATAGTTTAAACCTTTTTGGAATAGCTTCAGTTATCCATAAATCAACAGTAACTAATTCTGATTTCGTAGAGTGGCTTGGTAAACCTGTTGAGATGACAATTCCTGATTACAAATCAACAGAGCCGTTTGATTTTATAAAACGTCCTAAAGGATATTGGATTCCTGTTTCCTGTGATGAAGTAATTGCAAGATTAAAAATTCACGGAATAGAAATGATTACTATTAAAGAATCGCGTGAAGTAACAGTTGAGATGTACCGAATTAAAGAGCATACATTTGGAGATGATAATAATATAATACAACCTTTTGAAGGACATATGCAGGTGACCGGAACTGCCACAACAGAAACCCGCAAGCAATTATTTCCGGCCGGGTCCGTATATATTTCAACCGACCAGCCTTTGGGTGATCTGGCAATCCTAATATTAGAGCCCGCATCAAAAGATTCTTATTTCAGCTGGGGATTTTTTCTTTCCATTTTTCAACGTACAGAATATATTGAAGCATATGTTATGGAACCCATGGCAAAAAAAATGCTTGATGAATCGCCTGAATTGCAAAAAGAATTTGAACTTAAAAAATCAAATGACAGCCTATTTGCAAAAAGTCAAGATGCCATCCTGACTTGGTTTTACAGCAAAACAAAATATTATGATGATCGTTACTTGTTGTATCCAATAGGAAGAGAATTATAAAATTATTTGATAAAAATGAAACAGAATTATTTTATATTCTTTAATTATATATTGAAAATGAAAAATGCATGGATGGTTTTAGTGTTTATCTGTATAGCAACAATAGTATCATTTGGTCAAATAAGTATGCCGGATAATAAAAACGCAGAATCACAAATCATCTCGTTGGAAAAGGCAGGCTGGGAAGCATGGAAAAACAATAAAGCTGACTGGTTTCAGTCTAATACAACTGAAGAGTTTTTGTCAATCAGTTCGAATGGTATTAGTGATAAAGAACAAGTCGTTAATTCTAGCCCCACCGCTTGCGATGTCAAAAGTGTTTCTATTGATGATTTTAAGTTTGTATTGCTAAGCGAAAATACTGTGGCATTAACTTATATTGCAATTCAAGACGGAGTTTGTGGCGATAAAAAGCTTGCGGAGAAAATTCGAGTTGTGGTTAATTACGTTAACCGTAATGGAAAATGGCTTGAAGCTTTATATATGGAAACACCAATAGATAAATGAAATTATTAAAATAGGTTCTTGAGAAACAAAAATTATTTTTGAAATAATTTGGATTTATTTTGCAGGTACATTAAAAATAAAACCAACTCCGAAAACATTTTCAATACTTAAAGTTGAATCTTCTTTCAGATATTTTCGTATTTTAGTAATAAATACATCAAGGCTTCTTCCGATAAAATAATCATCCTCTCCCCAAAGATCTTTCAAAAGCTCTTCTCGTTTTATTAAATTATTGCGATGCCATGATAAGTAGTTTAGAATTTCACTTTCTTTTTCTGTAATTCGTTTGGATTTGCCTTGTATAGTCAATGATTGATTATTATAGTCAAATGTAAAATTTCCTATGGAAATAATTTCAGTATTATTTTCTTTATTATTCACCTGGACTCTCCGAATTACAGCTTTTATTTTCCATAACAATTCCTCTTCATCAAATGGTTTCGTTATGTAATCATCAGCGCCCAAACCATACCCTTTTAATTTGTCTTCTTTTAATGACTTTGCAGTAATAAAGATGATAGGTATTTTTTTATTCTTTATTCTGATACCTTTTGCTAATGAAAAACCATCTAGTTTTGGCATCATAACATCCAATAAACATAAATCAAACGAATGATCTTGAAATATTTTTAAAGCTATTTCTCCATCTCTGCAAAGTTTTATAATAAATCCTTCAGCTTCTAAATAATCAACCAAAAGTGATCCTAGATTCAGATCATCTTCTGCAAGTAATATTTTGAATTTAGTTTTAGACATTTGCTAATGTAATTGTAAAAGACGTCCCTTTCCCTTTTTCACTATGAAGCATTATTGTTCCTTCGTGCAGTTCAATAATTTTTTTAACATATGCTAAGCCGAGACCAAATCCTTTAACATCATGAACATCTCCGGTTGGAACTCTGAAAAATTTATCAAAAACTTTCGTTTGATATTCCTTTTCTATGCCAATGCCATTATCGGAAACTATTACTATTAAATCAGAACCCGAATTAGATGTTTGAATAGATAATTCGGGTTTTTCTTTTGAATATTTAATTGCATTGTCAATCAAATTGCACAAGGCATTTGTAAGATGTGTTTTATCTCCCAT
>JANLOW010000356.1:0-1550 GCA_031366785.1 Bacteroidota bacterium | reverse complement strand
TAATGCCTGACGCTGATCAGGACTTGCTAAAAGATTTGTCCTGCCATTATCCAGAAGAATTACATACATTTCATCAGGTCCGTCAATCTCACCTTCTTGTCGGGGGCCCGTGCTGATAGAATTATAAACAGTAATATTTTGACCGGTGCCGTGAGTAGCAAGCAGTGGCCAGAAAAGATCGAGATCCGTGAGTGAAGGAATTAGTTTTTCAATTCCCGCTATAGCAATCTGAATACGGGGAAAAGAAATTGACATCAAAGCATTCCCTTCATTTTCCGTAACGGCTACTGATCCAGTATCGGCGATAAGAAAATTAGCACCGGAAATTCCCACATCTGCTTTTTGATATTTATCACGCAAACGTTCACGTACGAAAGCGGTAATCTCTTTCGGAGTGCTTGTCAATGGCATATTAAATTTTTCGTTGAATGTTTTAGCAACATCTTCTTTTGAAAGATGCATTGCAGGGGTTACAATGTGGTAAGGATGCTCGCCTCGCAATTGAACGATAAATTCACCTAAGTCGGTTTCTATTGATTCAATTCCTTCGGCGGTCAATGCTTCATTAACATGAATCTCTTCCGTTGTCATTGACTTTGCCTTTACAACTGTTTTTGCATTTGCTTTCTTTAAAATACGTAAAAGTTCTTGAATTGCCTCTTCAGCATTACGTGCCCAGATTACTTTTCCTCCGCGTTTTGTAAAATTCGTTTCAAACTCGACAAGATATTTGTCAAGGTTTTCAATTACCTTCCATTTCAACATGGCAGCGCGTTGCTTGGCAACTTCTAAATCATCAAACTGATGTTTTCCATCAACAACTTTTTTATCATACTGCGAAATATTGAAGGCAAGTTTTCGTCTGTGTTCTTTATCAAACACTAACGCTTCTGAATCAAGTAAAAATTGTTCCGATTGTAAGGACATTTCTAGTAAATTGTCTGTTGATAAAATTAGACTTCGATTACAAAAGTAGCATAATCATCAGTACAATGAAACGATTATATAAATAGAACACGGATGACACGGATCTGGCGGGTTTTCACAGATTAAATCCGTTTTTATCAGCCTAATCCGTGTCATCCGTGTTCTATTAATACTTTGCGGGATAATAAAATTGCATAACTTAAAAATTTAAACAGATTTTAAGTATTAAAAAATATTTTTCAATGCTGTATATGTTAGAATAAAAAAATACTAAAATAAGGTTTTCAAATAATTTAAATTCTAATCTCTTCCACTTCCAACTGAGTTCTTAATAAGTCATCAACTGTTTCTCTTCTGCGAATAAGCTTCGGCATACCATTGCTAAACATCACTTCTGCCGGACGCAATCTTGAATTATAATTATTACTCATTGTATAACCGTAAGCTCCAGCATTCAGAATTGCGAGAACGTCACCTTCGCGTACTTCATTCATTTTTCTGTCCCAGCCAAATGTATCTGTCTCGCAGATGTAACCGACAACTGTATAGATACGTTGTTTGCCTTCCGGATTACTGATATTAATTATATGATGATAGGCGTCGTAAAACATCGGACGAATAAG
>JANLOW010000348.1:0-2629 GCA_031366785.1 Bacteroidota bacterium | reverse complement strand
CCTTCATCGATATAAGTACCGGCGAATTTCTTGTTGCAGAAGGTTCGTTGGTGTACATAGAAAAACTTCTGCAAAATTTTAACCCTTGTGAGATAATATTTTCAAAATCGAAGAAAAAAGAATTCACAGAATTATTCTCTCAGCGATTTTATAATTTCTCAATTGATGAGTGGGTTTTTCAGGAGGATTATTCCAGAGAAATATTACTTAAACATTTCGGAACAGCATCACTTAAAGGATTTGGAATAGAGAATATGAAGGCAGCCACCATTGCTGCAGGAGCGGCATTGCACTATGTATCCGATACCCGGCAGGAGCAATTAAAACATATTAGCGGCATATCGAGAATAGAAGAAGATAAGTACGTATGGCTCGATAAATTTACGATTCGTAATCTGGAAATAATTTCACCCTCCAATGAAAAAGGAGTTGCACTTGTTGATGTTATAGATCAAACAATAACACCAATGGGAGGCCGTTTGCTCAAAAGATGGTTACTCTTGCCTCTAAAAGATGTTATTACCATTGAAGAACGGCAGGAAGCTGTCCAATATATTCTTCACCATACACAGTTCTCAGCTTTATTAGCAAATAATCTCAAGCAAACAGGAGATCTGGAGAGACTTATTTCAAAAGCCGCACTTGGTAAAATTTCACCCAGAGAAGTACTACAACTCAGAAGGTCACTCGAAATGGTTCAGCTTATTCGCGAGCTTTGCCTAAATACTGATAACGGTTCTATTCGAACGATTGCTGATCAGATAAATAATTGTTCCCTGATAAAAGACAGGATAATACGGGAACTTCATCCGGATGCACCTGCACTGGTAAATAAAGGTGGAGTAATCAATGATGGTTTTAATGCAGAGCTCGATGAATTAAGAAACATCGCTTATCACGGTAAAGATTATCTTCTGCGAATGCAACAAAGCGAAGCAGAACGTACCGGTATTACATCACTCAAAGTCGGTTTCAACAATGTTTTTGGTTACTATATAGAAGTAACACATACACACAAAGATAAAGTACCGCCCGAGTGGATTCGCAAGCAAACATTAACCAATGCCGAGCGGTACATCACTGAAGAACTTAAACAATATGAAGAAAAAATTCTCGGCGCTGAAGAAAAAATTTTGGCGTTGGAGATGCGGCTTTTTGCCGACCTTGTACAAAGTATAATCGAATATGTACAACCCATTCAATTAAATGCAACACTCATTGCGCGTCTCGATTGTCTATATTCTTTTTCGGAAGCTGCTCTGAAGAATGATTATATTCGACCTAAAGTAAACGATTCGCGCATTATTGATATTCATAATGGCCGTCATCCTGTTATTGAAAAACAATTACCACAGGGAGAAAAATTTGTAGCCAACGATATTTATCTGGACCCTGATACACAACAGATATTGATGATTACCGGCCCGAATATGTCAGGAAAGTCAGCACTGTTACGTCAAACAGCTTTGATTACATTGCTTGCACAAACGGGAAGTTTTGTTCCTGCTGCTTCGGCGAGTATTGGCATCGTCGATAAAATATTTACAAGAGTCGGAGCAAGTGATAATATTTCTTCCGGTGAATCTACATTTATGGTAGAGATGAATGAGACGGCAAGTATTTTACACAACGTTTCCGACCGTAGTCTGATACTTCTCGATGAGATTGGCAGAGGCACAGCGACCTACGATGGTATAAGCATAGCCTGGGCCATAGCAGAATATTTGCACAACCATGCACAAGGCCGGGCAAAAACACTTTTTGCAACGCACTATCATGAACTCAATGAAATGGCTGAAAGCATGCCACGTATACATAATTTCCATGTTGCAGTAAAAGAGATTGCTACCAGTGTTATTTTTCTGCGTAAGCTTGAAAAGGGTGGAAGTGAACATTCCTTTGGAATACATGTAGCCAAAATGGCCGGCATTCCTGCCAAGGTCATACTCCGGGCACAGGAAATGCTGCATCAACTTGAAGCCAGCAGAAGCGCCCCTGGAAAATTAAAAGATGGCAAAAATGAAAAAATGCAATTGAGTTTTTTTCAATTGGATGATCCTGTTCTTGCACAGATAAAAGAAGAAATTTTAAAAACAGATATCGATAATCTTACCCCTGTTCAAGCTTTGAATAAACTTTTAGAAATAAAAAAAATATTAGGTTAATTTTTTAACCTCTAATTTTTAATCCATTTAAAAATCCGGAAATTAATATTAGTTTTTACCGACACAAAATAAATTCCCTTGGAGAGATTTTCAAAGTTGTTTAGTGAAAAATACGTTGAATGATCAGGAGCATTTATAGAAGCTAATTTATTACCGAGTATATCGACTATTTGAATATGATATTTAGATTGTGAAGGCGGGGAAAAATAAATTACTGGTGAATTGGACGGATTCGGGAAAAACAAAATGTTGTTTTCATTATTGGGAGTGGAAATTCCTGTCGTATTTCTTAAGATGCCTTCTCCGGTAATACTCTGAGCAAAGATTCCGAAACCGTTGCGATCATCCTGCCAGACAAAAACCAGGTTGGAGTCGATTAATTCTCCGGATTGAACATAATTTTTCCTGCTATTTGTAGCATTTATTGAAACACTTGTATTTGCCCAGAGAGGTATTCCGTCATT
>JANLOW010000337.1:0-11664 GCA_031366785.1 Bacteroidota bacterium | reverse complement strand
TCAAAAGAACTAGGTAAAAGCAAAACTAAATTTACACCTTCTTCAGTTGTCAGACATACAAATTATGCGAATTCAAATCAAAGAACAGCTGCAGAATTATGGTCTGATGACTTTAGCGTACCGTCTAATTGGGTTTTAAGTCATGCGCCAAATGCATCAACTAATAATTGGTCAATTGGTGCAACTGGTCCAACAGGGCCATATAGAATTGATCCAATAAATTCCGTAACCGCTGCAAATAATTTTGCACTTTTTGATTCTGACAAACTTTGTTCGGGGGACCAAATCGCTAATCTTACAAATGCAACTCCTATCAATCTTTCTGGCCATCCTGATGTTCGCTTAAAATTTTCACAATATTACAGGAGATATCATGATAGCACCTATGTTTATGTAAGTAATAATGGAAACACCTGGACACGTTTTGAAGTAAATGGAAATTTAAGATTTAATAATTTCAGCGGCAATAACAATCCATCCATTAATCCCGAAATTTTAAATGTAGATATTTCATCTGTGGCGGGTAATCAAGACAGTGTTTATTTAAGTTTTCAATTTTATAGTCCTGATACAAATCTTGCAGGTGTCGATCAGGAATCCGGTTGCGGATATTCGTGGATGATAGACGACATCAGTATCATTGATAAACATGCTATTGATGGTGCTTTAATGCAGGCTTTTTGTGGAGAATACACAGTTTTACCAGTGCTACAAACCGAAGGTTTTGCACTCCGTGGAGCTTTCGTCAATATTGGAACCAGTCCAATTTCCGGGGCTAGAATTTTTTATACGGTTACCGATCCAATTGGCAATTTATATTATGATACCTCTCTTGCATCCGTTACAATAAATCCGGGAGATACAAGTAGTTTTCTTTATGCAATAGGTACTTATGTTCCGACTGCTGTTGGAAAATATTTAGTTGATCAGGAACTTTCCATTCCCAACGATTCAGATATTACAAATAATTTTTTGCAAGGGTCTGTATTTGTTGATGATTCCTCTTATGCAAGAGATTATACTGCCATCGACCCAAACAATTTTGCAGGTACTCTTGGTTTTCAGGGTTCACCGATTTCATTTGCCGAAAAATTTCATGTTTATAAACCTTCGCAATTTACATCTGTATCTTTTTATTTATATGAACCAATACTTGACGATCAATTAAATATAAATATTTATAATGATAATCCGGTAGGAACACCCAATCTGGTAATTGGATCAACAAATAATTATACGATAACTGTTGATGATACAGGAGGAGCTTTTCTAACACTTCCTCTTATTTCCCCTGTCAATGTAACTGCCGGAGATTATTTTGTTGTCGTAAATCAATTGGATACAAATGATCTGACGCTTGGCTATTCAAGTAATGTTTATACGTTTCATGCAGGGTATTACAATCTCAATGGCGCTGGCTGGAATCCAAATGAAGCGGTAGATCTTGAAATAGGACCGATTATTCGCGTTAATAATCCATCTAGTACTGAAGTTGGAATTAGTGATATACCGGAAAAAAAATCTATATTTAATTTATATCCTAATCCTTCTACTGGAATAATATATATTTCTGCTAATGGTTATTCGGGAAAAGATATTACTGTAAATGTCATTAATGATCTGGGTCAGGTGATAAAAACAGATTTCTATCATTCGTTTAATAGTATGCGAATTGATCTTAGTAGTTTCCCCGCAGGAATTTATACTATAAACTTCCGTTCTGCTTCAGGTGAAGAGAATAAGAATTTTGTTATTCTGAAATAGAATCAAGAATCAAGAATTTTAGGTAAAAAAAACGAAATTTATTTTATAGTTAAATTTTTTTCATGCTTTTCGCAAGTTTTGTTGCGAAAATAAAATCGTTGAGTTCTTTATTGTCGGTGCGTAATATATCATCGACATTACCTTCCCACCATTTTTCGCCTTTATAAAGGAAAACAATTTTATCGCCGACTTCGAGTACAGAATTCATATCGTGTGTATTTACAATAGTCGTAATATTAAACTCTTCTGTAATTTCTTTTATAAGGTTGTCTATTACAATGGATGTCTGCGGGTCCAAGCCGGAGTTTGGCTCATCGCAAAAAAGATACTGCGGATTTGGGCCAATGGCACGTGCAATGGCAACACGTTTTTTCATTCCGCCAGATAATTCTGAAGGATTAAGTTTATTTACATTGATGAGGTTAACACGTTTTAAACAAAAATTAACTCGTTCTTTTTTTTCTTCCAGGCTCATATTTGTAAACATATTCAAAGGGAACATCACATTATCTTCGACATTTAAAGAATCGAATAATGCGCCGCCCTGAAAGACCATTCCAATTTCCTGTCGAAATGGTTTTCTTTCTTTTCTGTTGAGTCCGGAGAATGGTTTAGAATCATAAAGAATTTGTCCGGTATCGACTTCTAAAAGTCCGACCATACATTTCATCATTACAGTTTTTCCGCTACCGCTTCCTCCGATAACAAGGTTCATGTTGCCGGTTTCAAAGCGACTACTGATATTCCGAAGAATTTTATTTTGACCAAATGCCTTAGATATGTTAATGACTTCGATCATGTAAGAATCAACTGAGTTAAAATATAGTCGAAAATCAAAATTAAAATACTACTGTAAACAACAGCACTCGTACTTGATTCGCCAACTTCCCTTGCACCGCCTTCTGTATAATAACCATGATATGCAGAAACAGTAGTTATCAGGTAAGCAAAAGTAACAGTCTTGATTAGTGCAAACACAATATTGAATGGAACAAAACTGTTTTGAATGCCTTGAATATATTCACTGGAACTGATAACACCGGCAAGAGTACCTGCCAACCAGCCACCGAATACTCCTAAAAACATGGAGATTACAACGACAAAAGGAAAAATAAGAAGTGCTGCAACAACTTTTGGTAAAACAAGGTAGGCTGAAGAATTTATTCCCATAATTTCCAAAGCATCGATTTGTTCTGTAACACGCATGGTGCCGATTTCAGAAGCAATGCTTGAGCCAATTTTTCCGGCAAGTACTAAAGACATCATCGTCGGAGAAAATTCCAAAATAATAGAATCACGTGCAACAATACCAACTGCCGAAATTGGAACAAGAGGATTTACAAGATTATAAACTGTTTGAATGGTTATTACAGCACCCATAAAAACAGATGTGAGTGCTACAATACCAATTGACCCATAACCGAAATTATCCAGTTCGCGGATTAATTGTTTTGAGTAGATCGAAAATTTTTCGGGCTTAATGATCAATTCTTTGATAAAGATCCAATATCTGCCCAGATGAAATAACCAGTTCATAACCGTGCTAAAAATAGGAAAAATTAGTTATGAGATTCTAGTCTTTAGTTTATAGAAATTAGTTTGTAACCTCTGAATAAATCTCAAGACTATTGACTAGATACTAATTGCTTATCTTTGACCCTTCGAATGAAAAAAGTTTCAAAACCGGTATTGATATTACTTTTGGCTCTATGTTTAATGTCGTCTGGTTGTGCTTTATTTAAGAAAAAATGTGATTGTCCTCCAGTTTTTGGTAATTTGACCAAACACAATAAGGAAGTCAAAGGCTGAAAATCATCCATTTGCCTCATTAAACCAATCCTCCATTTATTAAGAAATAAAAAATACTTTTGAAATCGATTTGAAATTATTCTCACTAAAAAGATGGAAACCGAATTTCATAATTTATCTGATTTAAAACTTGGTCAAAAAGGAATAATCGAATCTTTTACAGATTATGAATTGTCGCTAAAGCTGTTAGAGATGGGTTGCATTCCCGGTGAAGTAATAGAGGTAATTCGTGTTGCACCATTCGGCGATCCTATAGCAATTTCTATTTCGGGTTATATTCTCAGTTTAAGAAAAAATGAAGCGGCGACTGTCAAAATAAAAAGTATAATTTGAAGATTCGACATTTAATTATCATTTTGTCCATAATAGATTCAGCTAATACCATTGGAAAAACTTAAAATAGCATTAATAGGAAATCCCAACAGCGGGAAGTCCTCCGTTTTTAATGCTCTGACCGGGCTTAATCAAAAAGTTGCTAATTTTCCTGGTGTTACTGTTGATAAAAGACTTGGATATTCTGTATTAAAAAAAGAGAATGGAGATGCTGTAAGTTGTGAGTTTATAGATTTACCCGGAGCTTATTCTCTCTATCCGAAATCTCCCGAAGAAAAAATTCCATTTCAATTACTCTGTGATCCGCAAAATGAAATGCATCCGGATGTAACCATCGTTATAGCAGATGGAACAAATCTAAAGCGGAATCTTTTCCTCTGTTCCCAAATTATTGATCTTAAAATTCCTGTCATCATGGTAATAAACATGATGGATATTGTTCGTTTTAAAAAAATCGAAATAAATTTCTATGCATTATCACAAAAACTCGGTATTCCGGTTATTCCGATGAATGCAAGAAAGCAGGAAGGATTGGCTGAATTA
Source organism: Bacteroidota bacterium (assembly GCA_031366785.1). GTDB lineage: Bacteria > Bacteroidota > Bacteroidia > AKYH767-A > 2013-40CM-41-45 > JADKIH01. Next base: position 7,215 of record JANLOW010000337.1, on the reverse strand, counting down.
AAAAAAGCCATTACTCAACCATTCACTCTTCCTGAAAATAATTTTATTGATATCCATTCATTTTCTCCAGTAGTAGTTGACACGATCCGACAAACGGTAAAAGTAAACAGCGACTACAATGCATTTCTTGTCGCCAACAACCTCGAATTAATTTCAAGTTTTGAAATTCACGAATACAATAAAGAAAAGATCAGAAAAATATGTTCTGAAAATAATTTTAATGCGCCACAAATGCAGGCGCGTGAAACCATTGAAAGATATAAAGTTATTTCCGGGATAATGAATGAATATGTTGTATCACCCGAAAATCCTATTCGTAAATCGTACTCATACCGCATCGACAATATTTTAACACATAGAGTTTGGGGTTATATAATTTTTCTCTTAATCCTCTTCTTGATATTTCAAGCGATTTTTGCATGGGCACGTTATCCTATGGATCTTATTGATAGCGGCTTTCGATGGTTAAGTATAGAAATAAGTAAAAGTCTTCCTGCCGGATTTATAAATGATCTGGTTGTTGATGGAATACTTGCGGGGTTAAACGGTATCGTAGTCTTTATTCCGCAAATAGCTTTGTTATTCTTTTTTGTTGCCATACTCGAAGACACTGGGTATATGTCGAGAGTAAGTTTCCTCATGGATAAAATGATGCGGCGTTTCGGTTTAAACGGAAAATCTTTAATCCCATTAATGAGTGGTATTGCTTGTGCTGTTCCTGCTATCATGTCTGCCCGAACAATACAAAATAAAAAAGAACGCCTGATTACAATAATGGTTACACCTCTAATGAGTTGTTCGGCACGTTTACCGGTTTATACTCTTCTTATTGCACTTATTATTCCCGGCAAATACATATATGGTTTTAATATGCAAGGACTGGTATTAATGATATTATACCTCATTGGTTTTTTTGCTGCTATTGCAGCGGCCTGGGTTATGAAACATATTATTCACTCAAATGAGAGAAGTTTTTATGTTATGGAAATGCCTATGTACCGTGCCCCCCGCTGGAAAACTATTGGCCTACATATTACCGAAAAAGTCCGGATTTTTTTAGTGGATGCTGGTAAAGTTATTATATCGATATCAATTATTTTATGGATGCTATCTTCTTTTGGTCCTTCCGGTGAATTTAAAAGAATAGAAGGTAAATACAGAAACCCTTCCGTGATTTCTTTGAATAGTGAAAAAGAAATCGAAAAAAAAATACAAACTGAAAAACTAGAATATTCATATGCCGGTAAACTTGGCCATGTTATCGAACCGGTAATAAAACCTCTTGGTTTCGATTGGAAAATTGGAATCGCATTAATAACTTCTTTTGCAGCACGTGAGGTTTTTGTTGGTACCATGTCAACAATTTATAGTGTTGGTACAGGCGAATCGGCGAAACTTACTGTTAAAGAAAAAATGCAAAATGAAATTAATGAAGATACCGGCGGACCGAGGTATAGTTTTGCAACGGGAATCTCTTTAATGCTTTTTTATGCCTTCGCCATGCAATGCATGAGCACTGTGGCAGTAGTTTACCGGGAAACCCGAAAAATTAAATATCCTTTGTTTCAGATTATTTATATGAGCTTAATGGCTTATGTGGCTAGTTTGATTGCTTATCAATTTCTAAAATAATCAGAAAATTTATTCTAGTTGTTCTAAAATTATTTTTTACTTTACAGAAAAAATAATATGAAAATATTTTACTTTTTTATTTTTTACACCTTTTTAATTTTATCCATTTTTGCACAGAGTTCTAAATACAAGAATTTCAAATTTGAATGGCCTTCAAAATCTCTTACTTCTATTAAAGTAGACAGCCTTTTTTTAAATGAAGATGCCGTAATCCTAGAAGAGCATTGTATTTATAATGAAGGCGGAATGCGTGTTCCCGAATATTATTTTCTGAATATTGCTGCCAATTATATTTTTATTGATGAGTCTGTACAGGGAGTAAATCCACTGATAAAAAAACATATGCGAATAAAATTTCTCACACAGAAAGGAATTGACAAATACAGCAAGATAATTTTACCTGAAAGCTTTGATCCGGCATCGGATTATTATAATGTCAGACCTGAGAATAGAAACAATATTTTAAGGCCGTTTGGCGAATTTGAATGTGTAAAATTTTTTGCCGCCCGAATAATTAAACCAAATGGTACAATAAAAAAAGCAATTGTTAGTGAAAACACCATTGAACAAACTTTCAACGGAACTATAATTGTAAAAAAATTTTATAACTGGATATTTCAATTGAATAATCTCGAAATCGGTGATGAAGTTGAACTTGATTATTCATATGAAGGTGTTTATAATTTTGGTGCATCAAATAGAATTTTTTTCAATTCAGATATTCCTATTCAAAGTCTTGATTTTACATTTCGTTACCCTGAAAAACAACTTTTTATTATTTCTTATCATAATGGAGCTTTTGCAAAAGATTCAACAATGGTTACGGCTTCTAATCCTCACTATACCGAATATTATTTTCATTTAGAAAACCTTCAGGGCTGTATTAATGAATCCGGAGCACGTCCGTATAAACAATTACCTTTCATTACCTTTTACGAACATCTAAGAGATTTCGGAATAATAAATCCTACAACAAAATATATTCAAACCCCGCTTCCATATCCATGGACATACGTTATGCTTCCCTATGCAGGTTATAAATATGAAAATCCAAAATTACGAACAGGCAGAACGGATATTACTACGACAGTATTAAATAAATTAACCGAAGAAGAAACAAAAAAAGCAGGAGATTCTACTTCCTGTTCTGTTGTTTCAGAATTGCAAAGAGATCTCGCTGAAAATTATATATTTAAAAATGATTTGGGTTATTATTTAGGCGAAGCTGAAGATATTGAACATCTCGGAAAAAATATCGAAGACAAAACATTTCGGCAAATGAGCCGGATGCGTTTATATGATGAAATTATGACTCGTTTAGATACGTTATATTATCATTCCCTATTAACCGACAAAAGAATTTCTGAAATTGACATCAATCATTTTGAAACATTGATTGCTTCGAGATTGTCTATTGCTATTCCTTACAATGGCTATATCCTTCACTTTTATCCTAAATCCTATCGCTTCGGTTATGAACCAAATGAATTACCTTTTTATTATGAAGACACTTATTCTATTTTAACTCCTCAAAATGAACAAGCACTGAAAAAATTCGATCTTATTCCACAAGTAGAATTTAAATTTATTAAAACCCCGATTAGCAATAAAGAAAGTAATTTTAGAAACACCTTTTGTAAAATAGATATTTCACTCGATTCGTCCAATGTAAATGTAAAAGCTAAAATCCATTTGTCGGGACAATTCTCTACCATGACAAGAGGTTTTTATAAATACGGATCTGTTGATACAACTATGAACTCTTCCTATTATAAAATAATATCTTTGACAGCTGATGCAAAATCAAAAGTTGTTTCCAATATTTCAAATGTTGGAAAAAAATTCCCCTTTGAAACAACCGTGAATCAGGAATTCACTTTAAATAAACGCCTGAAAAAAAACAGTGAAAAAGATTTTACATTAGATCTGAAAAATTTGTTCAATTATATTATTGAAGAAGAATTTAATTCAAAAAACCGTCACCTGGACTATTATCCGGATTTTCAATCGCAGGATATCCATCGTTTCTTCATTCATTTTGATCACCCGGTTACAGTTACAAATATTTTAGATTTCAATAAAAAAATAAATAATTATTTTTCCAATTATGAAGTAAATGTAAGTCAGCCAACTGAAAAAGATATTCTTATTGAATGTAGCTATATTGTAAAAGCTCTTGTCGTTCCGGCATCAAAAGCATATGATGTTGAAGTTATTTTCAATGCAATACATTCAATAAATAATTCAGCTTTAATGGTTCATAAAACCGATTAACATTCTGATTGTTTAAATATTTATTTTTTATACGTACCAGTTCTTGTTCATTTATTATTTTTGTGACTCTGATGTCGCGCGAAAAAATTTCTTCTGTACTTTCAAAATATTTACCCGAACCGGCTGTAGAAGATTGTACATCCTGGGTTATTCAAAAAAACATTCATCTTAAAATAACAAGAGGCCGTTCTAGTAAATTCGGAGATTACAGACCAATGGATGCCGGCCGAGGGCATCGTATTTCTGTAAATCACGATTTAAACCCTTTTGCATTTCTAATTACTTTTGTTCATGAGGTTGCACATCTTCATGCATTTACAAAATTTAAAAACAAACATGAGCCGCACGGTAAAGAGTGGAAAAATGAATTTCGTTTATTATTAAGCGATTTCATCATCAAGGGTATATTCCCGGAGGATTTACATACTGCTTTATCAAATTACATTCAGAACCCTGCGGCTTCCAGCTGTACGGATCATAATCTTTTGAGAACATTAAGAAAATACGATCTGCGAACAGAAAACGTAATTCATTTAGAAGATCTTCCCGAGCATACAATTTTTAGTTTACATCAATCACGATCCGGTTTTGTTTTTAAAAAAGGACATAAAATACGAAGCCGTTTTCATTGCCTGGAAATGAATTCTAACAGGGTGTATTTTGTAAGCCCATTAGCTGAAGTAAAGCTAATTACTGTCAAATAATTCATTCAAATGCTTATAATTTAGAAATCTAATCCCTAAATCTTTTATAAATTTGCATAGCTAAACCGTAGGCGAAGAACATTCAATTTAAATTTAAAATCCAACAATTTCCTTACATTTGCTTTCCACCCTTAAAACCTAATTTATATGTCGGAAACCGCAGTAGAAAAGCGCTTGCCTCTTCAGGTTTCAGAAATGGCTGAAACGCTTATTGGTTCGGAGATCATTAAACTGGCAGCCGAAATCAATGAAAAAATCCGTAAGGGTGAAAAGATTTATAATTATACCATTGGTGATTTTGACCCGGCTATTTTTCCAATTCCTGCCGAATTGAATGATGCCATTATCAAAGCTTATAAAGAACATCAAACCAACTACCCTGCCGCCAATGGAATGTTAGAGTTACGAAAAGCTGCCGCAGAATTTTTACGGGAGAAACAAAATCAATCGTTCACACCTGATGAAGTTTTAATTTCTGCCGGTGCCCGTCCTCTGATTTATGCTGTTTATACTACCCTTCTGGATCCGGGAGAGTCTGTCGTTTTTCCTGTCCCCTCCTGGAATAACAATCATTATTGCCATCTCGCACGAGTGAATCCTGTTTTTATGGAAACCAGTGCTGAGAATAATTTTATGCCTGTTGCCGATGATATTCGTCCATATATTCAAAATGCAACATTGATTGCTCTTTGTTCGCCTTTAAATCCTACCGGTACCGTTTTCGGAAAAAAACAATTAGAAGATATCTGTGATCTTATTTTAGAAGAAAATAAACGCAGGGGTGCCAATGAAAAACCTGTGTATTTATTGTATGATCAAATTTACTGGATACTTACTTATGGAAATACGAAACATTATGATCCTGTTTCACTCAGACCGGCAATGAAAGATTATACCATATTCATTGATGGTATTTCAAAATCTTTTGCTGCTACCGGAGTCCGTGTCGGATGGGCAACCGGCCCAAGAGTTATCATCGACAAAATGAAAGCGATTTTATCTCATGTTGGTGCCTGGGCTCCAAAAGCAGAGCAAATTGCTGTAGCAGAATTTTTGAAAAATAAAACCGCAGTTGATAATTACCTAATTCATTTTAAAGATGAAATGAACAACAGACTTCAGGGATTTTACAATGGATTTGTTCAACTAAAAAAAGAAGGATTTAGTGTAGATTCTATTTCACCTCAAGCGGCCATTTATCTTACCGTTCGGTTCGATCTGAAAGGAAAAAAAACTACCGATGGTAAAACATTATATACACAGAAAGATGTAACACAATATATTCTGGATGAAGCAAAACTTGGTCTTGTTCCATTTTCTGCTTTTGGATCTTCCGACGATTCGCCATGGTACAGGCTTTCGGTTGGTACATGCAATATTGAAGAAATCCCAAATGTTTTTACTTCATTAAAAAAAGCATTGTCTGCACTTAAGTGAAAAAAATTAATAGTAACAGAGAAGATATTTGAAATATAATTCTTCATTGTTGATTTTCATAAACCGATATCAACAATTACAATACTTTTACTTACAATAAAAAAAATATTTTTATCGATTAATTCTTTATTCAAAAAGAAAAGTTTTTAAAACATCTGATGAAAAACAATTACTGTGTCATTATGGCCGGCGGCATTGGAAGCCGTTTTTGGCCAATGAGTCGTAATAATTATCCAAAACAATTCATTGACATACTCGGTACAGGGAAAACTCTAATACGTCAAACGTATGAGCGCTTTTTAACGATATGCCCGCCGGAAAATATTTATATCGTCACCAATGAAACGTATCTCCCTCTTATATTCCAACAAATTCCGGAATTAAAAAAAGATCAGGTATTGGCCGAACCACAACGAAGAAACACTTCTCCTTGTGTTGCTTATGCTGCATCAAAAATTTATGCTGTAAATCCAAATGCAAATCTTGTCGTTGCTCCCTCCGATCACATTATTAAAAATGAAAATAATTTTCGTGAAGCCATAATTCGTGGTCTTGCCTTCACAGCAGAGAATGATGTACTGCTAACCATTGGTATCCATCCCAGCCGGCCGGATACAGGTTATGGATATATTCAATTTAATGAAGATACCAGCAACGAAGAATTTAAAATACGTAAAGTAAAAACATTTACAGAAAAACCTAATCTGGAAATGGCAAAATTTTTTTTGAAAAGCGGAGAATTTTTGTGGAATGCCGGGATCTTTTTATGGAATGTTAAAACAATCCTGAAAGCCTTTGAAGATAATATGCCGGAAATGCACTCAATTTTTATGGAAGGAATGGAACATTATTATAAACCAACAGAAGCTGATTTTATTCGAAAGGCTTATGCTCTTTGTAAAAATATTTCAATCGATTATGGTATCATGGAAAAAGCCAGAAATGTTTATGTGCTTAGCGCCGAATTCGGATGGAGCGATCTTGGTACATGGAAATCATTGTATGAACATCTTCCTCACGACAAACAAGGAAATGCCATTGTCGGACCACATGTTATGGTTGATCATACTTCAAACTGTATTATTAACATGACGAAGAATAAACTAGCAGTAATCCAGGGACTCGAAAATTTTATCGTTGTTGAAACAGATAATGTACTTCTTATTTG
>JANLOW010000336.1:0-6823 GCA_031366785.1 Bacteroidota bacterium | reverse complement strand
ATTGTTTCAAACCGGAACTCCCTTTTTTCATTATTTGTACGTATGGAAATAAATGAAAACAAACATGAAAAAACAAGAAGCAAAGCAATTACAGAGGTAAATTCATCAATGAAACTAGTTTCTGCATGATTGCTAATATGCAATGAGGTTATAACAAAAAGGCAAAATCCCAAAAGATTTGCCGATGTACTTAAAATATGTTGAGATGTATTGTTTGGCATTTGGCATTTATAAAATGAATAACCATTAAATGGCTCTTCATTTTGAATTTAAATATTTTTTATCGATGTTGATCCCGGCACATGCTGAATTATTTTTTTATTTCTTATCATGTTGTTTAAATTTTAAAAAGGTAAAACGGCTTTCGTCGTTTTACCTTTTTCGTTTATTTATTCTTTTGTCTCCGTTCCATCTTCTGTATAAAACAATTCGACGATTCTGGCGCCTTTCATTATTTCAACTTCAAACATGGTTTTTCCTTTTGAATTATCAATTTTAGAAACGCCTTTAACTTTTGCCCCTTTATGTAATTTGTTAAATTCAGTTTTAACGATTTCCGGAAGTTGATTAAAAGAAGATGGACTTTCGGTTTCTAACCATTCACCTTTATCACTGAAGTTAGCTGAATAGTTTGCTCCATTCCAATCAAACTCTGCCTCGTATTCATGAGCATTTTCTTTGTCCCATTTTACATTGGTAGCGTTTGGAAATTTTAGGTTGAAGTCTGTAATAACAACCAAGGGTATTTTGCTTTTAGCAAATCCTGTTGTAATAATGCATATAAGCAATAACACGGAGAAAAATATTTTTTTCATTGTTAGTTTGATTTAATAAAATTAATAATTGATTTGTGCTTGTCTCCATTTTCATGTTTGTCAAAAAGGTCGTCAATGTTTACTAAATGAACGGTGATAAAACCAAGAGGTACCATATCTATAACTTCTGGCGCTTTACAATAGCCATACATTTCAGTTAAATCATTAAGCATTGAAAAGTCACCCACCGGTAAAGAGAATGTTCCGAAAAAATAAAATGTTAAAAGTGATAAACAGAAAGTATTTTTCAACGTGGTCTATTTAACGCCAAAGTTAGGGGTTTTATTGTATTGCAGAAACTGTTATTAAGATAAATAATGCGGCAATAATATCTATGTTATATTAGTCCGGTTAAGGTATCATATAAGCAGAGTTAATGAAATTAACGGAGAAGTAAAAAATTATCTCTGTTTAAATTTGAAGTTTGATATTGCCAATTAAGGGTGATTATTTCTGACAATACTTTTTTAAGTATGTCAAAATCACTTGGCTTGTTTATGTAAACATTTGCTCCATTAACAAATGTTTCTTCAATATTTTCTTCTGATGATGAAGTTGAATAAATAACAACAGCAATATCTTTTAATCGATCTATTTGTTTTATTTCCTTTAAACATTCCATTCCATTTTTGCGAGGCATATTAAGGTCAAGAAAAAGGACGTGTGGTAATACAATGCCGCCTTGGGTAAGATAATCCATTAATTCCACTCCGTCACTCACAGTATGAACCAATGTTTTTATTTTTATTTCTTCAAAAGCATCCTTAAAAAAAAGCCGGTCATCTTCGTCATCATCTGCAAGTAAAATATGGATTAGTTCGTTTTGCATTTTGAAATGGTTTTAAAATTTTTTTAAGTTTTAGGTATGTATATTACTTAACCTTAATTGCGTTGTGTTTTTTATTAATAATTCGTTGGAAAGTGGTAGGCTTTAATCCGGTTATATTTTTAAATTGATTACTGAAATGTGCTGTGCTACTATAATTAAGTTTCCAACTAATTTCGGTAATGGTTAATTCATTGATTATTAATAATTGTTTTGCTCGTTCAATTTTTTGGAGGATTATAAAATTTTCGATTGTAGTGTAGGTAACATCCGAAAAAAGATTAGAGATATAAGAATAACTATGTTTTAGTTTGTCTGCTAAATATGTTGAGGTTTTTGAGTTGGGTAGCTTTTCTTCAATATAAACCATTTCCATTATTGCATCTTTTATTTTTTGTACTAAAATACTTTTGTAATTTTCAACAATTTCTATACTATAATTCTTTAATCCGGAGGTAAGTTGTTTCAACTTTAAATCAGAAATATTTTCTTTTATTTCCACTTCACCAATACCTATCAATAAATAATCTAATCCTAATTTATCAAATTGTTCCTGTAAGATTTTTTTACAAATTGCGTTTATGTCGTATTTGATATAGATTGTCATTGTTTTTTCTGGTTTTAAATTATTAATTTTAATTTGAAGGAATAAAAATATCAAATGTTGCTCCTTTATTCAAATGGCTTGTTGCGGTAATGATACCGAAATGATTTTCTACAATTTTTTTTACGATAGCAAGCCCTATTCCGGTTCCAGCATATTTATCTTTACTGTTTATGCGTTGAAATATTTCAAATATTTTTTCGCTATACTGAGGTTCAAAACCGATGCCGTTGTCAGAAATTGTAATGTGGCAATAATTCTGTTCAGGTAAAAGCTTTTCATTGTTAAGTTTGTTGCCTTTTGTGATAATACTTTTTAAAATTATCCGTGGTGAAACTTCAGGTTTTGAAAATTTCAGAGCATTGGCGATGAGGTTAGTCATGAGTTGGCGAAACTGAAACGGAATAATATTACAATCACACATTTCAGTAGCTTCTATGATTGCTTGTTTTTCTTCAATGGTTTCTTTTAATTCTGATTTTATTTCTTCAATAATGGAGTTGAGGTCAGTTTTTTCAAATTTTCGCTCAGTGGTGTTTGTACGTGAATAGGCTAGTAAATCCTTGATGAGAGATTGCATCCGGTTGGCTGATTGCTGCATCCTGTTAAAATAATCTTTACCCGTGTCAGATAAGTTTTGATTTTCAGTAGCGATTATACGGGAAGCGATGATTTGAATTTTACGTAATGGTTCCTGCAAATCGTGGCTTGATACATAATTGAAGGCTTCAAGCTCTTTATTTATTTTTACAAGCTTTTCATTTTGAATTTTTAGTTGTTCTTGCACTTTTTTTCTTTCGGTGATATCCAAATAAGAAGTTATTGTATAACTTTTATTTCCAAATCTTATTATTTCGTAAGAAATAAGAGCAGAAAATGTTTCCCCATTTTTTCGAGTATAAAGAACCTCAAAATCCCTCATAGCTTCTGTTTGTTTTAACTTAATAAGCAATTCTTCAGTTTCTTCAACTGACAATGCTTGCAATTCTTCTAAAGTGCGATTTTCTTGAAGATAGCCAAGAATGACTGCCATTACTTTTTCGTTTTCATCACGAGACATTAAATTTATTTCATCAGATGAATAACCAATAATTTCCTCATTGGAGTAACCAAAAACAGAATAAAAGAGATTATTGGCGTATTTTATTTTGTTGGTTTTAATTTCTGAAAGAGTCATTGCAATAGGATTGTTGTCGAAAATTTTAAAAAATCGTTCTTCACTCTCTTTCAATTCTTCTTCATACTTTTTTTGAACTGTAACATCCTGTGCGGTTCCTGACATCCTTATGGTATTACCATTGTCATCGGTAAATACTTTTCCTGTTGAACTAAGTATACGCACAGTTCCGTCTGGTTGCACAACTTTGTGAAAGAAATTAAAAGGCTGATGATCTTTAAAAGCCTTTTGCACAATACTATTCACATATTCTCTGTCATCAGGATGAATATATTTGAGGTAATTCTCATAATTAGCTTCAAACTTCTGAGGGCTTAATCCGTAAATCCGGTAGAGTTCATCCGACCATTCAATTTTATTTGTCGGCACATCCCATTCCCAACTTCCAATATGTGCTAATTGCTGGGCTTCGACTAACTGGTTGGTTTTGTTTTTTAGTGTTTCTTCATTCTTAATTCGTTCCATTTCTATCTCAGCCCGCTTCGCAACAATTTTTAAAAGAGACGATACCGTCTCAGGGTCTTCAATAGCTTTCTGGTGCATAACAGCAATTAATCCAATTGTATTCCCCTGAAAATCTTGCAAAGGATATCCTAAATAGCCCTCTACATTAAATTGAACGAGCGTTTGATTTTTTGGGAATATTTGTTTACATTTTTGAGGATATGAATATAATGTTCCACCAATTACTTGTTCACATGGTCCAAAAGGCAATGGATATGAAATGTTTTCGGATAATTTACCAAAAGCGCAAAGAGAAATAGTATGAATTGTCGATTCATTAGTAATTTTTTGTTCAAGTTTACCTACTAGCACATAGTCGAGAAAAGTTATGTCAGAGATATATTGAACGAGAGAATTAAAAAAATCGTTGTTGACTTTATTTGCTGCAAAACGCTCTGCAAATTCGGTGAGAAATCGTTTGTTGTATTTACTAATAGCAATCTCCTGATTTTTTTGCTGAAGCGATTCATTGGCTTCAATAATTTTTTGTTTATGTTCTTTTTCTGCTGTTATATCCTGCAGGGTGCCAATCATAAATTCCAACCCATCCTTATCAACAATAATTCTACCCGTTCCCCGAACGAAAATAGGTTTACCGTTTTTGGGAATCATGCGGTACTCCCATTTTGAAATATGTTTTTGTGTAAACGCATCGTTAGTGGCTTTTAAAACATATTCTACATCATCGGGGTGAGTAAATTTCATAAAATTTTCAGAAGAGGCAGGAAATTCCTGTGGTTCACAGCCAAGGATTCGATAAAGGTTATCAGACCAGTTTACTTTTTGAGTTTTGAAGTCGTAGCGATAGCTGCCAAATAAACCTGTTTCCTCAGCATGTTCATGGGTTTCGTTGGCTCGCAAAAGTTCAATATTGGCTTTATTAAGCTGTATAGTTTTGTTTTTAAGTGCTTTTTCTCCTTGCTTGCGTATCGAAATATCACGGACAAATCCGATAAACATATAGCTGCCATTTATTTTAGAAGAGGATATTTTTAGTTCAACAGGGAATTCATTTTTATTTTTCTTCACAGCAAATATCTCAATCGGCTTGTTGATAACAGGTCCTTCACCCGTTTTTAAAAAATTCTTAATTCCGATTGTGTGCTGCTCTCGATATCTCTCAGGGATAATTGTTTCTGTTAATGTTTTTCCAAGCACATCGTTTTCTTTCCAACCAAAAATGTTTTCTGCCTGAGGGTTCCAGCTCATAATAATTCCATTTTCGTTAATTGTAATAACGGCATCTGGCGCATATTGGAGAATGGTTTGGATTCGTACTTCGCTTTCTTTTAATTGTTTTTTATTGCTACCTAATTCAGCTGTTATATTACCGAAAGAGTCATCCAGTATTTCTATTTCAGATTTCAGTGCGTAAGATATTTTTATCTCTTGTATTATTTTAAAATACGACGCAATAAGAATTAAAATGGCAGAAAGAATGAGAAAAATGGTAAATAAGGGCGTAACGAAAGTTTCCCTGTTGAATGCTAATATGCGCTCATTTAGTAGCTGGTCTTCTTCCTTTTCCATTTTATTAATTTGTTTGCGAACATCATCCATCAACGATTTGCCGCCTAAATATGCTTTTATAGTAACACGTGCATTTGCTACATCAAGTAATATACTTTTCAAATAATCTGTTCTTTTATGAACTAATGCCAACAATACGGTTGCATTGATATGTTGAGACAGATTATCTTTTGTTAGAGAATCTATTTTGTTAAACTGAAAATTAAGAAGTTCGAGAGCTTTATTAAGGTCGGTATAAAATATAGAATCTAGTGTAAGAATAAATCCACGCTGATTGGACTCTGCATCTTTAAGAAGAGAAAAAGTCTTCTCAAGTTCAAGGTTTACGATGTTACTATGGCTAACCAATTCCGATTTATCAATAAGGTTATTAATTCTTATATAAGAAAAGATAGAAAGTGCAATTAAAAAAATTATTGTTGAAAGAAAAATAATTTTAAGGCGGGAATAGTTGGCTTTTTCCATCTTACTACTGACAATATCAGTTGATTTCTAAAACAAATTGATTCCTTGAAGGTTGTTGATTTATTTGCAAGCTTAAAGACAAGACAGTTTCAATTGTCTTTTTTAAAAGTAAAAATGAACGGGGCTTGCAGATATAACAATTTGCACCCCAGCGGTATGTTTTATCTACGATATCAGCAGAAGAAGATGTGGAGAAAATGACAACAGGAATTTCCTTTAACTTTGGATTTTGTTTAATTTCCTTCAAACATTCAAAACCATTTTTTCGTGGCATATTCAGGTCAAGAAAGATAACATCGGGTGGAGGCGGCACGGTTTCATCTAAGGTGGTCATCAGTTCCACTCCATCATTAGAAATAGTGAGATTGGATTTAACGTTCAACTCTTTTAAAGCATCTTCAAACAACAAGCAATCATCAGCATCGTCATCAGCGAGAAAGATATTTTTCGATTTTGATTGGTTTGAATTCATTTATTTAATGGGTTTGCCAAAGTAGATAAATGGAATTTGCAAGGTTACGATATTTAATATCACTTTGCTAATCTACAAAAAAAAATTGAAATTATTGGCGCAGCTTAGAATTGGATTTCTTGGTGTTGCTATCCAAGAGACTTACAAGAACAAATCGCTTATTTATCGGTTATTTTACTTTTAAATTTACGCCAGATACTTCCCCACAATCGGCAATCTCCTACCCATTCCAAAAGCCTTGGGCGATACACGAAGTATCGGTGGTGTCTGGTAACGTTTATACTCATTCTTATTAACCATTTTCAGAATTCGTGCCACTAACTCTTTGTCGAAACCAATAGCAATAATTTCATCGGGTCCTTTTCTGCATTCGACGTATTGAAATAGTACTCTGTCAAGGATATCGTATTCAGGAAGTGAATCAGAATCT
>JANLOW010000335.1:0-1505 GCA_031366785.1 Bacteroidota bacterium | reverse complement strand
CAAGTATCAAGTATCAAGTATCAAGTATCAAGTATCAAGTATCAAGTATCAAGTATCAAGTATCAAGTATCAAGTATCAAGTATCAAGTATCAAAAAATAAAAATTTGCAGCTTTACAAACAAGTTTAATTATTTTTCCATAACAATAATTTTCCTGTGTTTTTGGAAAATTTTCCCAAACAATATATTTCATTCTATTTGACCTGTTAGATTATTAAAAAAAATCAGGAATTATATTTGAAACTTTTTTATATTTGGTTCTATTTTACAGATTAGGGCCTAAAATATTTTTATTAAAATTATTTCTAAATAATATTCCTATGAAAAAAATCTTCAAGATTCTTGGCATCATTATTTTAATTGTTGCCGTATTAGCCGGTGGTTTTGTAGCTTTTATTGCCATCCGGGGAATACCTAAATATGAAGTTATGGTTCCTGATATTCCAAATGTAGAAGTTACTCCGCATCGCATAGAGCGTGGAGCAAAAATTGCATCTATGCTATGCAATAACTGTCATTTCGATAATAAAACAGGTAAACTATCGGGTGTCAATATGTATGAAATCCCTGAGTTTGGCACTATCAATTCCAAAAATATTACTAATGATCCTGAAATTGGAATTGGTAAATGGACAGATGCTCAATTGATTTATTTTATACGTACCGGTATCAATCCTTTTAACGGCCAGTTTGTTCCTCCCTATATGCCAAAACTCATTCATATTTCAGATGAAGATTTGTGTTCTATTGTTGCGTTTCTTCGTTCCGACAGACCCGAAGTTCAGGCAAGTAAGGATGAATTGCCTGCATCAGAACCATCCTTTCTTACTAAATTTTTATGCACGATCGCTTTTAAACCTTTTGACTATCCAAAAGAAGTAATCCCCGACCCTGATACAACTAATCAATTGGCATGGGGAAAGTATCTTACTTTATATCAACTCGAATGTTATGCTTGTCATTCTAAATCATTTGAAACTATGAATATGTTAGAACCGGAAAAGTCGGAAGGATTTTTTGGAGGCGGAAATACTATGACAGCTCCCGATGGTTCCAAAATAACATCCCTCAATATTTCTCCCGATGAAGTAACCGGTATTGGAAAGTGGAATGAAGAACAATTCATGAATGCATTAAGAAGTGGAATTGTTCCTAGTGGCCCATCTCTTCGTCCGCCTATGATGCCGTTTGTTTATCTTACCGATGCTGAATTAAAGGCCATTTATGTCTACCTGAAAACTGTACCTGAAATTAAAAATAAAATAGACAGGGGAATCTGAATATCCTATTTCTGTGGGCTTTCGTTTTGGTAAGAAATCACTTGTCAACTTTACAAAATCTGCACAACAAAATAATAAATGTTTTCAATTTATCAATATAAAACAATGACATTTCCTCAATTATTTTTTTGATTTATAAATTATTAATGGCGCTTGCATTATAGATTACCGACAGCTAAAAAATATTTTTTCAAAAATTCATGAAATTGTAAATCATTCAATAAA
>JANLOW010000233.1:0-6640 GCA_031366785.1 Bacteroidota bacterium | reverse complement strand
TTTATTGTTGAGTTTACAAAAAATGTTTGTATGCAACCGCTATTGTCAGAAATAGTTAAACTAACAGTATAATTTCCTTCTGATGAATAAACATGAGATGGATTCATCTGATTGGATGTCGAGCCATCACCGAAACTCCATAGATAAGAAGTAAAATTTTGTAAGCTTGTAAAAAACCGTACAGTGTCGTAACCACAAACTTCACTTTCACTGGCGAGGAGCGGACTTGATGAGTTAGCAAAAATACTGGTTGATATACTTGCACTGCAACCCATCGTATCGCTGACGGTTTGAGTAATTATATAATTCGGCAGACCTGAACTATAAAGATGAATTAGATTTTGAGTAGAGTCAATAGTACCATCACCCAAATTCCAATTCCATTTGGTAGCATTCCTTGAAGTATCTATCAATGATACAAATGTATTCGTGCAGCTTACTGTTTGTGTTAAAATAAATCCCGGTTGTGGTCCGGATGCGCGAACAATACTATCCATTTGCAAAACCTGAACAATTCCTGAAGTATCAATTGTGGTAAGAGTTACATTATATATTCCTGTTTGAGTATAAATGTGAGTTGGGAATTCAAGGTCCGATGTACTTCCATCTCCGAAGTCCCAATTCCAGAAGGCGGCACCGGCAATTCTATTTGTGAAGAGTACATTTAATGGAGTACAGCCTTGTTGAACATCGATAGTCGGACCGTGTCCTAAATCAATCATTGTTGTATCAGGATTTCCAAAAATGAAAGGTGGCGGATTGTAAAATATTGAACAAGTACCGTTGGATATTGTTAGAGTAACAGCGTAAGCCAATAGTGTAGAATATGTATGAAGAGGGTTTTCATTCGAAGAAAAAGTGGAGTCTCCGAAACTCCAGAGCCATGAAGTTGCTCCTACAGAATTTGAATAGAACTGCACCGGCAATGGAAAAATAGTATCGAGAGGTACTCCATAAAAATTAGCGCCAAAAGGTGAAAAATAAACGATGTTGCTTTGCATGGTTGTGTACGAACATCCATCGGCAGTTGTTATATTAAGAGAAACACTGTGATAACCCGGCGTTGCATACGTGTGAGTCGGATTTTGAGTTGTGTCTGTTTTGCCATCGCCAAAATCCCAAAACCAGGAAACAGCATTTAAAGACGTGTCCTGAAATGTTGCAAAATAAGGTGGGCATGGTGATGCTGTATGAGTAAAACCTGCGTATCCGCCATTAACATCAAATGTGCTGAAGTTGCTAATTGTTTGCGAGCACCCGCCACCTGCTGATGTAGTAGTAAGTGAAACAGTGAATGTACCGGTCGAAGAATATGTATGAGTAGGATTTTGTACAGTGGAAGTAAAGCCATCGCCAAAATTCCAAAACCAGGACACAGATCCGGCTGTTGCATCGGTGAATTGTGCAGTAAGGGGCGCACATCCGGAAGTTGTTGGCGGAGGAATATAATTGGCAGCGGGATTAACAGTTTGGATATAATTAGGTTTGAAAATAGTATCTGTGCATCCGATTGAATCTATAACAATAAGTGATACATCAAAATTTCCAGATGTTGAATAGTTGTGTATTGGATTTGCTTGTATAGAAGTTCCTCCATCACCAAAATTCCATAGATAATTTAAATTTCCTGAAAGTGC
The DNA here is from genome assembly GCA_031366785.1 of Bacteroidota bacterium. Taxonomy (GTDB): domain Bacteria; phylum Bacteroidota; class Bacteroidia; order AKYH767-A; family 2013-40CM-41-45; genus JADKIH01. The sequence goes on along the minus strand of JANLOW010000233.1, from coordinate 5,003 downwards.
TGTAGATATAAAAGAAGACATTAGCGGAGGACATCCAATGCGGGGGGAGGCATTAAATATAGCATTGGGTTTTGTAATAGTAACAATATCATTTTTGATAATATTGCTTCCACATCCGGAAGAACTCCAACATTGAAGAGTAACACTAAAAGTTCCTCCCGATGTATAAACATGTGTCGGATTTATTTCTGTTGATGAAGTTCCGTCGCCAAAATACCAAACACATGAGTCAAAATTTGTGGACGAATTAGTAAATTGAACCGGAAGAGGGGCGCAACCTATAGCATTTGAATATTGAAAACTCGTTGCTGGTTTTATACCTACTTTAATATGATTACTTTTTACAACAGTATCAACGCAATTGTTGGTAGTAGTTACAATTAGGGAAACAGAAAAATTTCCGCCTGAAGTATATGTGTGGGAAGGAGAATTTGCAAATGAAGTAGAACCATCACCGAAGGACCAGAAACTTGTTGCAACGTTTGCATTTGCATTTGTAAATTGAACAGCAAGTTCGGCGCAGCCGCTATCAACATTTTCTTCAAAGGTTGCCCAGTTATGTAAACCAACATATATTTTTAAAGGGTTATCTGTAGTATCTGAACATCCAAAGGAATTGGAAACTAAAACAGAAACATTAAAAGTTCCGGGTCTTGGAAATGTGTGAGATGGATTTTGTAAAGAGGAAGCAGATAAATCATCGAAATCCCAATTCCAAGATGTCCCGTTTGTTGAATTATTAGAAAATTGGAAAACAGTGGAAGGATCGCATGTTGATGTATCGTTAACTGAAATCGATGCATCCGGTTTTGGAAAAACTGTTATATATTGATTTCTTATTTTATCATCCTGACATCCAGAACCATTCATTGCAATTAAAGTAACCGTAAACATTCCGGCATAAGTGTATGAATGTGTTGGATTTTCCAGTGAAGATGTAGTACCATCGCCAAAATCCCACAGAAAGCTTGTAGCACCTCCGAAAGAGGAATTAGTAAAAAGGAATAAATTGTTGTCGGGACAAGCCGTTGTGATATTCGAATTAAAATCGGCAGTGGGCCTACCTTCAACGGTAATAAAATTTGTATAACGAGCTGTATCCGAATTACCTGAAGCATCAAAGGCAATTAAGGTAATGGTAAAATTTCCGGATGTAGTATAAAGATTAGATGGATTGGATAATGTAGAAGTATTTCCATTCCCTAAATCCCAAAACCATGATACTGCTCCGGTTGAGGTACTTGTATATTGAACGTTTAATGGTAAACATCCATTAGTTTGATTAGCTGTAAAAGATGCAACCGGCAATGCACTGGCGTTTTGCCAGGCGAGAAGAAACAGGAACAACAGTAACTGTTCCGCTAATATCCTTACCGGTTTTCTTTTCAGCATTATGGTAATCTTTTGAATAAAAATCAAATCCTCTTTTATAATATATCCAGGCCGTAACGGACAAAGAGGGTTGATGCAGGCTGTTTATTTAACTTGCACCATTCTCGTACTCTTATCGAGAAATAGCGGGTTACTTTCGGGCGAAACAACCGATTTAGGTTCTGCTTGTGCAACTAGTCGTCCTTCATTATCGATTTGTTTAATCCTGTAATGAGCAGTTCCTGAAACTGGTTTTGTATCTACCCAGCTATAAAGTAGTTCAAGGGGAGATCCAATACCTTCTTTAAGTCCGACAGGTTCAAATTCGTTTCCATCAATGGATCTTTCAATTACATAAATGCAATCGTTCGAATTTCCTTTAGCTACCCAATTGATATAAACTTTTCCTGTGTTAAAGACAATAGTTTCTTTAACAAACTCAAGTTTACCCGGTTGTTTTTTTGCAATTGCAGGTTCCTGAGCTATAGCACTCATAGCAGCAAAAACAAGCACGTATAATAAAACTAGCTCTAAAGAATAAATGAATAATTTGTTGGAGAAAGCTTTCGAACGGATAACTCTGAATGTTCCGGATGACTGAATACCATCAAATGATTTGGAGATAAATGTTTTCATCTTTTGTATTTTTTTAACTTTTACAATATATACTTCACTATATATATGCAGTTGTTTCATTTTGGGATAGTCCTTACAACTGTAAGATTTCTGCATTTTTATGTCCGAAATCATGGCTAAAAAAGTTTCATTAATATGAGACAAAAAGGAATAATGCATTAAATCAGGTATTATGATTGATTTAATCGATTATTAAAATTGATAAGCTGATTGTAAAAGGTTTCAATAAATTATTGACTTAAAAATCGAAAAAGATTAAATTAACTGTATCAAAATAAATATATCGCCGTTACACCCTTCTAGAAATCATAAACACAGAAAAGAAAAATGGAGACATTAAACAAGACCATTAAAAAATTGAATGAAACCGAATACCAGGAACTTTTATCTGCAGTTGCCGGTCGTAAAAACAATAAACCTTATTTAGTTTTAGAAGCAGCACGTAATAATAGCTTCGACGAAGATAAGATGATGGAGTTGCTTAGCGTTAACCCCAGCACTTACTATACATTAAAGTCGCGACTTAACGAAAGGATAGCACAATTTTTATCTCAGAATGTAAAAAACCCTATTGGGGCACTTAAAGATAAAGTTGCACTTGTTCCTGCCATGGTTTTTGGTAATGATCGTGAAGTGGCTTTAAGGGCATTGAAGAATCTGGAAAAACAATTGGTCGAATATGATCTTTCCAACGAGCTTATTATAGTATATAAAGCGATGGCAAGATTAAGTATGTATAACGGTGATTTCGATTATTATGAAAAAGAATACAACCGTCACGTGGCATATTCGCTTGCAGTTGTTAAAGCCGAAGATCTGTTTTATGATTTTGTAAAACGTTGCGGTAATTATTTTCTTACTCGTGAAGAAAAAGATAAAGAATATGTTCAGGCCTGTTTAAGAGAACTTACTAATATATCAGAACTCTATCAGGGGCACAGGTTATTTGTTATGTATAACCTGGTGAGGATTTATTATATCTGCATTTTCACAAAAGCAGAAAATCTGAAATCGTTGGAGATGGAGATTGACTCCATCCTTCAACAGATAAAGAAAAATTTTGATAAATACGAGCTCGATACTTTTTATCAAAGCATTAAATTCCTTGTTGATTTCTTGTATTTTGAATACTATCAGCGTACCGGCAATTCGGTTAGAGCGGATCATTATTATATGCAAATAAATAATAATGTTCCTGAGATAGCATTCAAACCCGTATTCAGTTTTTACGTTACACAATTTCTCCGCTCTAAAATCGACCGGTTTATTGGAAATGGAAATGTTCAGGAGTTGACAGATATAAATTCCGAACTGGAAAGCAATTTTGAAACAGACATTAGCGAACCATATCCTTGTATTTCTTATAGAAGTTACCTGGCAATCGGAAAATTTTATGAAGGAGATTTTTCGGGAGCGGCCCGTGTAATGAATAATCTACGGAATGAACTCTCTATGAAAAAATATTTGTTCACAGATGTTGAACATAAATTATTTCAGGCATTGCAATATTGTTTTATGGGAGAGGATGGACTTTGTGGTCAGCTTCTTCAGAGTGTTAAACGACAAATTACTGACGATGAAGTAATGTTTGAATCGGCGACCATCTTTATAAAATTATTAAAGGCTGCTATTAAGCCGGAAGAGTTCCGTAAAAAAGTTAAAAGACTGACAGAAATTTACGAAGCCTTCAAGAATGCCAATACCGGAAACAAAACTATTCTTTGGTTTGTAAAAATGGATGAAGCTATGATTCGTAAGATGGCTAATCCGATTAAGGAGTAGTATAAAGCGAGCTAAAAATTATTTTTATATTCAATTAACCCAAAAGTTTCTTGCCATTTAGGAAGTAGCTTTTGGGTTAAATTTTTATTTTTTGAAAAAATATTTTACTTTCTGAATTAATTTGTGTTATTGCATATTTGTATAGAAGGAAAGTCATTGTTGTCAAGAGTATAATAAAATATCAAAACTAGAACACTTTCGACGCATTAACTCACAGGTTCCCTTCTGGAAGACATTTGATATTTGAGGATCGGAGAAGTAATTCACAGGATTCTTTCAGAATTTTTCTTCATAAAAAACCCTGTTCGATTGAAATTAGCGTCCGATTAATTCAGAATGAATCCTGTGAGTTACTACCCTAAATCAATCATATGAAATGTCATCCTGAAGAGCAATGTCATTAAGTTAAGAAATTGGTCATGTTTTTTTTGCCACAAAAGCACAAAAACACTAATAATAAGAATACCAACAATTTTGTGTCTTCGTGTTTTTGTGGCAAATGAAACTTAACTTAATGACATTGCCAGAAAAGAACCTGTGAGTTTAATATAGTATTTCAAATAAATTCAAAAAATTTAAATCACTCTTCAAAAATTTATCGCCGCCAGATACTTTTCATTTAGCGGTTTATTTACATATTTTACAACCAGTGGATTTGTAGAAGCCCGGTTAATATCCTCAGGACTAATAGATGATGAAAGTACGATGACTTTACAATTTTTCTTAATTGTATCAGGTAGTTTTTCGTATTCATTAAGAAAAGCAAAACCATCCATAATCGGCATGTTTAAGTCAAGAAAGATGATTTGAGGTAGATTTGCATCCTCTCCTGAGTTTTCTCTTAGATAATTTAAAGCAGATTCGCCCGAATTTTTAACAATAACCCTATTGGAAAAAAAATTGGTTGTAATCATTCGTTCATTGATAAAATTATCAATATCATTATCGTCGATAAGCAAAACGCGATCGAATTTATAAGTTTTATCTTCTGTTTTCATGCAGTTTATATGAGCGAGAAGTGGTGATGAGTGGAATCGAACCACCGACACAAGGATTTTCAGTCCTTTGCTCTACCAACTGAGCTACATCACCATCAGGCCGGCAAAAGTATGAAAAAAACATGTCCTCCAAAATATATTTAGTTTTAGGTATCATGTATCTTCTATCAGAATAAATTGCAGCCAAATATCTTTGATGAATCTGACCATAGACAT
>JANLOW010000228.1:0-1783 GCA_031366785.1 Bacteroidota bacterium | reverse complement strand
CCTTCATTCGCATACCTAAACCAGAATTACGATTTTACATGGTTTGAAACAAATATTTATGCGATTATCGGTGGGATGATCGGTGTAACTATTTTCATGCACATTAGTGATTGGTTAATGATGATGTGGGATAGGCTGAGAGAATATTATTTTAAAAAAATAAATAAAAGAAAAAACAAACAACAGGAATTATTTTCAGATCCAATTGCTGATGTTCCCGAGCATCTTGAAATACATTACCAATACATTGAAAAATCAGCGCCTCCGAAAAAAATATTTTCACGCCGCTCTCGCAGAATGGTCAGAATATGGAAGAGTTATGGGTTGTTGGGACTTGCTGCCCTCACACCGGTTTTGTTTTCCATTCCACTAGGAACTTTTTTTATGGTCCGATTAGAAAAAAACAGAAGTAAAATAATTCTTTATATGTTTATTTCTATTACTTGTTGGTCTCTGATAATTACAACATTTTTTCAATTAACTCATGTCAGAACATTACATGAAATACTAAAATGAAAAATTACAGTCATATTTTTTTCGATCTCGATAATACGCTCTGGGATTTTGATCGAAACTCAGCAGAAGTATTGGAAGAACTTTTTCATAAGTACAAACTTCTGGATCTGGGAGTTCCTTCTTTTGAAGTTTTTCTTGACAAATATAAAAACCGGAATGAGATGATGTGGGAGCAGTACCGGCTAGGTAAAATTGACAAAGTAACTTTACGTGACAAACGCTTTTCCCTTACCTTCTGGGATATCGGTCTCGATGCAGAACTCGCCCCTATTGAATTGTCTGAAGAATATATAAAAATAAGTCCTACCAAAAAAAATCTATTTCCTCATGCCCATAAAGTTCTTTCCGTTTTGAAAGAAAAATATACTCTTCATATTATTACCAATGGCTTTGAAGAAGCCCAACATATAAAATTAAAATCTGCCGACCTGACAAAATATTTTTCAAACATTATCATTAGCGAACACACGGGTTACAGAAAACCGGATGTGAGAATTTTTCATTATGCTTCTGAAAGTGTAAATGCCACCGGAAATGAATGTCTGATGATTGGGGACGGGCTTCTCGTGGATATTCTCGGTGCGCAAGAGGCCGGATGGGATACTGTTTATTTTAATCCGGCAAAAATACCTCACAATGAAAACCCTACTTATGAAATAACTTCTTTGGATGCATTGATTCAAATACTTTAAATACTAATTAAAAAAAAAGCCCTTCAAACTGAAGGGCTTTTCTTTAATTAGATATCTGATTATTTAACAGGCTCTGCACCATCCATAGTTGGAGCAATGGCAGCTTTTACTTCTTCTGACTCTTTAGACATTTTTGCATGGCTACTGCATTCTTTTGATGCTTTTGCACAAGCTGCTTTTTGTTCAGCAGTGCAATTCTTTGCCTCTTTGTTATTCTTGCAGCACGCTGCATTTGCTTTTACGCAACACGATTTTCCGGTAGCTGCTTTTGCTTCTTCTTTAACTACTTTGGCTTCAGGCTTAACTCCTGTTACTTCATTTTTTGATATAGGTGCAATTGCTCCTGAAGTTTGTGCGCTCACATTAACTGCTAAAAAAGCTGTTAAGGATAATAAGGCTAATACTTTTTTCATTATTTATTTGGGTTTTAGGTTTTCGTAAAACAAACTTACTTTTTTCTTAATTCAAAAACAAATGTTGTACGATAATATTCTTTTAACGTTACTATAATCTAAATATTGAAATATCTTGATTATTTTCACACCCAATAAAATTATGGACTATTCTGAAAACAT
>JANLOW010000225.1:0-2310 GCA_031366785.1 Bacteroidota bacterium | reverse complement strand
TTCCGGACATGTAATTACAGGTTTAATTATATCAAAGATCGAAGTAAATACCTGATTACATTCAGCAAAATTACCGCAGGCATCTGTTGCTCTCCATGTAAAAACAGTGGTAGTTAAACATCCTACGGTTGAAGAACTGGTCCCTTCAAGTGTTATTGTCGGTATTCCACAGTTGTCTTGATAAGAAAGAAGTGCAGTGGAAGGAGTAGGTGTTGAGTTACATGGTAAAGCTACCGGATTACCGCAATTAATCAGCGGAGCAACTAAATCAAAAATCGAAGTAAGTATCTGATTGCAATCAGCAAAATTTCCGCAGGCATCCGTAGCTCGCCAGGTGAAAATAGTTGTTGTAACACAACCAGCAGTTGATGTACTGGTTCCTATCAGAGATATCGCGGGTGTTCCACAATTATCTGAAGCAGCAATCAATGCAGCCGAAGGTGAAGGTGTTGTATTACAGGGAAGAGTGGTGGGGCCAGGACAGGTAATAACCGGCGCTATTGCATCATGGATAGAAGTAAGTATCTGATTGCAATCAGCAAAATTACCACAAGCATCAATTGCTCTCCATGTAAAAACATAGGTAACTAAACAACCAGCCGTTGATGAGCTGCTACTCAGCAATGCGATTTCAGGTGTTCCACAGTTGTCTGTAGCACTGATTAATCCAACGGAAGGTGTTGGTGTTGTGTTGCAGGGAAGAGCGACCGGTGGAGGGCAAACAATAGTCGGCGGTACGGCATCCATAATTCTTGAATACGTTTGTGTACAGGTTGCCGAATGACCGCACTGATCGGTGGCAGTCCAAGTAATTGTAGTAACAACTATACAACCTGGTCCTGCAGCATCAGAAGAAGTTGAGGTTAAAGTTCCCGGACATTCATCTGTTACTGTCACCGTAGTGGCATCAGGTGTAACAGTTGTGTTACATGCTCCTGGCGCAAGAGTAGTACAAGTAATCACCGGAGCAGAAACATCAAGCAATACAATGATAGTCTGAGTAAATTGCACACCATCACCAAAACAATCAATGATTGTCCAGGTACGAACAATTACGATTTGGCAACAATTAGAAGTTACTGCGTCGGAATATGTCACTAATCCATTGCAACACTCTGTCGTAAATGTTACATAACCTGTATTGTCCGGATGAGTAGATTCACCGTTATTTAATTGAACAGTTGTTGCAGGATAATTAATTACCGGTTGAATGAGTGTTATTAATATCGGATTGGTAAATTTAGACAAACCGGACTGCGTACATGTGATTCCGCATTTAAAAAAAATAGGCTGAAGAATAGAGGTGGATAACTGTTGCTGTATAGCACCTTGTATTGCACCATAGTTGTTTCCATCGAGTGATGAAAACCATTGAAAAGTAATTCCAGATTGTGCAGGAATAAATAATAAGCCAAAGTTCGCACCAGGGCAAACCGGATTTTTAGAAGCAATGATATTTCCGGCTTGTGGAATTCCATTACAAGGAGGCTGCGCTTTAATATTAATTAAAAAGCAGAGAGACATTATCAGTACTAAAGTTGTAAACTTTGCGATCTGTCTTGATAACAATAAATTTGTAGATGCTGTTTTCATGGTAATATTTTTCAACAAAAAAAATTAATAAAGAATCTGTTTCACTATGATAATGAATATTCAATCAAATAATTCGGCTAATATTATTTAAGTAAATTTTATAAATTAATAAACACTAACAAACACGCATAAGGGTGATTCGGTTTCTCCCCATTTTGGGGGATTGGGGTGATAAATTTGTATCAGATATCATGAATCAAGTATCAAGAAGCCCTCTCAGGAAATCTGATTCTCTTTCATTATATTTGAAAAATGCGATATGCCTTTACATGTATAGCTTTATTATTTTTTTCACTCATCACTGCTCAAACCGATTTACGTTTCTGGCATTTGAGTAACATCAATGGATTATCCGGTACCAGTGTTAAGACCATCATTCAGGATCAAAAAGGATTTATCTGGATCGGGACGGAATTTGGACTAAATCGTTACGATGCAAAAAATATTATTTCGTTTAAGTACGATGCAAACGATTCGTCAACGATTTCGGATAATGTTATCAAAAGGATTGTAGAAGATAAAACCGGAGTACTATGGATAGTGACGGATGGCGGATTGTGCAGCTTCAACACTTCCACTCAAAAATTTTTTCGCTACCCTCTTTTTGAAAAAAATGAAAAATTAAAATCCATTAATGATATATTCATTGATTCCAAAAATAATTTTTGGATAGCAACGGACGAAACTGGGTGGGGTAAAATGGATATATTAAATAAA
>JANLOW010000202.1:0-9468 GCA_031366785.1 Bacteroidota bacterium | reverse complement strand
GAAACATTAATCCAGTCGAGTTTGTTATCTCTTATAAATTTTTTCCAGAGTTCAATATCCGATTCTATACCTACAGAAAATACTTCTAATGAAACACCTTTTGTTTTTACGCTGTCATAGTACTGACAAAGTTTTGGTATTTCAATTTTACAATGACTGCATGTTGGGTCCCAGAAAACAAGAATTGTATATTTTGCTTTGACTCCATAGAGTGTATGCATTTTTAAAGCGGTATCAGGCATGGCTAGGTCGTGAGCAAGTTCACCTAAAATGTTCGGTTTAATTTTTTCAACCCTTTCATGAATTTTTGCTTTCAAGGTTGAATCTACCCAATAAGCATCGTCCGATAAATAGTATTTTTCTGCTATATGAACAAAAATTTTATCATAACCCATTATGTTTGATGTCTCATAATAATTAGCTAAGGTTGCAACACAATATTTGAAAACTTCTTTGTTGGCTTTAGATTTTTCTATGATTGTATCAATGGAAACAATTATTGAATCGGGCATTGGAACCGTCAACTGTTGTGTATATGTTTTAATTTTATTTTGAAAAATGGGCGTACGAAGTAAGCGTTCATCACTGAAATCCAGATTTTCCAGGTAGTGTGATTTGTAATAGCGAAATTGAAAAGTTGAATCTGTAATATTGCCTTTATCATCTCTTGGTGGTTCCGGTACATCAGGTTCTTGCATAGCCATGATTATTTTTGCCATGAATGTTTTCGGATAATCACTAATAATTTTAAGTCGATATTCCTTTACTTCCTTGTCAACATCTGAAATTATTTTTTTCAAAATTGCAGTAGAGTCTTTATTGTTTTTGTTTGCATCAAGCCTGTTTTTAATTTCCTGAGTGTATTTTGTTTTATCAATAATAAAACGTTGATGTTCATTAAATAATTTATTTTCAAGCGAACCACTTGATTTGAATTTTTGTACATAGTCGAGGCTGTCTGTTTCTATTGTAAATTTTTGTTCATTCACAATAATTTCGAAATAAGTTTTTCCCGGAAGTACGATTAAGTAAATTCCACCCGGTAATGTTTCTGGACCTTTGAAGGTTGCCCAACCATTATGGTCAAGTTTCACTGTATCTCGTACATATTGTTTTTCACCGTAATGATTACCAAGATAAATTGTTGAATCTCTTAAACCTTCAATATGTACTTTGATTTCATAACCGCCCGATGCAAATAGATTCAATGAAAAAATTGTGGATAGAAGAAAGGTTAAAGAAAGAAGGTTTTTTTTCATATGCATTTTCAATGGTTTGTATTTTTTAATTTGATGGTTATAATTTGGTGTAAATGTATAACTCAAGCATGAAGAATTAATAAAGCTGTATAATATATATAGTAACCTTATAATCAATTATTTACAATATTAATTTTTTTAATAGTTCTCTGTAAGAATTGCGTAGGCTATTATAAAAGCTGATCTTTTTTATGAACTAATATGTTTAGTTAAAAAGAATAATAAAACGCAATGATATTATTAAAGGTTTCCTCTCAACGCTTGTTCTCTTTCTATGGCTTCGAAAAGAGCCTTAAAATTACCTTTACCAAATGAACGCGCCCCTTTGCGTTGAATTATTTCAAAAAAAAGTGTTGGTCTGTCTTCCACCGGTTTTGTGAAAATTTGAAGTAGATATCCTTCATCGTCACGATCAACAAGTATTCCTAACTTTTTCAACGACTCCATGTCTTCATCAATTTTTCCTATACGTTTTTTTAATTCATCATAATAATTGGAGGGAACGCGGAGAAATTCTACACCTCTGCTTTGGAGTTCGGAAACAGTTTTAATAACATCGTTAGTACTTATAGCTATATGTTGAACACCTGCTCCTTTATAAAATTCGAGATATTCGTCTATCTGAGATTTTTTCTTTCCTTCTGCCGGTTCATTAATTGGAAATTTTACAAAACCATTTCCATTTGAAACGACCTTGCTCATTAGTGCGGTGTATTCAGTAGAAATATCTTTATCGTCAAAGGTTATTATCATTTTAAAACCCATAACATCTTCATAAAATTTTACCCAATCGTTCATTTTTCCTAATTCAACATTTCCAACACAATGATCGATGTATTCGAGTCCAATTGGCTCCGTTTTAAAAGTTGATTTGGCTGTCAGATAACCTGGCATAAAAACTCCTTTATAATTTTTACGTTCAACGAAGGTGTGTATTGTATCGCCATAGGTATGAATGCTTGAAATTTTAACTTCACCAAATTCATCTTTCAGTGTTTTCGGCTCTGTATGTGCTTTGGCACCGCGTGACATCGTTTCATAAAAAGCTTTTTCTGCATCATCTACACCGAGGGCAAGAACTTTTACGCCATCGCTGTGCTTCATCACATGCTTATTAATTTCTGATTCCGGTACAAGGGAAGTTGTCATTATTAAGCGAATTTTTCCTTGCTTGAGAACATACGATGCCCTGTCTTTTACACCGGTTTCAGGACCCGCATACGCTATCAATTCAAAGCCAAAAGCTTTCTGATAAAAGAAAGAAGCTTGTTTTGCATTACCGACCCAGAATTCTATATGATCAGTACCGAGAAGTGGAAGGAAGTCAGACATAATAATATGCATTAGAAGAGGCCTTATAAAATAAGGCCTCATGATTTTCCTGTAAATTTCGTTAATCTCTTCTTAAAAATCAATATTTATTTCCTGGAAGGCGGCTTAATACCTCGATCTTTCGCAATCTGTTCCAATCGCTGCTGAAAGCCGGATTTTTTGACTGGTTTTTTTCTGTTTTCCTGGATTTGCGCATGAATCTTCTTTTCATCTATAAATGCTTTGAAAAGGTATTGTTGCCCAAAGCCAAAAACGTTTGATAGAAAATAATAATAACTCAATCCCGCCGAATAATTATTGAAAAATCCAAGGAATAAAATTGGCATAAGATACATCATCCACTTCATCTGTGGATTCGTAGCTGTAGTCATTTGCATGTTTACCTTCGTATAGATAATTGTCGACACTGTCATTAACAATGTAAACAAACTGACATGGCTACCATAGAATGGAATTTTAAAAGACAGATCAAGTATTGAATCATACGTTGATAAATCTGTTGCCCATAGAAAACTTTGTTGACGTAATTCTATTGATGAAGGAAAAAATCTGAACATGGCAATTAATATAGGAAGCTGTAATAAACCTGGAATACATCCGCCCATCGGATTAACACCTGCTTTTTTATAGATGGCCATTACCTCTTGCTGTTTCTTCATCGGATCATCTTTGAACTTCTCATTGAGTTCAGCCATTTCCGGTTGAAGAATTTTCATTTTTGCCTGCGATTTAAATGAACCGTAGGTTAAAGGAAGAATTATTATTCTAACGAAAATAGTTAGTATAAGAATGATAAGTCCGTAGTTCAGATTAAAGCTATTGAGAAAATTAAACGTTGGAATAACTAGAAAACGGTTTACCCATCCAAAGATGCCCCACCCTAATGGAATGAGTTTTTCTAGGTTCAGATCCTCTATTTTTTTAAGAGTTTGATAGTGATTCGGTCCTAAATAAAAACGCATGCCATACGATTGATTGGAAGTACTTTCGTAAGGAAGAGAAAAAGAAGCAGATAGATTTTTAACAGCCGTTTTTGAATTTTGGTCGGTATAAGTTTCTACTACCGGTGAATCAAAACCATTATCTGAAATTAATGCTGCTGTAAAAAATTGCTGTTTGAATGCTATCCATTTTACCTTTGTTTTAAGGCTCTGTTTCTCATCTTTTGTTTCAGTGATGTGATCAACATCTTCTTCCGAAAAGCGGTAATAAATAGTGGTTGATGTTCTTTCATTTTCTATACTTTTTTCATTGCTTAATGCTACATCTTTCCAGTCGACATTTAGATAAGAAGTACTTGATGGAATAACCTCCTGTAAACCGTTAACATTAATTTTGAAATTGAGAAGATAAGAATCTTCGGGAAGCGAATAAACATATTCAATATAGCGTCCTTCACCTGCAGGGAGTTTAAGGTTAACACTTTTCAATGAACCTGTTGTACCTGCAGCCTGAAAAAATAATTCTTGGGTATTTATTATCCGATTCTTTGCTGAGAAACTTAAATTAAAAGAAGATGAATCACTATTCAGTAATTTTAAAGGCTTTCCATCCCAGGTCTTATAGTTTTTTAATTCAGCACTTTTAATTTTTCCGCCTTTGGATGAAATGATTACTTTAATAAGTTTATTCTCCAGCGTTAAAAGTTGTTCATTACCTTCTGCATTCTCAGCAAAATCTCCCAAACGCTGTTTCTTAATTTCCAGGTTTGTGGAATCACTCAGATGCACGATTGTATCAACAATTGCCGGCAAAGCATCCATTGCTTTTGCTGTACGTTTTTGTTCTTCAATTTTTGCAATTGAATCGCGTCTTTGATGTGAAGCACGAATTTCTTCCGGTCCCGGTTGTGTATAAATTGAATAACCTATGATGATCAAGCCAATAAGCGTGAGCCCGATAATCGAATTTCTGTCCATGTTTAGTATAAAAAAAAGGATCGCAAAGATAAAAATTATTCCATGCCTATACTGACGAATGTATTATTCAAAAAAAACCGTCTGGAAAATGTAAGACGGCTGAAAAAAAAGAAAAAATGCTTTTAACTCCAATGAAGATCAGTTGATTAAGAATTTAACCTGCCTTTCATTTTCTTCTGCAGATTTACCAGTTTCCTTTAAACGCAAAAAATAAATTCCTTTGGCAAGGTCTGAAACATCAGATTGGACTTTATTATATCCTTTCACTACATCATGAATTTCTTCTTTAATAACTTTTCCAATTATATCCCTCCATTGAAAAGTAAGCGAACTGTTTTTATTTTCATAGAAAGTACAAAAAATTGTCGACTCTGCAGGGTTAGGATATATGTTGATCATTTTCTTATCCGATGAACAATCAATTGCAACAACTTCTGAATAAGAATAATTTCCATCAATGTCAACTTGCTTTAATCTGTAATACCTGATATCATTACAAACATCATCATCTATTAAAGAATATGTCCGGCTTTCTGTACTTGTTCCTAAACCAAAACCACTGACTTTCCCGATAGGAAAAAATTCTTTTCCATTAAAGCTTCGCTCGACTTCAAAGTATTCGTTATTCGTTTCTGATGAAGTCTCCCATTTGCATTTTACATTTTCTCCTTCGGTCTGTGCATTGAAAAAAAGCAATTCTATCGGTAAAATTGTTCCTGTTTGAACTGTTGCATAAAAATGATTGAAAGATGTAGCTGCAGACGGCCCTGGATTGATATTATTTCTCCGGGTATTAGAAGGTGTACTTGTTAAATCACAATCTCCAAGCAATCCCCAGGATAAAATTGCCAATGGATCTGATGAATCATCTGCTTTGGCTACTGTCCAGCCGACACCTAAAATATTATTCTCACCTACATTGTGCAGAGCAATATTATAATTACCGTCGTAGACTGAATTGCTTCTTTTAAAAGCCCAGTAACCATTATTAAAAATTGGCAATGTCGAATAAGTAGCAACAATACAATCTGAAGCGACAGGACCTTGTGCAGGCGTGGAGCCGGCCCATGTTTTAAATATCGATGTTATATTTGGTATGGTCGTCGGTGTGGTAAATTCTATAACTGCCAGTTCATAACCTCCGAGGGCTACAATATTACCTACGGGAAAGTCGTACGTACCTGTTACCGATGAAGAACCGTTTGAAATTTTTCTTCTCAATAAACCATCAATATAACTAAACGGATTATGTCCTGTAATAGCCGTAGGCAAATAATATTTAACATTTACTTCAAGTGTATTGCTTGAACGCGTAGTAATAATTCCAAACGTTAGTGTAAGTGTGGAATCAATATTCATCTTACTATTTGCCCCGATTAAAGAAACACTGCTTGCAGTTTTATTCATCACGACACGATTCAGTCGGATGCTTCCGCTTGTATTGGTAAAATTCTGCATAATAGATTTGTAGAATTCAACAGTACTTCCGCCGATACCTGTAAATGTCCCTATTCCATTGGCATTTAAAAAATCTCCGCCGACTTTCATGTATTTACCTGAGATATTAAAAATACTTGTATTGTTTGATGTTTTAAAATCTTCTGTCGCATCTATATTTACAGTTAATTTAACACTTCCACTGGATTTAGTAACGACAAAATTTGCAAATGAATTAACTCCGGTAAGAAATCCATTTACAGTCTGTAGTCCTGTACCTGTAAATTCAATTGTAGAACCCGGATTACATATTAGTGAACCATAATTTGTAAAATTCCCGCAGACTTTTAATGTTGCATTGGCTTGAAGTGTTAAGGATGCGCCTACATTAATAATTATATTGTGAACACTCTGTGTCGTTGCTGCCAAAATAATGGGCTGACGACCATTTGCTGTACTGCTTATAATGGCATCTACTCCACACACCGGCGTAGATGCACAATTTCCCCAATTAGTAGATGTTGAAAAAAGATTATCATTGGCTCCATTCCAAATAGAGGTTGAAGTAGTGGAAGTAATAGGCGTTGTACCCCAGTTGAGAGTGAAACCTGCATTTCCTGCATTATTAAAATCATTAATTAACATTAAATAAGTTCTTGGTGCACCTGAAAAAACAATCGAAGGAGAGTAAGAGGAGGCGGGACTTCCTGTTCCTAAAAGAGATAATCCTGTAATAGGATTTTGAGGAAAATAATTGCAGGCTATGGGTGTCAATGAAAGCGATTGAATAGATGAACAAGCATTCGATTGTCCGGTTATATCCCATATTAAAAAATCAATATCAGTAAAAGGATCAGAAGTAATATCAAATGAAATTGTTGCATTACCGCCTGTTAAGGCAGGATCAACAGTAAACTGGTACCAGGCTGAATTTCTTTCTCCAATTCCCCAGCAACTAACACCACCTGCAAGATCACAGATATTCCCAGTATTTCTGAAACCCGGATCAGCAACTACTATGTCATTGTTATTGCAAATGGCTTGAGCTAATTCACAATCCTGTTGATAAACCGGAGGTAAAGTGGAAGTAGCCCCATCTATAAATGTTATTTCAAATGTACCTGTTACAAATGCAATGCCGTCAACAGCAATATACAAAGTATCGCCTACCGGCAATCCTGTTAAAACTAATTCAGAAAATTCATTATAACCACCATCACCTACCAGACAAGCTATGCCATTATTATTACAACCTAATCGTGTATTATTTGTTGCAGCTGCTGAACAGCCTCCGGGAAAAAGAAATGCTTCAATTTGTGTGTCTATAGGATAAGGATGTGTTCGAACATACAATGAACCACTTGCAGGAATCACTGCTTTAAACCAAACTGTATTTACAGATCCAGCAAATTGACATTGTGCAGGCAAAGGAGAAGTAGGTTCTCCGGCTGAAGTAGCGCCGACATTATTTCCTGGAACTACTGCGCCCAATGGAACTAAAATTGCATTGCAAGGCAGATCATTCACAGGCACAGCAACATTCAGTCTGTTGACAATAGAATTCCCTTCATTTATAATTGGTCCGGAATCTCTGGCCTCATCGCATGAATCATAATATTGAAATATTTGTTTATTGATATTATTGGTTCGTGAGTTTGCCTTTGGTAAAAATTCAGAAGATGAAAGTTTTGTATTGTCCTTTAAATTAGTGATACTGTTTTGTGCCGATGATTTTGAAGTTAATAAAAACATCAGCACACAAAATAATAAAGCAGGCTTTGTTTTTAATTTGATCATTACTATTTCAATGGTGTGGTGTGTTCCAAAGTTAACAGAAAATACGTAATTATATAATTTACTTTTCGGAGTTTATATATAAAATGAACCTATTCAAATGAGTTAATTCAAATGAATTTCAAAAAGTTTTTAATGAATAAATATAGGGAGAAAGGTTGGGAAACTCAATGAATATAGGGCATTTAGTCAAAAAAAAACGTTATCGCCTTTTAATTAACAAGGGAATAACGTTTTTTTAAGAGCTTAAATGATTTTCAGATTTATTTAATCTTTAAAGAATTGTTTCTGCAGCATAATATTTCCTTTTTCCAAAGCGTCAATTTTTAAATTATAAACGCCTGGAGCAAGATCTTCTATACTGTTTGTTATAAGATTAATTCCTTTTTGAACATTTATTTTTTCTGAACGAACAATCCGTCCTGAAATATCTGTGATATTAACTGTCAACTCTGTGTTTACAGGATAGTAAAACTGATATTTAATAAATGTATTTGCAGGGTTAGGATATAATTCAATACCAGAAGTTCTTCTGCAATTGATAGCTACCGGTTTTGAATAAGAATAATCTCCGTTAATATCAACTTGCTTTAGTCTGTAATAACGAATGTTTTCACACAAGTCTTTATCAAGAAAAGAATATTTCCTTGTCTCTGTACTGATGCCGTTTCCATATCCTGCAATTTTATCTATCGTACCGAATTCATAACCATCCGTACTTCTTTCAACTTCAAAATATTGGTTATTGGTTTCTGATGCTGTTGCCCATGAACACAATACTTCTTCTCCTTTTGGTTCTGCTGTAAAATATAATAATTCAATTGGCAATTTCAATGGTGTTTGCGCTGTTGCATAATGATGATTGAAAGATGTTGCTGCACTGGGTCCGGGATTCATCAAATCACGTTTAACTGAATCAGCTGTACTTCCCGGAACACAAAGGCCAAGTAAAGGTACAATCCAAGAAGCCTGAAGAAGTGGATTTGCTGCTAAATTAGCTGTGACAACAGTCCATCCAATGCTGCCGCCATTATTGGTATATCCTCTATTATGAAGAGTTACATTGTAATTTCCTGTAAATGGAGCTGATGCTTTTGTAAATGTCCAATATCCATTATTGAATAATGGTAATGCAGAATAATCTGCAATAATACATTCTGAGGTCACAGGTCCGGTCGGCGGTGACCAGTTAGTAAATGTTACTAATAGATCGGAAAGAGTTGTTGTAGTTGTAAAATCAATTACCGCTCTATTATACCCGCCCGGATTTAATAAATTACCAACGGGAAAAGCATAAGAACCTGATACGGGCGAACCGTTTGAAATTTTCCTTCTTAATTTTCCATCAATATAACTTAGTGCATTTTCTCCATTAATGGCGGCAGGAAGATTGTATTTCATATTTACTTCTAATGTAGGCAATGAACGAGTAGTAATGATACCGGAAAAAAGTGTAAGAGCGGAATCAATATTCATAATACTATTTAATGTGGTTAAATTAACTCTTCCTAAAGGTTTATTCATAAATACACGATTAAGAGTAACGCTTCCACTTGTGTTAGTAAAATTCTGCATAGCCGAATTATTATAAAATTCAACGGTGCTTCCGCCAATACCGTTGAATGTAATAGCGCCATTATTGTTGCTGAAATTACCTCCCAGTTTCATGTATTTACCATTGATATTAAAAATACTTGTCGGATTGGTAGTAGTAAAGTTTTCAGTAA
>JANLOW010000195.1:0-1612 GCA_031366785.1 Bacteroidota bacterium | reverse complement strand
TTTTATATGCTTTTTGCTCTTATTAAATTCATGTAAACATAATACGGACCTTGCTTCAACTAGAGAAGTTTCTTTTAGTTCAGATATACAGCCAATCATTGCCGGAAACTGTAGTCAAAGTGGTTGCCATAATGCGCAGGGGGATTCTAGATTTTCACTTGTAACCTACAATGATGTAATTTCAAGTGGAGGTATAAAGGAAAGAGATGCACGTGGAAGTAAGTTCTATCAAGTTATAAGCAATCACAGTTGGGGGAAACCAATGCCTCCTTCTCCATTACCAATGCTTTCTTCCGATCAAATTAAATTGGTTTATATTTGGATCGAACAAGGTGCTAAAAATAATTAATTTTATGAAAAATTTACTTGCAGTTTGTTTTATAACTACTCTGCTTTACGGATGTTACTATGATAATCTTGAAGAATTACATCCTTCTCCTCCTCCTTGTGATACAACCGGAACAATATCTTTTAGTGTTGATATTCTTCCAATTATTCTTCACAGCTGTGGAAGCCAGGATTTGGCCTGCCATCAAACGGATGCTTCACAAAGTGGATATGGGTTAGGAAATTATACAGATGTAATAAATACCATTAACGTTAGTGGAAAATTTCTTAAGACAATAACACATGACCCTTCAATCAATTCAACGAAATGGATGCCTAAAGGATCAAGTGCTAGAATAGATAATTGTAGTATTCAAAAAATCGAAGCCTGGCTGAATCGTGGGAAACTCGATAACTAAAATAAAATTATGACACTTAAAAAACTGCTCCCGATTTTTATTCTGACATTTTCTTTTTTTTTATCACACGGTCAGGACATGTTAAGTTCTCTTGATTCCAACTCTTCCGGAGTAAAAGATTTTGTAATTGCAACTTTCAAAACAACCCGCTTAGTTGATCAGCATACTCTGGAAACTGTAGGACCGCGTACTCTTGATTTCCGAATATCCCATCGTTTTGGCGCTATCAATTCCGGTTCTTACAATGCCTGGGGAATTGACGGGCCTGCTAATATCAGACTTAGTCTTGAATATAGCCCTAATGGTCGGTTTATGTTTGGCATTGGTAGAAGTTCTTTCGATAAAATGGTTGATGGTTTTCTAAAGTTCAGACTTCTCCGTCAAACAATCGAAAGAGGAATGCCTGTAAGTGTAACTCTATTTACCGGATCTTATTACACAGCTATTAAAGATGGAAATAAAATTGCAAATGGTTATGATAAATACGAGAACCTATCCAGTCGTTTTTCTTACTGTTTTGAAATTATGGTTGGTCGTAAATTTACACCAAGTTTTTCTTTTCAAATTTCACCTTGGTTCGTACATTATAATTTAGTAGACAATATCACTGATCAAAATGATTCTTATGGATTGTCAGGTTTGTTTAGATTAAAGTTTACAAAACGTTCTGCAATTACAATGGAATACGCTTATCGCTTGAATAACTTTTCGATAATAAATAAATATTACGATAGCATGTCAATCGGTTATGAATTAGAAACTGGCGGGCACGTATTTCAAATTCATTTCACAAATAGTTTTGGCATGGTAGAAAACCAATTTTTTCCGCGAACCAACTCCAAATGGAACGATGCAGGAATTCGATT
>JANLOW010000181.1:0-8035 GCA_031366785.1 Bacteroidota bacterium | reverse complement strand
CACTACCAGTTGTTTTGCAAACCTGTTAGGTTTGAATATATCAGCAGCTCTTGATTCGGCTGTTACGGTTTATATTTTGATTCCTTTTCTGCTTATCCCACAAATTCTTCTAAGTGGTGTTATCGTGCGATTTGAAAAGCTGCATCCGTTGATTACAAAACAAGAAGGTGTACCACTAATAGGAAATGTTATGACATCGCGTTGGGCTTATGAGGCACTTGCCGTTGAGCAGTTTGCAAACAATCCTTTTGAAAAACAGTTTTTTCCTCTTGATGCAATTATGAGCAGGTCAACCTATAAAAAAGACTGGTGGATTGCTGCTATGCGCGAACGATTAGACAAATGTGAACATCTCTTAAATCAAAATGCTCCGGTAGATTCATTTATTACTCCACTTAAAGTTTTGAAATACGGTTTCAATGAAGAAGCAAAATTATATTCCTCTAAGAAGTTTTTATTTTTAGATGATATTCAAAAAAATAATTTTACCCGCCAAAACGGAATCCAAATTCGCAATGCATTAGATTCATTGAAAGAGTTTTATATTGATCAGTTTAACGAAGCCAGTGAAAAAAAAGAAATTGTAATCAGCCGGATGACAGATACTCCTCAACATACTGCCGCTTTTAATAAAGAAAAAAATAAGTATGAAAACGAAAGTCTGGAAGAAATGGTTAGAAGCAGCAACCAGACAGACAGATTAGTAGTAACGAATGAAAAAATTATTCAACGATTTGAACCGGTCTATCATGTAAATGCTTCCGAAAAATTTTTACAGGCACCGCTTTTTTCATCAGTGAAAAATTTTGGAGGAAAAACAGTAAACACAATGCCGGCAAATATAATTGTTATCTGGTTAATGACAGTTTTGCTCTATTGTACATTGCAGATTAATTTTTTTAGAAAGTTGATTAAGATGTTTGGTGGGTGAGGTATTAGATTTTAGATATTAGATTTTAGATATTAGTCTTTAGATATTAGTCTTTAGATATTAGTTTTTAGATATTAGTTTTTTGTTATTAGTTAATTAAATATTAATTTTTTTAATGGTGGGATTTACAATTTTAGAATTGATTCCTTTAATATTATTTCACATAAACATTTCTATTTCCCTACGTTTAATTCAAACGGGACTTTAACTAAAGCCTGATAATCTTCGCCTGCTTCCATCATATCTTCATCGTCGGCATCATAAAACCAGAAAACTTTCACTTCGCTTTTTCCAGACAGATTTATAGTTTCGAGGCGCCGTAAAATATCGAGAAGACATTTGGAAGAACTAGTATTGAAATACTCCAGACTGATTTTTAATTCTGTTTTTTGAGCAGGAGACTGAGAATAAATATCCAGCCATTCAAAAACAGGTCTGTAGAACTCTAATGAATTTTCAGGAATTGATTTCCCTTTGATTTCAAGTATACCTGTGATATCAAATATAATTGTGGGTGTTTTTATGCTGTCATTAATAATCAGATTACTCATATTTTTTTGAGATTAAGAAATTGTTATTGCTAAACTAAAAAAAGAATATTTATTATTTATGTTGTTAAATTCAAAGTTAAGCTGGTTTCCTGATTTTCTTGCCATTTCGATAATGCCAAGTCCGGCTCCTCCTTTTTCCGAAAATTCATTCCCGGCTAATGTTTTTTGATAGTGGATCCTAAGTGCTTCCGTTGAAAGAGAATTTACTTCATTGATCTTCTTTTTAAGATTTTCAATTTCGGAGTTAAGCAGATAATTCCCTGTAATAATAGTATATAAATCTTTTCCATCTGATTTAATTACAAAACCTGTCATTGAAAAATCAGTATCAACAGATTCTTTTGGCAAAGTGGTCTGGTGATGAAAAACATTCTGAAGACATTCAATTAGAATAAGAAAGAATTTTTTTTTCTTCTCGAGTGAAGTTTTCTTTACTTCAAGATGACGATCCATCATCGAATAAACAGCTTCCAGAAGAGTAGCATCGATATCGCCTTTGTAAGCGAGAACAATATTTTCTGCATCCATTTTGTGGAGCATGTCATAGACAGACGAATTAAGCATCGATTAAAGCTTGGTAATAATGGAAAGAAATCAAAAATAGTTATTAAAAAGACAATTAAAACAACGAAAACAGTTATTTTAACAAGGAATTTAAAACTTAAGATATAAGATTATGTTTTTTCGGATCTTGCTTTCTTTGCGGCGGTTTCAGCTTCATTAACAATCTCTTCGGCCTTTGCGAGAATTAAATCAGCAAGATCTTTTGCTTTATCGGTAACTTTTTTTCTTATTTCACTTCCTTTATCGGAAGCGAAAAGAATTCCTAAAACAGCACCGGCTGCAGCTCCTCCCAAAAACGCTAGAAATATTTTTGATTTTGGCATGTTTTTGAATATTTAAATTTGAAATAAACTAATCTGTAAAGTCGGAAAAATTATTAAAAGAAACAATAAAATTGTACACTAAAAAAATCCTCTCTGAAAAACAGAGAGGATTTTAATTAATGCAAAATAAAACAGGATTAATCTTTTACAACCACCAGGTATTTAGAAGCACTCCAGAATTTTTCTGCATTTGTTATTGAAAGGCTAACAACTTTATCTTTATCCTTATTCAAAGTATAAGAATCCGAAGGATGAGTTGTAATAACTTTTGCGCCTTTACTATCGATAGGAATTGTACTTGTTTGTACATAATCGATCCGTGTAAATTTATTGTTGTCGAAATTAGAACTAAGCTTAGATGTTTTTCCTATTCCCAAAAGTCCACCTGTCTTATCAATAACTTTCATCGTTTGAAGATCCTTTGATTTACCGACAACGAAATAGGCAGTATGTAAACTAGTTGTTTGCTCATCAATTGTTTTTGTTTGAGAAATCGTTGTTCTTGTTAATGTATCTACAGAAGTTTGTAATTGGGCAACTTGAGTGTTTAAGCTATTGAGTTTATCGTTTAAGTCAGCCAATTCACGGTCTTTTTGTGCAATCTGCTCATTCAACGTTTTAATCATTGTTTCGAAATGAGCGATTTTGTTGCCTGAATTTTTAAGTTTTCTGTTGAGTTCAGCAATTTGAGAACGATTGTCATTCATTAATTGATTGATGGCAGCAATATTGTCATTGATGCGCTCTTTTGCGGTCTTATTTAATTCACCTTGCTTATCAACATTTACATTGATAGCATTTTGCTTTCTTGCAATTGAATCCAGATTTTTTTCGATTTCATTGAATGAGGAAAGGAAATCGTTTAATGAAGAATCGCGTTCATTAATAATAGAAGCCAGCGAGTCTTTTTGGCGATTAGCCTGGTCAACTTCAGCTTGTCTGTTATCACAAGCAGTAATCGTTAGCGCTATTGCAGCGGCAAAAATCAATTTTTTCATTTCTTGGGTTTATTTTAACGGTTAGTTAATGAATGATTAAGTGATAAATGTAAATACGGGGTCATAAGGTTGATTAAACGATACTCATTTAATTAACGGCAAAGTAAAAAAGAAAGATGGGAGGTAGAATGATGAAAACAGCAATTATTAACAATAGCTTATCAATATTATTAAGATCAGTGGTTTTTCGCAGATCTTCAAAAGGAAAAAACAATCGGTTTAAATTTGAAATTGAAGTGTTTAGGTACTATTTCCATTAATTAGAAAATTATTAAAACGTAATTGAATTATCAATTAAAAATTCATTTAATAATCCATTTCGTCTACAGTACTTTTATCAAAAAGGTTATCATCTTGCTTTATAGATGTTCTTGCTTTATGAATAATGTCTCTTAGGATACCAAAAATTTCCGGCTTTTTTTCTGCAAGATAACTTGAAGAAAGGTTTTTGATAATCAAAGGTAAAATTAATCGTGTAATCCATCCCGATTTTGATAGTAAAATATTTTTCAACAAAATATCAATAGTTCCCCTAACGCCGTTATTCAATAGTCCACTCGTACTATTTCCTATTATATTATTAAAAAGCTTGCCAACAATTTTTCCGGGTTTGATTTCTTCCTTTATCCACTCCATATCTTCTTTTAATATTTCTTCGGCAGCAATAAGCTCTAATTGAAGTCTTAATTTCTCCGCATGCAATTCTTTTAAATTTCTAATCTTTTTCATCGGAGTAGATTGCATTCAATAATTTATTAATAACAGGAATTTTGATTAACGTGTGCCTGAAAATGAAAAGTAAAATTGTAACAACAAGATAAAAGAAGCCGACATATAAAAACCCAATAGAAGTATTTCCCAAGGAATGCCCAATCCATAATGCTGAACTTATACTAAGAAATAAAAGAACAAACATCATTGACAGAGCAATTAAAAATACGGAAGCTATCGATGATATAATGTCTGATGCTTTGTCGGAAGAATTGAGAACAAACAATTTCCATCTCGTTTCAAAGTAATCATTCAAATGTTGCACCACTGATTCTATTTTGTTTTTTTCTTCCATATAATGGCAAATTAAAAAATAGTAAATAAAATTACATTGACAACTGTATAAAATCAAACTCAACAATATACAGATGAAAAATGTTAATAATGCTTTCTATTCTCTTAACTAATATATTTTTTCGTTAAGAAATTATTTTTCTAAAAAACATAGGTACAAATATAATCTAAAGAATTCCTAAATTAATTTGAACGGGCGTGTGTTGAATTTTTTACTTCATCATTCTTGCTCGCCATACGATCTTTCATCTCATTAACAGCTTCCTTGCTTTTATTGTATCGGTCTTTAATTTCATCAGTCAATTCAGAGGCTTTACCGGCCATTTTTTTACGGGTTTCGCTTCCTTTATCGGGTGCAAATAATACTCCTAGTACTGCACCTGCAGCAGCGCCTACTAAAAGGGCTGCAAGAATTTTTCCAGAATTTGCCATGATAATAATTTTTAAAGGTTAATTAATCAATCCTTAAAAGTATACAAAAAGTAGCAATAAAAAAATGATCAATATCATTCATAATTAGATTAAATTCTTACAAATTAATTAAAGCAGGTTTTAGATTACAAACAATATTTGTTTTGTAAATTTTAATCAAAAAAAATAATTTATTCTCGCTTGTTACTAGTAAAAAATAAATTGAATCCTTCTTATTGTCCTTTAGTTAATTATAGAACCTGAAATTCTCATTTTTATTCAACTATTTTAATTTAAAACAGTCCAAAATGATGTTGATTATTTTATTGAATTTTGAATAGTATCGAATAAAAAAAATGTAAACCATTGTATTTAAATGTTAAGATTCGAGTAACATTAAAGCGCATTAAGGGTAAAAAAGTAACAATATTTAGCCGATTTCAGTCTTTTTAATCAATAATCAACGATTGTTTAATGAAAAAAGGGCTATATCAATAAAATAAATGAAAAAAAAGGTTTCTCTTTCTACGATGTTTATTGCCACCATACTTACCAGTATTGCCACCATTGTAATATTTAAAATATTTTGTTGCCCGGAGCCTTCTATTCAGATTCCAATAACCCAAAATTGTGATAACACTTTATCACAAACGAGATTAAAGGAATATACCCTTATTCAACCTTTAATTCTAACTGATTCATATAATGAAAGTTCCTCTTTCATTCCATTAAAAACAAAACTAGAACAATACATCAGCCAAAGAAAAAGTAATCAAGAATTTGATGATATATCCGTTTACTTTCGAAAATTAACTAATGGTTCGTGGTTCAATATAAATCCCAATACCACTTACAATCCCGCAAGCATGAGTAAAGTCATAGAGCTTATCACTTATTTAAAAGAAGCCGAAGAAAATCCTAAAATATTAGATAAGAAAATATTTTTCCCCCGTCATTTTACTCAGGTAAGTACTCAGAATATTAAAGATTTTCAATTGAAAGAAAAAGAATCGTATACGGTTATAGACCTTCTCACCTATATGATAAAATATTCTGATAATGATGCAACTATATTATTGAATTTAAATATCAATATGAGAATTTATAATCAGCTTTTTATAGATCTAAAAATTCCTGCGCCTCCTTCCAATGGAGAATATTTTATTACATCTGCAGATTTTTCAAGATTTTTCAGAGTCCTTTTCAATGGAACCTATCTTAGCCCGCAACATTCTGAATGGGGATTAAGACTCCTTACAACCAGCACATTTAAAGA
This sequence comes from Bacteroidota bacterium, assembly GCA_031366785.1. Lineage (GTDB taxonomy): Bacteria > Bacteroidota > Bacteroidia > AKYH767-A > 2013-40CM-41-45 > JADKIH01. The sequence continues at coordinate 1,916 of JANLOW010000181.1, read as the reverse complement.
AGGGTTACAAAAAGGTGTAGATTCTACTATTGTAATGGCACATAAATTCGGAGAAAGAATAATAGGAAACAAAATACAATTTCATGAATTCGGAATTGTTTATATAAAGAATAATCCTTATTTAATTGGAGTAATGACAAAGGGAGCTTCCTTAAAGCAATTAATTGAAATTGTAGCTGAAATATCCAGAATTACATACTTAGAATATAACACTAATATTAATAATTAATTTTATAGTTCCTTTTTTCGTCAGATATTAGTCTATATAGATTTATTGATATATAAAAAAATTATTAGCTTATTAAATAAAACTGATAATATTCCTGCAGGTTTTTCTATTCAAAGACGACGTCAAAAACATAAATGTGTTTTCACATATTCAATAAATCAATTTAATCAGCGTTTTTAATATTTGTATAGGTGGAAATTATTTGTTCCTTTACATTAAAATATGGTTGATTATTCATCTTCTCCTTTTCGAGTTTTACTTGCTGATGATGATGCCAGCGATCGCATCCTTTTCAAGGATGCCATAGAACAATTGGAATTAAAAGTATCGTTAAAAATGTTTGAAGGTGGTATTCAATTAATGAAACATCTTTCCGATAAAAAAAATATACTTCCTGATTTCATTTTTCTTGACCTTAACATGCCGGGAAAAAATGGATTTGAATGTCTTGAAGAAATGCGTGCCGATGATAGTTTAAAAAATATATGCGTGATTATTTATTCGACATCTTCCAAATTAGAAGATATAAATGAATCGTTAAACAAAGGAGCTAATCTTTATTTTTCAAAATCCTCCACTTTTCAGGAACTTATAAACCGCCTTCAAAGAATTTTTGCAATGAACTGGGATGAATTTAATTCGGAACCATGCCTGGAAAAATTTGTTTTAATGGATGAAGTAGGGTTTTAATTTTTTTCGAAAACATTATTTGAAATTACACGGCTGCTAACAGTTGAATTGATAAAATATATTCCCTTTGATCGCTTACTTAAGTCGATAGGGGTTTTTCCTCAATTGTTAACTTTATATAAATGAGTATTCCTTAGATGTTGCAGAAAAAAATAGAAACAATTTTCGACTACTGATTCAACGAATTGATTGTATCTTTTTTGTATTTCTGTATTTACTGAGATTTATCAGTAATACACTTGTTAAGATGATTACAAGTCCGGATATTTGAAGAAAGGAAATTTTTTCAGAAGCGAAGAAGACACCGAGTAAAACGGCAACTACAGGATTCACATATGCATAGGTACTTACTTGTGCAGAAGGTCTTACTTGCAGCAACCAGATATAGGCAGTGTAAGCTGCGATTGATCCGAAAAGAATTAAGTACCAGATAGACAGCCAGGCATTTAACGGAACGGTGCTCCAATTGAAATGCTGCGCTTCACCTGTGACTATACTGAGGATTGTAAAAGGAATTCCTGCGGCAAACATCTGCCATCCTACGTTTACTGTGTTTGATCCACCCGATGATTTATATTTTGAAAAAATCGAACCGAAAGTCCAGCAAAGTGACCCTAATAAAATGAGGAGCATTGAACCGATATTAGAATTTCCAACACCTGAAAAAATATTACTCATTTTTTCTCCAAACAAAAGAGTAATGCCGATGAAACCAATGACGAGTCCGGTGATTGTAGATTTGTTGCTGAAACTTACATTCCACATTGGCCTGTCAAGAAGAACAAACCAAAAGGGAGCGGCCGAAACGAGAATGGCAACAAGTGCACTTGGTAAAATCTGCTCAACCCAGATTACTGCACCCGTGCCGCCAAATAATAATAATACACCGGTTATAGATGCAAGTCTGATTTGTTTTGCTTGGAAGATTTTTTCTCCTCTAAGTACACAAAACAGAAGCATTATAAATCCAGCGACGATAAATCTGAATGCTCCAAGA
>JANLOW010000140.1:0-1861 GCA_031366785.1 Bacteroidota bacterium | reverse complement strand
ATCTGATTAATTTTTTCCGATTACCTTATCATATTGAACCTTTATTTCCAATGGAATTAATTCACCAGCTACTATAAGACAAATAATTTTAGGGGCATTTATTTTTTTTGTTTTATTTTCATTAGGAACTTCATCACCGATAAGTAATATCGGTGTATGAGAGGATGCTCCCCCTATTTTTTTCCAGATCTGTTGTGTAAAAGGCAATGCCCAATCAGATGAAAACTTAAAATAAACAACTGCAATCTTACTTGAACCTATTTGTTGCGCACATAATTCCGAATAATCTTCATCGCTGTCCTGAATGATGCACAGCCTCTCAACAGGAACGATATCACTCAGCATGTCTGTAATCTCAGCAGCTTCACTCTCGTCCAGCTGATTAAAAATAAGAAATACGTCAGCCGCCTTTGTGTTATACTCAACTTTTTGTTTTGATTCAAGCATAGATCGTATATCATCGACCAGTTGAATCATAGAACCAACATCGGTATAATACATATTGTCGCTTACACTGTTCAGGATTTCATTAATAAATTCGGCCTGTTTTGATTTTCTTACCTGTTCAGTAATTGAGCCGGTTTGCCAGATAAATATTTTAAAGCCGGGTTTGTTTTCTGACTGTATTTTTGCAAGATTAAATTGATTTTTTGCAATCGATATCAGAGACTCCTGACTTACATGAGGATCAAGTATATGTAATGAACAATCTGCCTCATCGAGTAACATTTTTGTATCCTCCGAATTTTGGCCATTTTCGGTATCCCCTCCGGAAATAACTTTCATCCCTGCCCTTTCAAGGATCAATTTGAGTTCAGATCTTCTTTCTTCGGGAGCATAGGATAGAAACACTGTTTTGGTAAGCATAATTTAATGGAAAAGATTAATATTTTATTAGAATACAAATGTAACATTGTAAACTAAAATTGCAAATTAGTAATATTAAATGTTGGCACTCATTGAATTTTGAAAAATGTTCAGAAGTAACCCAAATCCGTATAATTGAATGTTAAGAATCCCGGTATTCATTCATAAATTTTTTAAAGTTATTTCCGTTTAAACAAACGTAAAGTAGTTAGCCTTACAATTTCTTCGGCCACCAAATCTCCTTCCGTGCTGAAGGTCCATAAAAATAAATATTTTAACGGATGATTTATTCGAATTTTTTCTATTGCATTCAAAATAAGTTTTTTTACAATACCTTTTCTTCTGTATTCTTCTAAAACCATTGCAGAACATAAATACAATGTCTCATACGATGTATTCAATGGAGTTAATTCGTAAAGTTCTTTTTCTGAAATTTTCTTTTCAAGAAATTTATTCATTAATTCCAGTGTTGTTGGTATTAAAATAATCCAAGCTACCGGACCATTGCCATCATCGTATTCTGAAACTGTTGCTGAATGTATTTCCTGCAAATGTTTAATTACTTCACTATTTACGTCCAGTTGGTCAGGATCATCTTTCGTCGCAAAAACTTCTTCTGCCAACAAAATCATTCGTTCAAAATTGCTTAAAGGCATAAGATTAATTTAAAAAATAGGTGCATTAATTAGCAAATTCATCAAATACTGCTAATTTATAAGCTGTTTGATAATAAATACTTTATAATTAAAACTCAATATAATAATTTTTTACTTTGATCAATAAAGAATTATTATATTTCAAATTCAAAAAAAGAAATAAAAAAAGTGATTAACTATTTCATCAATAAAAAACTCTTATGAAAAAGAAAATTCTCGTGTCTTTCATTATATTCTTAAACATCTTTCTTTCAATAGCGCAAACTCCACAAGAATTAATGAAGGAGCGTAAGGAAAAGATACAAGCAGAATATCGTGAATATAATGAAGGACTTGTG
>JANLOW010000134.1:0-14981 GCA_031366785.1 Bacteroidota bacterium | reverse complement strand
GTTTTCAATCGCTTCACGGGTTTTATCATCCGAACAATCATTAACAACAATAAATTCTTTCTTAATATTATTTAATAATTCTACTTGCCTGATTTTATCAAGTATTAAATGAATTGTTCTTTCTTCATTATAACAGGGAATAACTATCGACAGCTTGTTAATCATCGTGGTAATAAATCAAGATTAAACTAATGGTTAATAAGAATATTCATATAAAATATTAATTACTTCTTTTCGTAAACTTCGATTTTTAAGTTATCAATGAATAATTCGTTTTTCCCTCTATACCAAATATATATTTCAAAATAATCTTTTTCAGAATAGGGAAATGGAGTCATATAATCAATTTTAAGTGAATTCCAGGTTTCTTTTTCAAATCTATATTTATCTAAATCAAATGCTCTATATTTCAGATTATATTTATTGTGGGGAAAATTGATAACTAACGAAGCCGGATTTTCTTTAATATCTACCTCCGAATAATAATCAAATGTCACTCTTAACCAAATATGATCCAGTTGTTCTTTGACAAGATGATCATAACGAATTTTATACGTTGGGTAGTAAGGATTATTTTCCGATAACAGAGCACTTTTAGGAGGTGAAACAAAATATTTAGTACTTAATTTTGTTGAATCAATAGTTGTTGAGTTCTTATCTTCAAAATTATAATACGCTAACATGTAATGATTGTATTCATTTTCATTATCAAAACTCTCTGTATAATCTATGCTTCTTATTACTTCTGTTAATTTTCTGTCTTCTTCTGTAACGTTTGTTTTTAAAAATGATTTTTTGTAATACTTGAATGTCATCCGATCTTCAGGTAATATCCAATTAACAAATTGCCATGTTTGAAAAAGATTTAAGAAAATTAAAAATGCAATAATTGAAAAAATAAAATACCTTTTAAAATTCATTTTTAAAATTCTCTCAACAGATATACATAATGGAATGGACAAGATCGAATAGGATTGAACAAAATATCTCATTCCAAAACTGCCGCCATTCCACCAGGCTGCCCAACTACTTAATAAATAAAAATTAATGACAGTAAATAATATAATGAAATTCTTTTGAGCCGGAAGTCGTTTGGGAAGTAGAAAAAGTCCGACTAAGGGAAGAATTAATAAAGGTGTATAAATAAATAAACTTTTCTTAAAGCTGAATAAAACATTTAATATGTGCGGTGAAAGGAAATCAAAACCTTCCGTGTTTTTATATGAATAATAAAAGTAATTTCCTGTTGTAATTTTCCAATAAATAAATTGAGGAATAAAAGGAATGGCTGCTGCAAATAAAAGAATCAATACATGCCTGTATTGATTCTTTAGTAATTGAATTTTTGAAATCAAAGATGCTTTATCATAAATACCCCAAAGGACAGGAATTAAAAAACAAAGAATGTCTGACGGGCGGGTTAATGTAATCCAGCCTGCAGTTATTCCAATTATGAAAGCAGATAAATAGCTGTTGTTATCATGCCATTTTTTAGAAAAGTATAACAGTATAACAAATAAGGTAAACAATAAAGCATGGGGTTGTAGATAGTTATTAATTGCCTCACTGAAATAATTAGTTCCTAAAAATAAAATTATAAGCGAAACCGATACTACGCTATCATTAAACCATTGGATTAATAATTTTCTCAATAAAAATATACCAGGTAAAATTATCAGAAATACACCTATAGAAATTGCACGTTGATAAGGAGGAGAAAACCCATCTTTCAAATAATCAGAATGAAGTGCCCAAAAATGACCGATTAAAAAAAATGGAAAATAAAAATATGACATGCCGATTGTGTAATTCGGGACACGCGTGTTGTTTTCTGTATTATGGATTTGAAAAAGAGTGGGTGAAAATTTATATATTGTATGTAAGGTGTCTATTGCCTTCGTTTTCATTCCGGGATCATGAAAAATAAAAGACATTGGTAAATATAAATAATATGACGTTACATCGAAAGTGAGCTCTTTGGATGATTCATTAAATTTATATTTAGGGAGATTAAAATGACTTACAACAATAATAATAGATATAATATATACAATTAAAAGTGAGGTCTTATTCTCCAGCTTTTTATTATACATAATTTATTTATTAAATATTTTATTTTTAAAAATGAAAAAATGAAATTCTCTTTGGTATTAATAAAAGATAAATTATACTTTCATTTCAGGAATGTCACCATCAATTATTAATTTCCCGGCGGTTGCATTTTTAATTTGTTCAACACTAATCCCCGGGGCTCTTTCAAGCAATTTAAATCCCCCTTGTGGAAGTACATCCAATACTCCCAATTCTGTAACAATTCGTTTGACACAACGTTTTCCCGTCAATGGTAATGAGCATGAGGGAAGTAATTTAGATTCGCCGGCTTTATTTACATGTTGCATAGCAACAATTATATGTTTTGCTGATGCCACCAGATCCATAGCTCCACCCATTCCTTTAACCATTTTTCCTGGAATTTTCCAATTAGCAATATCTCCATTTTCACTTACTTCCATTGCACCCAAAATAGTGAGGTCAACTTTACCGGCTCTTATCATTCCAAAGCTCATCGCTGAATCAAAAAATGCTGATCCGGGTACTGTGGTAATCGTTTGTTTACCGGCATTTATTAAATCAGGATCTTCTTCGCCTTCGAATGGAAATGGTCCCATACCTAATAAGCCATTCTCGGATTGCAACACAACATTAATTCCCGAAGGAATATAGTTCGCTACTAATGTGGGAATACCAATACCAAGATTTACATAGAAGCCATCTTTAACTTCCTGAGCAATTCGTTTGGCAATTCCGATTTTATCTAACATTTTTTATGATTTGAAAATTTGGGGAATTAAAAATTTGAAAATGCAGGTTTATTTTTTTTTGAATTGTCAATAAATTTTTGCTCAGATTTTCGAATTAATTTTTCTGTCTCACAGTTCTCTGCTCAATCCTCTTCTCATAATTTTTTCCCTGAAAAATCCGATGAACATAAATTCCGGGGGTATGAATATTATTAGGATCTAGTTCTCCGGCAGGAACAAGTTCTTCTACTTCCGCAACAGTTATTTTTCCGGCCATAGCCATAAGTGGATTAAAATTTCTCGCCGTTTCATGAAAAATTAAATTACCCTGCGTGTCTCCCTTCCAGGCTTTCACTAATGCAAAATCGGCTTCAAATGCATATTCAAGAAGATAGTCTTTCCCATTAAATTTTCTTACTTCTTTCCCTTTTGCAACTTCTGTATCAACACCTGCAGGAGTAAATATTGCAGGCATTCCATAACCTGCTGCCAGGCATCTGGTAGCTAATGTTCCTTGAGGAATTAATTCTACTTCGAGTTCGCCGCTTAACAATTGTCTTTCAAATTCTGCATTCTCTCCAACGTATGAAGAAATCATTTTCTTAATCAGCCTTGCCTTTAATAAAAATCCAAGGCCGAAATCATCTACTCCTGCATTATTAGAAATGCATGTTAATCCCGTGGCTCCTTTTTTAACCAAAGCCGTAATACAATTTTCGGGAATTCCGCAGAGACCAAAGCCTCCAACCATAAGTGTCATATTATCCTTAAGGCCGTTCAGCGCTTCTTCTGCATTCAAGACAACTTTGTTCATTTCGTAATAAATTAAAAATTATCAAACGTTGATTTTTCTTCTCCCGGTTGAATATATTTTCCACAATCTAATTCCACATTTAATGGTTCATCCGGGGCAACAAAGTTTCCTCTGGAAATATTAAGAAAATTATCTCCATACAACTTTTTCATATAAATAGCCCAGATAGGCATTGCTGTTCTTGCTCCTTGTCCGAGCTCTAATGTTCGGAAGTGTACTATTCGGTCTTCACATCCTACCCAACAACCTGAAACTAAATCAGGAGTAATACCCATGAACCATCCGTCGCTTTGATTTTGCGTGGTTCCGGTTTTACCTGCTATGGCATACGGAATTTTATATTCACCGCGCAACCGTGCTCCTGTTCCGAATTGAACAACTCCTTCCATTAGTTTTAGCATAAGATAAGCTGTTTCTTCACTGATTGCTTCCACCTTACGGGGAACAAAATCCTGTAAAACATTTCCATTTTTATCTTCGATGCGAGTCAGATAAATGGGTTGTGTCCAAACACCTTTGTTGGCAAATGAAGAATAAGCTCCAACCATTTCAAAGACTGACACGTCAGGTGTTCCAAGACAGATAGCAGGGACAGGAAGAATCGGAGATGTAATTCCCATTTTCCTTACGATCTCAATCATTGCCTGCGGGCCGAATTGTTTCATGAGATATGCTGAGATGCAATTCACTGATTCGGCAAGGCCTTGTTTTAATGTTAACATCCCTCCATAATTCGCATCTGCATTTTCCGGTGACCATTGTTCGCCAGAAGGAAGATCAAACGTTACTCTGACATTTGGTATTTTGTAGCAAGGAGAATAGCCTTCCTGCATAGCGAGGGTATAAAGAAACGGTTTAAAGGTGGAACCAACTTGTCTTTTTCCTTCTTTAACGTGATCATATTTAAAATATCTGTAATCAGTTCCGCCTACCCATGCGCGTACTAATCCGGTTTTGGGTTCCATAGACATAAAACCGCATTGAAGAATTTTCTTAAAATATCGAATACTATCCATAGGTGATAGTAATGTATCAATATCTCCCCGCCAGGAAAAAACTGTCATTTTCTCCTTCTTGTTAAATGCTTTTTCTATTTCTTTATCAGTTGTTTTGTTAGCCTTCATTGCAATATAACGTTCTGTATGTTTCATTGCATCGGTAAGAATTTCCTTATGACCATCCCACGGATCTTGTCCTTTCCAATGATCGTTGAATTTTTTTTGCAGAACTTTTAAATGCTCACCCATTGCTTCTTCAGCATAGCGCTGCATTTTAGAATTTATCGATGTAAAGACTCTCAGTCCATCTGTATATAAATTATAAGGAAGACCCGTTGAATTATTAATATGCTCTTTACACCATTGAAGCATTTCTCCTTTCAACTCTTCACGAAAATAAGTAGCTAGTCCATAATTATGATCTTCCACCTGATACTTCAACTTTATCGGTATTGCTTTTAAAGAATCAAATTCATTTTCTTTAATGAAGTCATACTTCATCATTTGTGACAGGACTACGTTACGACGTTCAATAGAACTTTTACCATTCCGAACCGGATTGTATCTAGTCGGTGCTTTCAACATACCGACCAATAATGCTGCTTCCTGAATATTTAGTTGAGCGGGAGTTTTCGTAAAATATGTTTGAGCGGCAGATTTAATTCCATAAGCATTACTGCTGAAATCAACGATATTTAGATACATGGCAATAATTTCTTCCTTAGTATATCTTCGTTCAAGTCTTACAGAAATTATCCATTCCTGTAGTTTTTGAATTATCCGTTTGAATTTTGAATCGGGGACTTCGTGAAAAAGTTTTTTTGCTAATTGCTGTGTAATAGTACTTCCACCACCGGCACTTCCTGCACGTAAAATAACCCGAACCAAACCTCGTAAGTCAACACCACTATGACTATCGAATCGAATATCTTCTGTTGCTTTAAGAGCATTTAGTAAAACAGGGGAAAGCTCATAGTAATGAATATTGGTACGGTTCTGAAAAAAATATTTTCCCAATATTACATGGTCGGCTGAAATTATTTCTGATGCCAGATTGCTACGTGGATTTTCAAGTTCATCGAAGGTCGGCAACTCTTCACCTATGTATCCTTTTGCGGCCAAAAAAAGGACAAAAAATAAAATTACAACAGGGAGAGCGGCAAGTGTCCAGAAAATAAGAATATATTTTCTGAATTTCTTAGGCGCAGTATCTTTTGGCATATGGAGAACTTATTCCGGAGTTGATAAAAGTAGTAAAATTTTAATTTGACTACTCTTTTATCTGAACGAAATATAAACGGCAAATTACCGCTTTCATTTTATCTGTATTTTAATTTGCCATTTTTTAATTGCAAATCAATTTTATTAATGATCATTTTTTAAATGTATCATCCGAATTTATAATCCGAACTTCTTTTACTTTCAATGGATAGGCTGATACGATATTATCTTCCTTTAAAATACTTTCCGGTAATGAAGATTTTAGCGTGTTGCTGTATGACATTGGTGAAGCGGTATTCGCTCGCAGGCTTTCTGCCAGATCATTTACTTCTGATTCATCGGTGATTATTACAATTTCCAAATTTTGTAATTGCCAGTATTTTCTAATAGCAGCGTTTACATCTTCAACTTTTAATTTTGAAAGCAGTCCGTCCAATTCGCTGATCCAGTCTGTCCTGCCATAAAAACGGGAATCCATAAGGTAGCCAAGTTTTTTTGCAGGAGTCTCAATATAAAGTTTGGTATAGCTTTTTAGAAAATCACGTGTTCCTTCAAAGTTTTCTTTACTTAAACCATTTTTTATTAGTTCATCCATTTCACGAAGAGCCATGCGTAATGCAAAATGAGCATGTCCTACTTTGATATCGGAAAGCTCTTTGTATTGGCCTTTCAGTCCTTTTGCTGTTTGAACAGGTCTGATCCATAAACTGAAATAATTTAATAAACGCGGTGTACCTGCAACAGGAAGCATGTTAGATCCTCCGTTCTGATACCATTCAATATAAGAATAATCGCCATAATTCATTGAACGTGCTTCGCGTATTTTTTGATAGAGGCGGGAATATGATTTACGATGTTCACCCAACCAGCTGTTAGCGACCATTAAAGCAGCAAAATCATTATTGGAGCGATTAAGATTCATCGGAAAGCCGGCTGAGATGGCAGATCCAAGTGCCCCCGGTTTTGAAATTATATCGACAGTAATACCATTTGGTTGTTGAGGAGCTGTTAATACAGGTAATACCGGTTTTGTATCAGGAAGTTTATTGATATCACTCTTTAACTGATTTACCATTGTCTCAGGATAATCTCCGGCAATTCCAATGAGAACATTATTTCTGGTAAACATATTATTGTATTGCTTCTTTACATCATCGAGAGTAATAGATGATAATGAAGATACTGATCCATTGGTTAAATGGCTATACGGCGTTTTGTTAAAAAGAACAGATTCCAAATACATTTTTCCATATTCTTCATCCGAAGATTGTCTAATTACTTCTTCAACATAATTTTTTTGATTAGATAAAAGACGATCAAAATCATTTTTATCCATTGCCGGATTAAGTAAAAGATCCTTTACAACAGTAGTATAAAATTGTTGCAGATATTTTGTAGGCACTTCAAAAGTAAAAATGGAAACTTCTTTGTCGGTAAAGCTGCTCATTCGCGCAGCCCATGGATATATTAATTTACGAATTTCTGTAGACGTCATTTTTTTCGTCCCGCTTTCGGTAATCATATCGGCCGTAAGTGTTGTCAGACCTTCTTTTCCTATTGGATCACATATGGAACCATTACGAAACACAAGACGAATTACTGCTTTTCCTGACTTGGCAATCTTAAGTTGAACCACTTCCTGAGCAGATGCTGTAAGGATAGCAATTATGAAAGTATATATGAGAATTAATTTTTTCATGAGTTCTTAAATTAAAATTTTACGTTTTCATCCGCCGATATTGTTCCAATAGTCAGACGTTCAGGGTTAAAATACTTTTGGGCAATTTTCATTATATCTTCTGAAGTAACATTTTCATACATTCCATAATAAGTATTTACTGATTCAGGATTATCGGATATCCAGGTAAAGAAACTAAGTGTTTGGGCAATTGCAGTTGGATTATCAATTTGCATAATAATACTATTACGGAAATTTTCTTTTGTTTCCATTAAAAGTTTCTGATCAAGTGGTTTTGTTTTTGCATCATTTAATGTACGCTCAATTTCCCTTTTAATATATCCAAAATCTGCAGCATCAACCAATGATCCTTCTACAGAAATAAGAAATGGATCTCTAGTTGTGGTAGCATCAGCGCCAAGCGATCTTAATTTTTTTTCGTTTATCACAAGCTTGGTATAGAGGTCCGAATTTTCGCCAAAGTATGCTGCGCAAAGTATATCAAGAATTGGAAAATCTGTTTCTGTATTACTGTATGCCGGTCCTTTGTAATTCATTCCGAGATATGGAGGAAATCCGGGTTTTTTTAAATTTACATAACGGCTTTCTTTTTGATCCGCTTCTTTAGGCACTTTCGAGGTATAAGATCCTTTTTTCCAATCGCCGAAATAATCAGCTGCAAGTTTATTAACTTTATCTGCCGTTACATCGCCGACGACAATAACTGTACAATATTCGGGGCGGTAGTAACGGTTAAAAAATTCACGGGAATATTCATATTGATTTGGCATGTCTACAATGTCATCAAAAAATCCCATCGTAGTATGTTTATAAGTATGTAAATCAAAAGCTGTGTTTTGCACCATTTCATTTAACTTGGTGTATGGGTTGGCAGAATTTTTTGTGTATTCACCCTTTACGGCCCCGGCCTCTGTTTTAAAATCTTGTATTGAATAAGAAAGATTTTTAAATCGATCACTCTCTAACAGAAACATAGTTTCCAGTTTCGAAGCATCGCCTGTCATATGATAAAGTGTACGATCCAGACTGGTATTTGCATTTGCTGAAGCACCTGTCGATTTAAGAACACTGCTATATTTTTCTTTGGGATACTTCTCTGTTCCCCGGAACATCATATGTTCAAAAAAGTGAGCAAAACCTGTTTTGCCGGGCTCCACTTCATTTCGTGAACCGGTTCTTACAACTATATAAAACGCAGCGATGCCAGGACTCTGATAAGGTACCGTAACTACATTTAAACCATTTGCCAATTTTTTTTGATCGATCTGATACGGAAAGATTTTTGATGTACTTGTGGTTTCACCACTTTTTTTTGAATCGTATTGATCCGATAAAGGTTTGGCAGGAATATCGGTATCTATTAACTCAATCTTATCCTTTTTTTGGAACTTAGTTTTTTGAGTTGGATCTTGGTCACGCCCAAGACAAATAAGTGTAAATAAAGAAAGTATTAATACACTTCCGGAAAGAAATTTATTTATTTTCATCATATTGAATTATAGATTACGAATGTATTATTTTAGATCGATCAAAAAAAATCTTTAACAGGAAATTAAGAGATTCTAGAATGGTTTTTCTTTGAAAATTGACCGTAAGGGATAAATATTGAATTATATAATTTTATTTTGTAATAACTTTACCTAATGAAAATTCTACTACTTATTCTCTTTTTGCTCTTTTATGAAAATTTAAAAGCATTACCAACCGATTCGACACGTACTGAACTTTTACAGTTATTAAAAGAAAGAAAAGAATTGTTCGATCAATATTCTGCATCGCTAAATAAAAAAAGCGGTTTTTTTGGTAATCGGACTAAAAACGATTTAAAAGACAGTCAAGACAAACTAGTTGCAATTGTTTCTGCGGATAATAAAATTATGAATTCTTTAAATCGAACTCTTGATTTCAGAAATTTTGAAAAGTTGAATATGTCTTATGATGTAAACTCCTTCGAAGAACGAATCAGAAATCTTTTAAGACTTAACGATACATTATTTAATCAAAACATTGTTTATAAGCAGGAAAATAAAAAATTTCAGACAGCAATAAAAAAACACAATTTTTATTTTGTAATACTTATTCTCTTGCTTATGGCAACATGCATTGCCTGGGTAAGAAAAATAATTAAGGGATAATTTATTTATTTTTTTCGATTCTAATTCCTATATCCATTAATTGCGGAAGTGGATCTATACGCATTCCTTGTTCAAAAGTAAATGTGTATTTTCCCTTTTCAGGGAAAATAAAATTGTTTTTAAAAAGAAGTCTGTTGTCCCAAATATCGCCCAATCCATCGCCCAACCATTTTCCTGAGGGATCGGCAAGCGTCAATTGAACGGTATCGCGTTCTCTTTTACCGGAAGGGATTTGAGTTGTAAAAAAAATAAAAAGGTTGCTAAACTGATAGCCACCGGCATTACGGACATTTATATAAATATTATAAGGTGTTAGAGTGTCTTTTATATCAGTCGTAAAAACAATATTGTTTTTTTGTTCCCATCTGTTCTCGGGAAATTTTACATTTTCTTCAAATACTACATTGTTATCGCAAGAAGAGAGAAATAAAAAAACAACTATTAAATAGTGAATATTCGATAATGAATACTTTAACTTCTTATTACTAATGGATGTATCGTATATTATCATTTACTATTTCTGGAAATAATTTATTACAGGAAGAGCGACATAATAAAAAAATGATTAAGATAGTGATACCGGAATTTTATTCTTACTTCTAAAAATATTTTATTAACTTTTATCGTCGGCAGTGGTATCTGTTTGTTTCGGATTATTTATATTTTGTTGATTGGGTAATGGTTTTCTTGGTTGATGACGTGATTGATTTGGTTTATTTTGATTTGATTGCTGTGTCTGATTTTGTTTTTGCTGATCGGGACGTTTTTGTTCCGGTTGTTTTTGTTGATTTGGATTATTTTCTAACGGTTGATTTTGCCGTGCAGGGGTTATAGGTCTTGGAGTTTCAACTCTTGGTTGCGGGCGAGGTACATTCTCGCCCAGGCTAACATCATCGCCGGATTTCTTTTTCTTTTTTTTCTTTTTTTTCTTTTTTAATTTATCCATTCTATCGATACGGTCTTGCCCTACAACATTTTCATAATCGGGAAGTATCTCCTTAATTTCATCTTCAGGAAGAGCAAGGTCAGTAGGTTTAATACCTTTTTTATTTAAATCAACAATTTCTTTCACCCGATCAACGGAAAGCACAACCCAATTTCCGCCAACACCTCCTTCAATAAGCTCCTTTTGTTCGCGGTTTTCATCAACAGTGAATGCATACCATAACAAGCGTTTGAAAATGTCTGTCTTACGATGAAAAGCGCGCCCTTTTTCTGTTTCCAATACAATGCTTGTTGATGGGAAATCACGCAAAGCATCCATGTATGAATCAAGTTCGTAATTAAGACAGCATTTTAACTTAGTACATTGCCCTGCTAGTTTTGCTGGATTCAATGCAAGATTTTGATAGCGTGCCGCACTCGTTGAAACGGTTTTAAAATCAGTCAACCAGGTTGAGCAACAAAGTTCACGACCACATACACCAATGCCGCCTAAACGACCAGCCTCTTGTCGCATTCCAATTTGCCGCATCTCCACACGAATATGAAATTCATCTGCAATTTTTTTAATAAGTTCCCGGAAATCGACACGATCATCTGCGGTATAAAAAAATGTTGCTTTTTTACCGTCTCCCTGGAATTCAACATCACTAAGTTTCATAGAAAGTTTAAGTGATTGTATGATTCCTCTTGTACGATGAAGAGTAATTGTTTCTTTATCTCTTACTTCATTCCACTTTTCTACTTCAAGAGGTTTTGCTTTCCGATACAATGCTTTTAAACCATCCGGATTATCACTCATATTCTTTCCGCGCAATTGAAATCTCACTAATTCGCCAACCATGGAAACAACACCAACATCATGACCCGGTGATGCTTCAAGCGCAACTACATCGCCAACTTTGAGGTCAACATTATCTTTATTATTATAAAATTCTTTACGACTTCCCTTGAAGCGAACTTCTAATATTGGAAATTGACTTTGCCCTTGAGGTAACACCATGTCTGAAAGCCAGTTGTAGACATTCAATTTATTACAACCACCAGTCCCGCAAGTCCCATTACTGCGACAACCTGAAGGAGTACCTTCTTTACCTGTACTACAACTATTGCAAGACATTTAGTTAAATATAAGAGATGTAAAAATACAATGAAAAGCAAAAATAGCAATTCTTGTGAAAGTCACCTTGTTTATCCGTTTAATGCTTTTAAAAGCCGGTGCATTGAAAATGAAAGATCTGTAAAAAGCAACTTAGAATTTGCATTCCTTTCTAAGTGAAAATGAGCCTTGTTTAACACTTCGGCAAAAAAAGCGATATTTTTTTCATTTACAAAAGGGGCAAATCGTTGTATATCTTCCAGATCTTTTCCTTCCAGCCTGACGAGCGAACGGTCCCCATAATTTAAAAGAAGACATTCTCTTGCTAAGGATAAAGCATGAAGTATAAAATTTTTCTGCATTTCTCGACTTTCTCCACCAAAATCCTGTGACAATTGATTTATTCCCTTAACATTTAATAAAAGACAGCTCCTCATCCAAAGCAAAAATTTTTGATTTAAATCAGTACTTGCATCGTCGTTTTCCAGGAGTTTTTGTGCTTCATTATAATTACCATCAGCACGATGAATTATTCGACGGCCAATTGTTTTATCCAATCCATGTTTCTCAGCTAATATTTGCATCATATCACTGTCGTTGATACGGTTAACTTTTATTAGCTGAGTTCTTGAAATTATAGTATTGAGAAGTAGCTCGTGATTTTCAGCAACAAGAAAAAATAAAGTAAAGTCTGGCGGTTCTTCAATAATTTTTAATAACTTATTTGCTGCTTCTGCATTCATTCTTTCAGGCAGCCAGATAATAACCATTTTATAAGGTGCTTCGACGCTTTTCAAACTTAATCTGTTGAGAATATCTGCGCTTTCATAAACAGAAATAATCCCCTGCTTGTTATCAAGGGAAAGACTTTCCATCCATTCATTATAATTCAAATATGGATTATCCAAAACTTCATTTCGCCATTGAGGGGCGAAATCAATGCTCCGTGGTTTGCTTATTTTATCTTTAGGCGCGACGGGGTAAGAAAAACTAACATCCGGGTGAACCAATTTTTGCATCTTCTTGCAACCCGCACATTGGCCACAGGAATCATTATCAGAAGGAGATTCACAAACGAGGTACTGGGCAAATGCTATAGCCATTGGTAAATTGCCGCCGCCTTCCGGACCGAGAAAAAGAAGAGCATGGCTAATACGCTTCGCTTTTGCAGAATGGATTAGCCGTTGTTTAACTTCTGAATGACCGATTACTGAAGAAAATTTCACGATTGTAAAAATAGTAAAAAGAGTATCAAGTATCGGGTATCAAGTATCAGGACAGATAAAAATAATATTTAAATGATGCTTTAAAATGCAAGTTGCCATTATTTGGCCTTAATTAATTCTTAATTGATACATTTTTATACCTTCATATAAAATTTCCACGAATGAAAAAATATATAATATCAATTTTGTTTGTCTTTTTTACGCAAATAATATATTCTCAAACTAACTTGGTTTGCACAAATATTTATGCAGAACAGGTAATGAAGGGAAACTACAACCCATTAAATTTTTTTCCTCCAATAATAATTAATAATCCTGATTCTATTGTGAGTATAATCATGAAAGAAATTTCTCCTGATTCATTGCATGCTGATCTGGATATTTTAACCACGTTTCATACACGCAACACCGGTTCCGATACACTTTCTGATTCCACAGGAATAGGCGCGGCCCGCAGATGGGCTTTTCAAAAATTTTCTTCCATCAGCGCAAACAATAATAACCGATTGATCCCATCCTATCTTCAATTTGACACGACTATATGTGGTAGCCCACAACATAGAGACATTTTTGCTGTTCTTCCGGGCGCAGACACTACTGATAAATCTGTTGTAATTGTTGAAGCACACATTGACAGCCGGTGTAAAGTTTTATGCGATATTACCTGTTTGGCTCAAGGCATAGAAGACAATGCAAGCGGCACTGCACTTGTCCTTGAACTCGCCAGAGTAATGACTAAATGTGTTTTTAATCGCACAATAATATTTCTATTAAACATAGGAGAAGAGCAGGGATTGTATGGTGCAAGTGCATTTTCTCATTATGCTCAACAACAGTCAATTCAGATTCATGCTGTATTGAATGATGATATTGTTGGCGGAGTTATCTGTGGAAACACTTCTTCCCCTCCTTCTTGTCCGGGTTATGCAAATATCGACAGTACGAATGTGCGTTTGTTTTCTTTCGGAGGGTTTAATTCTCCACACAAACAATTTGCAAGATTCGTTAAATTAGAATACAAAGAAGAAGTTCTTCCTTATACTTCAGTCCCTACTGAAATTCAGATAATGTCTGCAGAAGATAGAACAGGACGTGGTGGTGATCATATTCCATTTCGTGAAAATTTATTTACAGCCATTCGGATGACTTCAGCGAATGAAAATGGAAATGCTAATACGTCTAGCGTTTCATACCATGATCGTCAGCATACAAGTGAAGATATTCTTGGTTTAAATACTGATCTGGATCCTGAACTCGACAGTTTTTTTATAGACTTCAATTATTTATTTCGAAATTCTATTATTAATGCAAACGGTATATCTATGGCAGCTATCGGGCCACTTACTCCCGGTTTAATTGTTACACTAATTGATGACACAACAGTTGCCGTAACAATTATTCAGCAAACACAATATCATAAATACAGGATAGGCGTGCGGACTTTAACAAATGATTGGGATTCCGTTTATACATTCAGTAATTCATTAACAGATACGATTGTTTTACAAGATCCAAATTCAGGAATTTATAGTGTAGCAAGTGTAGATAGTAATGGTATAGAAAGTTTGTTTTCAGAAGAAGTATTGGTCAGCATTGTTGGTATAAAATCTCCCGACTATTCGATAAATGGAATTAAATTACTTCCTAATACTCCTAACCCGGTAGATGAACAAACTATAATAAGTATTATTTCAGACAAAGATTTTAAAAACAAATCCGCATTTGTTAGTATACATGATATAAATGGAAAAGAAATCACCAGGATTCCGCTTGAAATACATCGGGGGGTAAATGAAGTTTTATATAATCATGGTTTCCATGCCTCAGGAATTTTTACATGTACGCTCTATATTAACGGAGAAAAAAATAATTCTATGAAAATGGTTTTTAAAGATTAAAAATTATTTACCTGCCAATGAGGTTGCTTTCCATTATTTCTAACTAAATAATTTTTTTTTAAAAATCAATGCGGTATTTAAAAATAATTATTTGTTTTTTCCTTTTGCATAATTCAGTGTCTGCTCAGGAAATGTGGGGAATCAGTAA
>JANLOW010000052.1:0-6083 GCA_031366785.1 Bacteroidota bacterium | reverse complement strand
CACTCTATCAAATAACGACGTGCGTCCATTGATATTAATTAAACTAAGTTTCATTGAATCAGCTAATAGGTTATAGCTGGTAGACAAATTCAGGCTTTCAAGAATTTTAATCTTTTTTACAGTAGCTCCTGTATCTGAATTAGTTTTTACTTTCATCTCTAAATTATTATCGAGATTAAAATTTAGATTGGCATACCGACCGTTTGAAGGGCCACCATAAATTGAATTCTGGAAAATGGAATATCTGGCTATAGTTTTTAATGTATCAGTTTGTACTTTTTTATAGTATCCGTATTCATCTTTTCCGAAATCAGGACGAATACTAAAAGAAGCCGAAGGAGACATCACATGTCTGATAGCTGTTATAGGACCATGAGAAAATTGATACATGCCAAAAATTCGTGTGAAAAGTCCAATGGAGGCTGAGTAGTCGCGCGCTGATTTAAATTTTTTCACTTCTGAGGTATCAATTTTTTTTAATTCTTCATTCCAGGTCAATTGTGTTGTTTTAAAATACCATCGTTCGGTATAACTAATTGACGGAGATAGATTGAAATAACTCCTGATATTAAACGAAGTTGAAAGTGGAATGAAATGTTGAAAACCGGTTTGTAGATTATCGAGTGACTCTTTACGAAATAAAAGTGTATCTTTTGTATCGATATAATTTATGCCTTTCATCGTATAACTGGTACCTATTTTTTCATACCATCGTTGTCGACCGATAGCCAATTTTCTTTTGAAAGGATTTATGCGGGTAATGTTAAAGCCAAGATCAGGAGCCGTTAACTGAACCTGCCTGCTTATATTATTTTGATTATGTTTAATAGATATATTATAATTCATCGGTTTGTCCGGGAAGCTATGTGAAAAGTTAATTGAAGATTGTAAGGTATTTGATAAAAAATTATTTACGGTGCTGTTAGTGTTTTTAAAATACGTTGAGCTGCCGGCATTAACATCGGCAGTAAAAGTATTGTTAGGACTAAATTTAGGATCTTGGGAATGTTTCCAGTTTATATGATAATCTCTTCTAATTGAATAATCGGGTAATTCTTTTTCGCTTTTAATGGTATAGGCATAACTAAGTCTTATGTTACCCGAATATTTATATCGTTTTTTATAAATCGAAGATCCATTTAATGTATAACTACCTTTTGTATAAACATCGGATGTAAGCGCCAGGTTAAAATAATCGTTGAAGCCAAAATAATATCCAAGCTTTTGAAAATAAAATCCGCGTTCATTAGATTCTCCAAAAGAGGGGAAAATTATTCCTGAACTTCTGCCGGGTTTATTGGGGAAAAAACCAAAAGGTAAAAGGAGTGGAGTAGGAACACCTTCGATAGTAAGATAAGCAGGCCCTGTAATAATTTTATTTTTACTTATTACTTTGAGCTTATTACTTGTGATGGCAAAATGAGGATTGTCCAGATCACACGTAGTATATTGACCATTCTTTATAAAAAAGTTATTCTCCTGATCTTTTTTAACAACCTCTCCATGAATATAACCTTCACCTTCTTGGGTAATTACATAAGCAATCTTACCTTTCTTTGAATCGAAATTATAGCGGATAGATGTTGATCTGAATTTTTGATCAGCCTGGGAAAATTCGGGTGAGCCGTTTACGATTCCAACACTATCAGTAAGTCCTTGAGCAAAAAGTTCTTTTTTATTCATATCAATTACGATATAATCAGCCTTTAGGTGCATATCTTCGTAATCAACGGTAGCTTCACCAAATAAATAGACTATTTCATCAGTTATATTAACTTGCATTGAATCTCTTGCATGATATTTAACGGGCGATTTCAGCGTTTCGACCTGAGCAATGTTAGTATCTGCTTTCAGAGAAAGAACACCAAGGGTATCAAAATTAACTTTTTTAGCGGAGTCAGGATCCTGTAATGTATCTTTGCGTAAATAGGATAATCCTGTATTCGGTGAACCAGATACTTCTGAACCAACAACAAGTTGTTGAAAAAGAAGAACTAAAATGAATAAACCTACGAATGATATTTTGGATACTTGCAAAAACAATCAGGCAAAATTTTCGGGGTTCGTGGTGTCAAAACTAATCAAAATTTATTGTCTTCCTTATTTAGTGAATATCTGTTTGGTATTCATTCTTTTTCTATGCACATCATTTAACCCTGATCCACTGCATCCATATGGTTTAACCAAGGTTGTAATCGATGCCGGACATGGCGGTCATGATCCGGGATGTTTAGGTAAAAAGTCTAAAGAAAAGAACATTGCTCTTGGAATAGCTTTGAAGCTAGGTAAGTATATCGAAGATAATTTTCATGATGTGAAAGTCATTTATACACGTAAGTCTGATGTTTTTATTAACCTTTATGAAAGGGCAGATGTAGCTAACAACGCCAAAGCGGATCTGTTTATTTGTATTCATTGTAATTCAGCATGTTTTTTTGACCAAAAGAAAAAGAAGGAAACTTGCAATTCTGAGATTGCAGGTGTTGAAAGCTGGGTAATGGGTCTTAATAAGTCTGAAGCAAATCTGGAGGTAGCTAAACGTGAAAATGAAGTTATCCTCCTTGAGAAGGAATATACTCGTCAATATGGTGGTTTTGATCCCAACAGTCCTGAAGCCAATATTATTTTTTCCCTCTATCAAAATACATTTATTGATCAGAGTCTTCGAATGGCTTCCCTGGTTCAGCAGGAAATGAAAGAGAGTGGCCGTGCCGGCAGAGGTGTTAAGCAAGCCGGATTTCTTGTTCTCTATAAAACTTCCATGCCGAGTATACTCATTGAAACCGGTTTTTTGTCGAATGCTGCTGAAGAAAAATACCTGCTTTCTATTAAAGGTCAGGATGAAATGGCTAAGTCTATTTTTAAGGCTTTTAAAACCTATAAAAATTCTATCGAAAGCCAGAAAAACGATCAGGAAATTCCTCAACAAAACGATACACCTGTAATTAAGAAAAATGTAGAAGAAAAACCAATTGCAATTATTAAAGTACATTCAGATTCTGCAAAAAAAGATACTGTTAAGCCGGAAATTAAAAAAGATGAAACAAAACAAATCCCGTTTTCCGACGATGTTCTTCAATGGAGTGTTCAATTTTATACTTCACCGAAACCATTACCTGATAATCATAAAATATATGACTCTTTTGATGATGTCAGAGAAGATTATGAAAACGGTATTTATAAATATTCTACCGGTTTACTGAGTGAAAAAGGTGAAGCAATCAGGCTTCAAAATAAATTGAGACAGCAAGGGTATAAAGATGCATTTGTAGTAGTATTTTTTAACAATAAAAAAATTAGCATAAAAGAAGCCACTGAAAAAACAATAAAGAAGTGATTTGAAGGAAAATTTATACTTTTAGGAACTTTACAATAAAAAGTGGAAATTAAAAAAGGAAATTTGTTAATAGTTAAAAATTAATAGTAGTTAAATAATTTATGAAACTTTCCAAAGAAGTAAAAATAGGATTAGTCGTTACAGTAGGAATTGCCTTGTTATTTTGGGGAGTGAATTATTTAAAGGGTAAAGATTTTTTTTCAAATGAAAAACTTGTGTATGCTGTCTATAGTCAGGTAGAAGGACTTGCAGCTTCTAATCCGGTTTCAGTGAATGGTATGAAAGTGGGGTTGATTCGTAATCTTAAACTTTTAGATGATCAAAGCGGACGAATAATCGTTAGTATGCATATTACTAATAAAGTCCACATTCCTGTAAAATCTACTGCTCAGATTTTTAGTGTCGATATTTTGGGATCAAAAGGAATACGAATTTTATTGAGTGATGAAAAGGAAGAACTGAAAGATGGTGATACTCTTATTTCCGGTATTCAGAAAAGCTTGCCTGATGAAGTGAGTGCACAGGTTGCTCCGATTAAAGCGAAAGCAGAGAGTTTGCTTTCTTCGATGGATTCGGTTCTTCTTGTAATAAGAGAAGTTTTTAATGATCGCACCAAAGGCAATCTTAAAAAATCCTTTGAAAGTATTTCTCACT
Source organism: Bacteroidota bacterium (assembly GCA_031366785.1). GTDB lineage: Bacteria > Bacteroidota > Bacteroidia > AKYH767-A > 2013-40CM-41-45 > JADKIH01. The sequence goes on along the minus strand of JANLOW010000052.1, from coordinate 2,092 downwards.
CCCTTACTTCAATAGAAAATATTGCAGGTAATTTAGATACCGCTCTTGCAAGTAAAGGCAGGCTTAAAACAATTTTTGGGAATCTCGAATCGATTACATCAAATCTAAAAAACAATAATGAAAAGATCACCTTAATGATTAATAATTTTTCAGCCATATCCGATACGATTGCCAGGTCAAATATTTCTCAAACACTGGAGAATACGAAAAAGACATTAGAGCAAACTGCAGGTATTATGCAAAAAGTAAATAAGGGAGAAGGTTCCCTTGGTCAACTTGCCAATAACGATAGTCTTTATACCAATCTTAATACAAGTGCCAATGAGTTAAAAGCACTTTTATCTGACTTTCGTTTAAACCCCGGGAGATATTTAAAATTCTCTGTGATATCGTTTGGGAAAAAGTAAGTCTTAGTTCTATTATCACAAAATATTTTTTTTTATTTTGTATCAATTACAGATTAAAGATAAATGCTTCAACAGATAATTTTCTTTTTTGTTCTTGCTTTTTCCACGTGGCTTTTTACTGTTAACGTTAGGAAAATTATTAGAAACATTCGTTTAGGCAGGGAAGTCAATCGTAGTGACCGAAAAACAGAGCGCTGGTTGACGATGATTAAAGTAGCTTTAGGACAATCAAAGATTGTTGCTCGTCCAATAGCAGGAATCTTGCATATTCTTGTTTACGCCGGTTTTGTCATTATCAATATCGAAGTTTTAGAAATTCTAATTGATGGTATTGCCGGCACTCATAGAGTTTTTTCATTCGCCGGATCTCTGTATAATTTTCTTATCGGCAGTTTTGAAGTTCTGGCTCTTCTTGTCTGGGTAGCCTGTGTAATCTTTCTTATCCGAAGAAATGTTATAAAGCTGAAACGATTTCGAATGCCAGAACTCACGAAATGGCCACGTACAGATGCCAATATTATCCTTATCACCGAAATACTTTTAATGACGGCTTTTATAACAATGAATGCTGCCGATTCTGTTTTACAAAGCAGAGGTTTTGAACATTATATTACTGCAGGTTCATTCCCTGTGAGTATATATCTGGTAAATGGATTTTCATCGATGACATCAGAATCTATAATGATGATAGAGAGAATTTGCTGGTGGTTTCATATTGTGGGTATTCTTGCCTTCCTGAATTATATTCCATATTCAAAACATTTCCACATTCTTCTAGCTTTTCCAAATACGTGGTATTCGAATCTTGATAAAAAAGGAAAGTTTAATGAAATGGAAAATGTATCACGTGAAGTTTTACTCATGCTTGATCCATCGGCGAAAGTTTCTCCGGCAATAGAAGGGGAGTCACAAAAATTCGGAGCGAAAGATATTTACGATCTCACATGGAAACAATTGATGGATGCTTATTCCTGTACCGAATGCGGAAGATGTACTTCAGAATGTCCGGCCAATCAAACGGGCAAATTATTATCTCCGCGAAAGATAATGATGGATACCCGAGATCGTTTGGAAGAAGTCGGAAGAGGAATTGATAAAAGTGGTAAAGATTTTAAAGACGATAAATCACTTTTAAGTTATATTTCAGAGGAGGAACTTTGGGCATGTACAAGTTGTAATGCTTGTGTTCAGGCTTGCCCGGTAAACATTGATCCATTAAGTATTATTCTCGACATGCGTCGATATCTTGTGATGGAAGAAAGCAAAGTCCCTTCTGAATTAGCTACGATGTTTAATAAAATTGAAAACAATGGCGCACCATGGCAATTTGCTCAGGCTGATCGGTTGAATTGGAAAAATGATTAGTCGAAATAATATTAATCAGGTAATGCGAAAAAAAATTGATGTAAACCCGTAATATCCATCAGATCCGTGGTCCCTTAAGAATCAAAAATTAGCGGACAAAAAAAGCAGCATTAACTTCTTAATGCTGCTTTTCAAATAAAGAATACTATTAATTATTCTTAGCCATCATTGCTTCTTCCACTTCAGCAGTAGGGCCATATATTTCAGGTTGTGTAGCACCAATGACGCGGTAATACGAAGAAAGCTGTCCCCGGTGATGAATAAGATCATTGTGCATAGCCCAACAAACCTGCATTAACGGCATTTCAAAAATTTTCATA
>JANLOW010000047.1:0-4084 GCA_031366785.1 Bacteroidota bacterium | reverse complement strand
AATTGGTAAATAAAACAATTCAGACTTTTGTAAAAAGCTTAAAACAAAACAAATTTTTTAAATTTGAAACGAGAGAAATTATAGATATTTTCATGCAAAATGCAGAGGCTAATTAGAATAGGATCGAGAGACAGTAGTTTGGCCTTATGGCAAATAAAATTTATAGAACATTTATTAAAACAACAAGGAATAAATACCGAAATTATCCTTGTAAAAAGCGAAGGTGATATTAATCTGGTTTCACCGTTGTATGAAATGAGTGTACAGGGGATTTTTAAGAGAACCTTTGATACGGTATAGTTATCAAATAAAATTGATATCGCTGTCCATTCGCTGAAAGATGTCCCTACACTATTACTGGCAAATCTTAAAAATTCATTTTAGGATTAAAAAATGTAAATAAAATAAAATGGAAGAAGATATTTTACCATTGCTTAACAAATACGATCTCCCCCTTCCACGATATACAAGCTATCCTACGGTTCCTTATTGGGAAAAAGAAAGTATCAATACAGAATTGTGGAAAAAATCAGTTGTCGAAACATTTAAAAAAGAAAACGGAGAATTATGTATTTATATCCATTTACCATTCTGTGAAAACCTCTGTACATTCTGCGCTTGCAATAAAAGAATTACGACCAATCATAAAGTAGAAGAACCATATTTAGAGTCTGTTTTAAAAGAATGGGAAATGTATCGTTCGCTATTACCAACAGAACCTTTCATTCGTGAAATTCATCTAGGCGGCGGCACTCCAACATTTTTTAGTCCCGATAATTTAGTAAAACTTATAAAAGGCATTACAAAAAATTCAAAAATTTTATCTGATCATGAATTTAGTGTTGAAGTCCATCCCAATTACACAAACGAGGAGCATTTGGAAAAACTGGCAATTGTTGGTTTTAACAGAATAAGTTTAGGCGTTCAGGATTTTGATCCGGCAGTACAATATGTAATAAACCGTATTCAATCATTAGAGAAAACGAAAGAAGTTGTTGATTGGTCAAGGAAACACGGCTACAACAGTATCAATATCGATTTAATTTATGGATTGCCTAAACAAACAGTTTCCAGCATAGACTTTACTATTGGTAAGATAAAGGAATTAAGACCGGACAGAATTGCTTTTTATTCATACGCTTATGTTCCCTGGAAAAGTAAAGCACAACGAAGATACACAAAAGCAGATTTGCCTGAAGCGAATGAAAAATGGAAGATGTATCAGTTAGGAAAAAAATTATTAACAGAACAAGGTTACAAAGCAATTGGCATGGATCATTTCGCTTTGCCAAACGACAAACTATTTGTAGCCGTAACCAATGGAACACTTAACAGAAATTTTATGGGATACACAACTACGCAATCAAAATTAATTATTGCACTTGGAGCTTCCAGCATCAGCGATACATGGACATCATTTATACAAAACAATGTAACTGTTGAAGACTATCAGAATAAAATCAGGCAGGGATTCTTTCCCATTGAAAACGGACATTTATTAAGTGAAGAAGATTTAATAATCAGAAAAAATATTCTTGATTTGATGTGTCGTAACAATACCACTATCGATAAAAACACTTTCGATGCACAGCCATTTTCAACAATTAAGAATGAACTAAAAAAGTTTGAGGACGATGGATTAGTAAAAACTACAAACGATTCTATCTCCGTAACAGAAAAAGGAAGTTTATTTATTAGGAATATCTGTTCAATTTTAGATTCACGCATGCGCCGAAAAAAGACAGAGGGAAATGTATTTAGTAAATCGATTTAAACTAGGGCTGTACGATTTTCAATCCATTGATCAAGGCTCATCATTTAGTACTCATTTTACAATTTCATCCTCGTGAATCAAAGCTATCCCATGTATCTTGAAAAGAGTTTTTAATGGTGGCCGTTCAAAATCACAATATTTAAAATCACTCACTATTAAAACATTTGATTGAAAAACGTTTACCATTCCATTGATAACATCAGTCACACCTTTTTTAGTAATGCCTCGTATTACTATTGATAAAATAGGGAGATCAAAATAAGGGTTAGTTTCATGACAAGAAATCCATTCCTTTTGTTTTGATAATCGAACGGTATTTAATTTGTCTCTGTAAATTAATTTTACATGATGTTTAGCAACCAATAATTTATCGTCTGGTAAACGACATACATAAGCATTCTGAAGATCTTTCAGCTTAAATATTCATCCTCTTTCGTAGATTGAATTATCATTGATGGAACAGTTTCTCAAGCCCTTGGAATTCATTTTAGAAATACTGGTAAGAATTTAATGGGAAATGATATTTGGATTCAGGATAAGGGATCAATAATCCAACCCAATAAAATTATTATAGGACAAAGAATAGGAATTGATTATTCGGGGAAAGATGCTTTATTACTTAATAGGTTTAAAGTTTTGCATTCTTATATTAAGGAGAATGGCTTATCTGCTTCTTAATTGGTGACACAAATAAATTTATAATCAATCGTTAATAATTTGAAAATCTTGGATTAACAAAGTTATTCAATATGCTTCCAAAACGGTAGCTCAATCCAATTCCTGAATATATTTTATAACTCGATTGCAATTGTTTTCTTTTAGTTAATATTTCCTCTATGGATGCATCTCCTTTCTCAAGGTAAATCTGATCATGCTCCAATGCTCCATTAAAATAAACATAAAAGAATAGTCCTCCGGTAACTCTTAAATTGATATTTAAGTCAGCAGACAGATTATTAAGTTTCCAATCATTAAAAAAATTATGATATGTAATACGACTAGTGATATATCCCCATTTTTGTTTTAATGATAAATCCGCCTGTATTTTTTGGCCTAATAAAGTCTCCGAGGTTTTATCGTAAATAGTAGTTTCAAAATAATTATATCTACTAATATCTAAATTATAATTAATTGCAAAAAATTTATTATTGGATTGCGAATAAGGAATTATTGCATATTCAATTCCTGTACCAAAATATAATTTATTTTTTATATTAGAAAAAGTACTGTTGCTATAACTTAATTCATATCTATAACTCCAATTACGACCTAAACTCGCAACTAGGTAATGACTCATTTCGTAATTGCTGTTTACTACTTTAATATTTAAAATACTTGCGCTTGAATCGTACTCATACCTAGAATTACTATAGTTCCCGTTTAATAAAAAATTAACTCTTAATGATGGAGTAGTCCGATTGACAGATATGTTGCCACTTTGTTTTTCGTTTCTATATACCTCATCTTCGTTAAACTCTCCATCAATTCCAATTTTATAAACCCAATAATTCCATTTGTCTTTAGTAAATAAGGTAGACGATGAATTATCAACATCATTTTTAATATCTTGCATATTTATTTCTATCGAATTTACATAAGGAGTATTAATAATAAATGGAATCAGACCCAGTTTTATTCTTTTAACAGTTTCTAATCTTGTTTCAACAGAAGTTACATTGGCGGACAAGCTAAATAAGAGACTATCATTTAAACGATTTTTAAAACTATTTTGTCCAAAAAATATTAACTGAAAACTATTTCCTCCACTACCATTTACCTGGGATGTGATTAATAAATGAACATCTGCAGCTAATCGGTCAAGTACAAAGTCAACTACCGTAATTTCAGTTTTAATAAAATTTTCATCGCACACTGAATTGCAATCTAAAAAAACTTTTAACTTTTGAGGTTGTTTTTCCTGCGCAAATGTTAATAATATCGAACACATAAAAATTAGGACTACTGGTATTAGTTTCATAAAAATATTTTAAAAGTGATACAAAGAACTTGTTTATTTTGTTGCAAGTATAATAATATATTCTTAATAATTGATAAATTTATTATATAAAATATATATTCGTATACTAACAACTATTTATATTTTAATGTTTCAATTTTTGTAAGTGAGTTCGTAAAAATATTTCTAAAATATAAACGGACATTTTTAATTGTTGTGTTTAAATTATTTAATTCAATCGAAGGATTAAATCAAGTTACCCTATGCCATTTTTTTTAGAAATTTTCATTGGTTTATCAGCTTGGTCAATTTTCAAAATTAATTCTAACGACTCTGCATGATCAGGAAAGAAA
>JANLOW010000028.1:0-1566 GCA_031366785.1 Bacteroidota bacterium | reverse complement strand
AACATTTAATTTAACAGTGGGAGGGAGGACGGTCGATTCACTCATTGATGTTTTAGTTTCTGAAAAAGGCAAAACTTCTCTTCCATTAAATAATTTTTGCTGAAGTTTATTGTGATCGTATGAAAAATTTGTCTCATAGATGTCGCGTAAAGAGATTCGTTTAATCTGCTGATCATACGACTCAATTGAATCAACCACATTTCTATGTCGTACTAACCGCAGCCCGCCTGAGTTTCTTAACTGGTCTAATGTACCGCTGTTTTGAAAAAATCCAGCATGTCCGAAAAGTTTATTTGCCTGTATGTAAATATTTGAAGGAACTAGCCCCTCTTTGTAATCTTTAAAGAAATTATTTAATGAATCTATTGTACTAAGTTTGTCAAGCCGAAATGATTTTATTCTTGAAAGCTGCAGTGTATCCAATCGGAGATCTCCCACCATCGATTTCATATACTCATTTTCCCTGTTATGTTCCACTTTTTCTTCTCTCAGGTTTTCTGCAAAGAAGCCGGATAAAACTGCCAGGAATAACATTAGGAATTCATAAAAATAATGTGAGAATCTTTTTCCGGAAGTATGGTGTAAATGAGGGGGATGTGTTTCCACGATTTTATTATTAATTTATTTAATTATTCCTGTTGTAGCGGATATTCATTTTTTAATTCGTTAATAAGCTTTTCTGTAAGTCGTTTTGCTATTGTTAATCTTCCATAAAAATTTTCCCAGTTTTTCTGTTTAAGTATGCAATAATTTGCATATTGATTTATTAATTCAGGATCGTAACTAAGTAATGGTAATGAATCATTAGGCAATTGCAAGTTAAATTTTATTATTTGGGTCGAATCAAATAAACTGGAAATGTTCATCGCCCGTATATCAAATAGTTTTGCCATTGTAAGACGAATTTGTTGTGTTATATATAAATTACCTTCATAAAAAGAAATTAACTCTGTCCAATGTTGATCATGGAATGCAAATAAGAATTTCAAACTATCGTTCCTGAAATAACGCACACTTCCGGAATTTTTCATCTCTGTTGTGGTAAGAGCATTGGGAGACATTCTTGGATCGGCAAAGGCAAATAAATTTAAGTCATTCAATTTTTTTGGCGGAATCAATTTTAGTTCGGGCGATTTGAGAAGTGCAATAAGTGTGTCAAGTTCAGCATGAAACTGGATTAACCGTTCCTGTACTTCATTAATAGAGATGGTATCTTCTTTCAAATCATTAATTAATGAAATGGAGTATTCCTGAGCTCGGTGTCCTTCGATATAATTCTCGCGTAAATTTTCTACAATAAATCCCAGAGAAACAGCCAAAAACAACATTAAGAATTCATAGAAGTAATGCGAGAATTTTTTTCCTGGCTGATGATTTAAGTGAGAGTGGTGTGTTTCCATATTTATACTACACTATTCAAGGTGATATTCAGTTTTTAACATTTTTATAATTTCCAAATTGACCTTATATGCTTGTGGATAAAAATCATAAATGTTTCGCCTCATTGATGATTTCCTGTCACTAAGCTGATTAATATATTCATCCATTCGTTTTCTACCTTCTGTC
>JANLOW010000014.1:0-2009 GCA_031366785.1 Bacteroidota bacterium | reverse complement strand
AACAGATTCACGGATGTATTCGCCCACATCATTAATTTTTCCGGTCAGTATAAGCTGACTTTTATAATTCATATAAAAAGCGTTTATATTAAAAGAAGATTTTCCTGAATTTAAACGTGCACCGGTTTCATAATCAATCATTGATTCGGCATTTGGTCTTTTTGAAGGTATTGAATTTGTAAAATCATCCCTAACCGGTTCTTTGTAACCTAAGCCTGCTGAAAAATAAAATTGTATTTTTTCAGATGCCGTATAATTTAATCCTGCTTTGGGATTAAAAAAGTTCATACGCACATTCTGTTGACTGTTTAAATATGAATCATCGAATCCTTCGAAAGAATAACTTACTATTCTTTCCTGTAAATCAATATAAAAATTCATCTTTTCATTTGCTGAAAAGGAAGTGCGTATAAAAGCGCTTGCATCTGTTTTATCTGCAGAGTTAATATAGTAACGGAAAGGATATTGTAGCAGAAGCATTTTTGCAGAAGAAATTAATTCGCCATAATGATCACCGGTATATTTATTTAAAGCGCCACCTGCTTTAATTTTAATTTTATTTTTTTCATAACCTATTGACCATGTTAATCCATAAAAATAATTCGATAACCAAAGTTGCCTGATAATGTCCATTGACGTAGTTGTGCTATCGATTATAGCACCAGAAGGAAGATTGTAATTGAGCAATGGCTCATCGGGCTTGTATTCCTCATAATATCCTTTTCCTCTTGTATAGTGTAGTGCAAAATTTCCAAATAGCGATTTGCTGAATTCATGTGAAAATAAAAGCTGATAATAATCCTGCCTGTAATTATCTGTTTGATTGTCGTAATAATGTGTGTTACCTTGATTGTCATAATACTCACCGGCAGGATTGTATGTCCGGTTTGTAATTAACGAATCCTGTGGAACCCCATACCATGCCTGATACGTTTTTTCTTTTCCTGATAATACGATTAATCTTAAAGAATTATTTTTACCATAATAACCACCGCTGAGATAAAAGGAAGAAAGATCACTCGCTGCACGGTCGATATAGCCACGCGAATTTATTTTTGATACCCGCCCTTCAATGGCGAAAGCATCGGATAAAATACCGCTGCCAAACATAATTGTATTTTTAAATGTATGAAATGATCCGGCAGATGAACTGGCGGAGGCAAACGGTTCAACAGATAATTTATTGCTGAGAATATTTATACTTCCTCCGAAAGCTCCGCCACCATTGGTTGAACTGCCTAATCCTCTTTGAATCTGAATATTCTCAACCGACGAAGCTAAATCTGGAAGATCAACCCAGTAGACCTGATGCGACTCGGCATCATTTACCGGGATTCCGTTAATGGTAACATTGACTCGTGTAGCATCACTTCCACGAATACGGATTCCTGTATATCCAATTCCTGTTCCTCCATCGCTGATGACAACAACTGATGGTGTCATATTAAGAAGAAAAGGCAAATCTTGTCCCAGGTTGTGTTTTTCAATGTCTGATTTATTCAATTCTGAAAATGCAACCGATGAACGATTATCAACGCGGGTTGCAGATATATTAACTTCTTCTGAAAGATATAATTTAGGTAACATTTCAATAAGAATCTCACGACTGTTCGATACCAATTTCTTTTCAGTAAGGTATGCAATGTGTGTAATGGAAAGCGGAAAAGAATTTCCTTTTAATCCTGAAAATTTAAATTCACCATTTTGATTGGTCAATGAATATAAAAAAGTACTGTCGATATGCACAACAGCGTTTACAATTGGTTCGCCTGTATTCTTATCCTTAATTATCCCTGAAATATTTTCTTGTGCTGAAAGCAGGATGGGAAATAAAATCAGTAAAATCAGACATCGAATAAAATTGTTTACTCTGAATAAAATCATCTTATTAATCTTTAAGGTTAAATGTTTACACGATTGGGGTTGCCGTGCATTAAAAAAATTTACCTCTTTCCCTTCGCAGGCATTATCCTGTGCAGGTTCTGTGGGTGTAATCTCAGCCCCTTGAT
>JANLOW010000104.1:0-3666 GCA_031366785.1 Bacteroidota bacterium | reverse complement strand
TTCCATTCTACACCTTGCGTGTTTTGTATAGATAATTTTATGATGCCTCCAATCGCCTTCAATATTAGTAACTGTTCGATCCTGATAATGATTGCGGGATTCTTTACATTTTTTTAATCCTAAAGCGATTAAAGCCAATACTGCAATAACAATAATTGTAACTGTATTACTGACTCGTTTTTTTGTTGGTTGCATAATTTATACTATTTTAGAAAACAATTTTTATTTTTCTGTAGCTGCTTCCATCCGGCTCAAACTTGTCAAAACTGAATCATACACTTCTTGTAAAATATCTGGATTTTCACTGTAAAATTTAAGGCTGGCCAAAAAATCTTCTTTTTCTGTTTTATGCTGTTTTAATATATAATTTAAATAATCATTAATCGTATAGTTCATTGAGTCAGTAACAATTTTATTATTTATTGCCGATTGAGCAATATGTATATCTGTTAATATTGATGACATTTCTTTTTGCTTCAATATATTTTCAGGAATACTAATTTCCTTTTCTACACAAGAAGAAAAAATAAATGCAGTAGAAATAAAAAATATTATTTTTTTCATTTTATCTTGAAAATAACAAACGTTGCCCTTTTTTACTCTCATCGAAAACACCTTTGTTATAGGCTAAATGACCATTGACAAATGTATAATTTACCTTTGAATGAAAAACCTGTTTTTCAAAAGGGCTCCACTGGCATTTATACAATATATTCGATGATTCGACCTTCCATGGATCATTCAGGTTTACAAGTACCATGTCTGCATAATATCCTTCTCTGATATATCCTCGTTCCTTTATTTTAAAACAATCAGCCACGGAATGACACATTTTTTGAACGATTTTTTCGAGTGATAATTTCCCATCGAGGTAAAATTCAAGCATGGCAACAAGTGAATGCTGAACCATAGGTCCACCTGAAGCTGCTTTAAAATACGGTTGCGATTTTTCTTTCAATGTATGCGGTGCATGATCCGTTGCAATCACATCAATCCTGTCATCAATAAGAGCCATTAATAATTCACACTTATCAGTGTTCGATTTTATTGCAGGATTCCATTTTATCATCATCCCCAGTTTTTTGTAATCGTTATCATCAAACCATAAATGATGAATACATACTTCTGAAGTTATTTTTTTTTCTTTTAAGGGAATCTGATTACTGAACAGGGAAAGTTCTTTAGCCGTACTTATATGTAAAATATGCAATCTTGAACCGAATTTTTTAGCGAGCGAAACTGCAAATGAAGATGAAAGAAAACATGCTTCTGCACTTCGAATGACAGGATGCATTGATACGGGAATATCTTCACCATAAATTGATTTTGCTTCCAGTGTGTTTTTTCGAATCAGTGCTTCGTCTTCACAATGCGTGGCAATAAGCATTTCGGATTGAGAAAATATTTTTTCTAATGTTTTAGTATCATCAACTAGCATATTGCCGGTGGATGAACCAAGGAAAATTTTTAGTCCGCAAACATTTTTTTTATCTGTTCGCATTACTTCATCATAATTATCATTACTTACTCCCATGTAAAATGAAAAATTTGCCAATGATTTAGAAGCTGCCAAAGAGTATTTGTCATCCAACAAAGTTTGGGTAAGTGCATTTGGGATTGTGTTAGGCATTTCCATGAAAGAAGTTACACCACCAGCAATTGCGGCCTTAGGCTCCGAATATAGATCTCCTTTGTGTGTAAGTCCGGGTTCACGAAAATGAACCTGATCGTCTATTATACCGGGTAATAGAAATAATCCGTTGGCCTCAATAATTTTTGCAGTAGAATGTGTGATTGATAGCCCGATTTTTTCTATTCGTTCACCTTTTATCAAAACATCTCCTTTGGAAATTTTTCCTTCGTTGACGATGTTTGCATTCTTTATCAGGAAATAGTTCATAAGCTTTTAATATTAAATTGAATGGATCTTGAATAGAGATTTAATTTTTCCGGACAAAAAATTATTGAGTTTTTTTTATCCATTTAAATTTTTTGGATATTTCCTAAAAAGACTTTTCCACTTCATGTGCAAAACACCAAAAATTGCTTCTTTGAAAATTCCCTTACTCATCTTACTCGTTCCTTCCATTCTGTCTGTAAATACAATAGGAACTTCTATAATTTTAAAACCGCATTTCAAAGCAGTAAATTTCATTTCTATCTGAAAGGCATAGCCACTGAATTTAATTTCATCAAGAGGAATGGTCTCCAGTACATTCCGTTTATAACAAATAAAACCTGCTGTAGTATCTTTTATCCGTATACCGGTTATTATTCTCACATAGACAGAAGCATAATACGACATTACAATCCGACCCAATGGCCAGTTTACTACGTTTGCTCCACGAATATATCTGGAACCTACAGACATATCAGCGCCATCCTCAGTACATGCTTGATACAGTCGAATAAGATCATCCGGATTATGTGAAAAATCACAATCCATTTCAAAGATGAAATTATAATTATTTTTTATTGCCCATTTAAAGCCATGAATATACGCTGTGCCTAAACCAAGTTTGCCGCTTCTTTCCTCCAGAAACAGGCGATTATCAAATTCTTTGATTAGACTTTTAACAATTGAAGCAGTTCCATCAGGAGAGCCATCATCTACAATGAGAACATTGAATATATGGGGTAAAGAAAAAATCTTCCGTAACATTTTTTCAACGTTTTCTTTTTCATTGTATGTGGGGATGATGACTAATGATTCGTTCACAAAAATTTCTTTAATTAGTTCTGCAAGATAAGTATCAGGCATCAAGTATCAGGAAAAGATTTTTAACTGATTAATTTTTTAAATTATGAAGCACTTATTCTGTCGGTTTCATCGAACCCAAAAGAATATCTTTAACAACAGATGGATCTAACAATGTAGAAATATCTCCTAAATTCGAGGCATCTCCTTCTGCAACTTTGCGAAGTATCCTTCTCATTATTTTTCCGGAACGGGTTTTAGGCAGACCTCTGACAATTTGAATTTTATCGGGTTTTGCAATGGGTCCTATAATACGTGTGACTGTAGCTTTTATCTCTTCCCGAAGTGTATTTAAATCTTCTCTTTCTTTTGTCGAAATAACATAAGCATATATTCCCTGCCCTTTAATTGCATGAGGAAATCCAACAACAGCGGATTCAACAATGTCGGGATGCTCATTGATTGCATTTTCCACTTCGGCAGTTCCAATACGGTGACCGGAAATATTCATTACATCATCCACTCGGCCTGTTATGCGATAATAACCATTTTCATCACGCTTACATCCATCACCCGTAAAGTAAAGATTTTTGTAAGTAGCAAAATATGTTAGCCTGCAACGTTCATGATCGCCATACGTCGTACGAATCATCGAAGGCCAAGGGAATTTAATACATAAATTTCCTTCTACATTGTTTCCTGAAATTTCATTTCCTATTCCATCCACGAGTACAGGTTGTACACCTGGTAAAGGCAACGTTGCAAAACCCGGTTTAAGTTTGGTAATACCTGCCAAAGGAGAAATAAGTATACCTCCTGTTTCCGTTTGCCACCAGGTATCAACGATCGGGCATTTTTCTTTGCCGATATTGTGATGATACCAATGCCATGCTTCTTCATTAATAGGTTCGCCGACCGTTCCAAGCACACGCAATGAATTAAGTTTATATGGATTTACGAATTCCAAT
>JANLOW010000301.1:0-4563 GCA_031366785.1 Bacteroidota bacterium | reverse complement strand
AATATTCTTCCTGCCGAAGTAGCCGATGAGTTAAAAATGTTTGGCAAATCCTATGCACGAAAACATGAGCAGGTAACTATTTTATTTGCCGATATTAAAGGGTTCTCTTCTATCGCTGAAAATCTTTCTGCTGAAGAATTAGTAGCACAATTGGATGAATGCTTCCGGGCTTTCGATAATATTGTTGAAAAGCATGGTTTGGAAAAAATTAAAACCATCGGTGATGCATATGTCGCTGCTTGCGGTTTACCAAAACCTGTTCCGGATAATGCCTCAAAAACAGTACTGGCTGCTTTAGATATGATTGAATTTATCAAAGGATTTGGAATGACAAAAAAGATTCAAAATCTTCCTGCTTTTGAATTCCGTGTGGGAATTCATACAGGGCCGGTGATTACAGGTGTCGTAGGTCTAAAGAAATTTACTTATGATATCTGGGGTGATGCCGTAAACATGGCTGCACGCATGGAGCAACATGGTGAGGCAGGGAAAATTAATATTTCAGGTTTTACTTATCAGCTCGTTAAAGATAAATTTACTTGTATTCATCGTGGAAAAATAGAAGCGAAAAATAAAGGGGAAGTGGATATGTATTTTGTTGAAAAGAGTTTATAAATTTATTTTCCTTTTACGAAACTCCATCCATATTTTTCCATGAATTCATTTATTTCATATGAAAATGATTTTTTTGAATGATGCGATTCCTGATTGTGAATATAATTTCTAACTGATTCCAGACGACTTTCGCTTACACCCACAACCCAGTAATCATCCTGCCAAATAAATTTTTCAGCCGTCAGCTTATTTTGATTAATCCAAAATGATGATTCGCCTTTTATTAACTGGGCTACTTTGCTTATACATTGTTCTTTGCCAAGTGAGATTAAGCAATGAGCATGATCCGAATAACCATTTACACAATCAAGCCAAATTTCCTTTTCTGTTGCATTCTTTTTGATGTGCTGAAAAACATTTTTTCTTAATTCCAGCGAATTTAAAAAAGGTTCTCTATTTTTTGTAGAGAATACCATATGCATATATACTCTAACCCAACTCATATTTTTATATTATGCGATAAAACTAATTAATTATTATATTTATTTCAGTTGCATAAAAGCAATTGAAAATAATATCCTGCTTATTTTATCCAGTTACTTGAAAGCAACTGCAATAGATGTTCTGGATTTAAATGTATTTTCTTTTATTTTATCCATTCAAGTTTGGCTTTAGCCAACTGTGAAAAATTATCATCAATATTATATTGCTTTAACAACAATTAAAATGTGGCTAAAGCCAATTAAATTATTATAATTCTTTATCAGTTGCTTAAAAGCAACTGCAATAAATATCATGCTTTTATTATTCAATTGCTTAAAAGCAACTGCAATAAATATCATGCTTTTATTATTCAATTGCATAAAAGCAACTGCAATAAATATCATGCATTTATTATTCAATTGCTTAAAAGCAACTGCAATAGATTTGTTGAATAAATAATTACAAATATCCAAGAACCAATTAGATTAACTAATTCAATTTTCATAACTTGGTCTCGTCATAATAAATAAATGTCCCAATCACGACAACTTGCTGCCATTCTGTTTGCTGATATCGTCGGATACACGGCTATTATGCAAGAAGATGAAGTTTTGGCAACAAAGTTTCGTGAAAAGCTGAAAAATAAATTAGAAGAAAAAGTCGGTCTTCACGGTGGAAAAATTATTAAATACAGTGGAGATGGTGCTCTTTGTAGTTTTGATAGTGCTATTGAATCAATCCGGGCAGCTATTGCCGTCCAACTTTCAATGCAGGAAGAACCTCGGGTGCCGCTTCGTATTGGTATTCACCAGGCTGATGTAGTTTTTGAAGAATCTGATGTACATGGCGATGGTGTCAATATTGCTTCAAGGTTAGAATCAATGGCTGTTCCGGGCAGCATATTTATATCGGCAAAGGTATATGATGATATTAAAAATCAAAAAGACATTCAGACAGTTTCTCTTGGAAAATATGTGTTGAAGAATGTGAAAGAGCCGGTCGAAATTTATGCCATCAGTAATCCCGGATTACAAATTCCCGATGCTAAAACTCTTGAGGGAAAAGGTACACGGTACAAAGAACATGTTTCAGCCAAAAAAAGGATCATAAAAATAAGCAGGATAACAATTCCCGTTATAATTTTGAGTTTACTGGCTCTCATCTTCATTCCACAGTGGATGAAAAAACAAAATGCCAGAACTAAATTAATTCCGGCAATTCAGAAATTAACGAATGATAACTTTCGTCCTCCAACCGAAGCATTCGACATGGCAACGGAAGCAGAAAAATCTATTCCCAACGATTCGGATCTTATAAAATTATGGCCGCTGGTATCTACAAAAGTTACTATTGAAACGAATCCCGCCGGTGCAGAAGTTTTTTGGAAAGATTATCCTACACCTGATGCCGAATGGAGATATGCAGGTGTTACTCCGCTAAAAGAAGCGAAACTTCCCCGAAATTACCTTCGAATGGAAATTAGAAAAAAAGGATTTGAAACTGTTCAATTTTCCGGACCAAAATTGTATGGAGCTCTCGATTTACCTATTGTAAAATTAGATTCTACAGGTAGCTTGCCCGAAAACATGGTACGAATTCCAAAAGGTAAAACAAACATGTACATTGTCGGTCTTGAAGAATATGGTGGAAAAGAAGTGAATGAATTCTTAGTTGATCGATTTGAGGTTACGAATAAGCAGTACAAATATTTTATGGATGCCGGAGGTTATACAAATAAATCGTACTGGCATTATCCATTTCATGCCGGTGGAAATGAAATTTCCTTCGACCGGGCTATTAGTCTTTTCGTTGATAAAACCCAAAGAAAAGGTCCGGCAACTTGGGAAGCGGGTTCGTATCCCGATGGACAGGAAAATTTTCCTGTGACCGGAATATCGTGGTATGAAGCCGAAGCATTTGCCGAATTTGTACATAAGCAATTACCTACTGCTTTTCACTGGAGCCGTATTGCCGAGACTTCGCGAACTGAGTACATAGTTCCATTGAGTAATTACAATGGTAAATCAACTACTGCCGTTGGAAGCATGCCGGGTTATTGTTCATTTGGGATTTATGATGTAGCGGGGAATGCACGTGAATGGTGTTTCAATGAAAGCCGTTTACATGATCAACGATTTATCCTGGGAGGAGGTTTTAACGACCCCACCTACTCTTTCAATGATGGTTATACACAACCTGCAATTGATCGAAGTTTATCAAACGGTTTCAGATGTATCAGGGGACTTCAGGATAATCCTACTTTTGATAGCTTATCCTTTCCTTTAGCGATGGCTTTCAGGGATTATCGAAAAGAAAAACCGGTGGATGATAAAACATTTAACATTTTTCTCAATCAATATGCATATGATAAAACTCTGCTAAATGCAAAAGTGGAAACTACGATTGAAAATGAATTCTGGACTGCACAAAAAATTAGTTTTGATGCCGGTTACAATAATGAGAGAATGCAGATTTATCTTTATCTGCCAAAAAATTCTAAGCCTCCTTATCAGACAATTCTTTTTTTCCCGGGATCGGGAGATATTTTTTCAAAAAAATATGATCCACTGGCTTTGTGGCGCACCGATTTTATTTTAAAAAACGGAAGGGCATTTGTTTATCCTATTTATAAAGGAACACATGAAAGACACGACGATTTAAAATCCGATTTGCAGGAAGAAACTGTATTTTATAAAGATCATGTAATTATGTGGAGGAAGGATATTGGCCGAACCATCGATTACTTAGAATCAAGAAACGATATACAATCTGACAATATCGGCTTCCTCGGCTGGAGCTGGGGAGGATTTTTAGGAGGAATTTATCCCGCTATTGAAAAAAGAATTAAAGCCATAGTTCTAAACGTTGGCGGAATGGTAATGACTAAAGCATTGCCCGAAGCTGACCAGATTAATTTTCTTCCGAGAATAAAGCAGCCAGTTCTGATGCTGAACGGAAAACACGATATGTTTTTTCCTTTAGAAACATCGCAAAAACCTATGTTCGATTTGTTGGGCACATCAAAAGATAATAAAAAAATGATAATTTATGAATCCGGACACCTCGTGCCGCGGATAGATTTTGTTAAGGAAACACTTGGATGGTATGATAAATATCTTGGAGCGGTGAAATAAAATAGAATCAAGAACCAAGAGTCAAGAGTCAATAACTAAAACGCAAACTGCCGTCAACATATTCAACGAATTTTGATTTACGAACAAGGGTTAACGATTTTTGATTTAAGATTAACAAAAAACTATAAAATATAAACGTTTAAAACCAAACGCTCCATGTCCCAATCGCGACAACTTGCTGCCATCATGTTCACCGATATTGCAGGGTATACTTCCTTAATGGAAAAGGATGAGCAAAAGGCAATTGAATTACTTAAGATTAACAGAGAATTACAAAAATCTAATATTGAAAAATACCGGGGTCGTTGGATAAAAGAAATGGGCGATGGAGTACTTGCCAGCTTTTCTACGGTAACAGATGCGGTTATGTGTGCGGGTGCTATCCAAAAAG
>JANLOW010000291.1:0-1974 GCA_031366785.1 Bacteroidota bacterium | reverse complement strand
AGCGGCTGAATTAGTCATTGCAAACAAAGAACTAGCCTTTCAAAACAAGGAAAAAGAAAATCGAGCAGCAGAATTAGGTATAGCGAATAAAGAACTAATCTATCAAAACGAAGAGAAAGAAAAACGGGCGGCAGAATTAGGCATTGCCAACAAAAAACTTGTCTTTGAAAACGCTGAGAAAGAAAAACGGGCAGCAGAGTTAGGCATTGCCAACAAAGAACTTGCCTTTCAAAATGAAGAGAAAGAAAAGCGGGCTGCAGAGTTAGGTGTTGCCAACAAAGAACTCGCCTATCAAAACGAAGAGAAAGAAAAAAGAGCAGCTGAGTTAGGTATTGCAAACAAGGAACTTGCTTTTCAAAATGAAGAGAAAGAAAAACGGGCAGCAGAGTTAGGCATTGCCAATAAAGAACTTGCATTTCAAAATGAAGAAAAAGAAAAACGAGCCGCAGAGTTAATCATTGCGAATAAAGAGTTACTTGCTTTCACCTATGTATCAAGTCATGATTTGCAAGAACCACTTCGTAAAATACAAACTTTTGTTACGATTATACTTGAAAATGAAAAGCTATCTGAAAATGGCCAATATAATTTTAAAAGGATGCAATTGGCTGCTGGAAGAATGCAACAACTTATTGATGATTTACTGGCATTTTCGCGTATTAGTACTACAGAACTAAAATTTGAAAAAACAGAACTAAAATTAATTGTAGAAGAAGTAAAAGCAGAATTAAAAGATACCATTCAAGAAAAACAAGCCAAAATTGAATCAACTGAACTTGGATATGCAAATATTATCTCTTTTCAATTTCGCCAGCTTATGTACAATCTTATAAGTAATGCGCTCAAATTTTCAAATCCCGGTGTTTCTCCGATTATAACAATCAAGAGCCAAAATGTAAAAGGCAGTACATTAAATAATCCAAAACTTTCATCCGGAAAGAACTATTGCCATATCACAATAAATGATAACGGCATTGGCTTCGAGCCACATTTTAGTGAACGCATTTTTGAAGTGTTCCAAAAACTTCACGGAAAAGAAGTTTATGGCGGTACAGGAATCGGACTTGCAATCGTAAAAAAAATAGTAGAAAATCACAATGGAATAATTACTGCTAAAAGCGAATTAAATAAAGGTGCGCAGTTTGATATTTATATTCCTGCCGAATAAAATAAAACATATCCAAGGTATTATTTCACAAATAGACTTTAAGGACCGGTTTATGCTTTCTTAGAAATGTATTAATAATGTAACTTATTTCTAAAGTTTTGTAACAGTATTATTTCCAGAAAGGGGATCTTTGTTATTCTAAATTCTCAAAATTAAAATTAATTTACACTTCTTGCCGTTTTTTTGAAAAATCAACAATGAAAACTGAAAAAGAACTAAATAGTGATATTATAAAAATAACAATGACTATTCAGGAAATATTTCCCGAGCTATCTAAATTTATAATTGAAATGCCGGAAACAATTCCTGATACAAAAACTCCTGAAATTAATATTAAAAACCTGACCGAATATTATGATTCATTAGTAGCACTATTAAAAAAATATAATACGAATCATAATATTGCTGCAACGTAATTCTAAAATAAATATTTTGCAATTTACCTCTTAATTCAAACAATAAAACAAATAATTATAATTTAAAAAATGACAACAGCAAAATATTTAGGCATTTGGATGGATCATGCAAGTGCTCATTTGATGGAAATTAATTCTGACCCTATTAAATCAAAAAAAATTGAATCAAAATTTACTCATGAAGTAATGGAAAATAGTTTGAATAAAAGTGAAACTATTATGCATAACAAAGAACAACATCAGCAATCTGAATATTATAAAAAATTAGCTGAAGAAATCAGAAATTTTGATGAGGTGATACTCTTTGGCCCTACAGATGCTAAAGTTGAGTTATTTAATATTTTAAAAGCAGATCATCGATTCGCAAATGTAAATATCGAAGTTAAACAA
>JANLOW010000454.1:0-3105 GCA_031366785.1 Bacteroidota bacterium | reverse complement strand
AAATTCATCTGGGCAATAAAAATAATTAAACATTCCAAAAGCAAAGTGAAGAATTAAAAACACTCCAACAAATCCAATCAAAATAAGAAGTCCATAATTTATTTTTTTCCTCATAACTTCTTAATTATTTCAAATCCTGCCAAGCATGACGCATAACGTTGGAGCATTGACGCTTTACTTTTTCACAATAATACAAAATAAGAGAGAAAAAAGTATTGCGGCAATGCTAATGTTGCACAAAACCCCGTCTTTCGCCGGCGTAGCTTTGCAATGTTTACTTTCAGGGATGTAATATAAAACTTAATGTCATGAAAAAAAACAATTAACCATTATTGCCGAAGCGTGCAACCATGTAGAAGGATTCAAAATCGCCTATGAAAAATTAATTCAACAGGTTGCCATCAGCAATCGAAGTGAAAGTACTTTAAAAAATTATTCTACACTGATTGCAGCAGTAAGACTGCATTTCGGTTGTATGCCGGAACATTTGGATCCGGATCAAATTCAGGATTATCTGGGAAAACTGTCCGGCTCTGCGGCTTCTCATTCCCGATCAAGTTTTAAACACACGGTTTATGGTTTGCGGTTTTATTTTAAGCTGATCGGTCTTGCCAAACAATCCATCGATCTTCCTGCTAGATCAATGTCCGTGTTTTAAGAAAGGGAGGATGGTCACTAAAGAGTTTGTAGAAAAACCAAAGCGAGGACCACCGGTAATTTCCAGTTGGAATAAATTTAAAATCATTAATTAAAAAAACATTTACCCGACAAGCTGAAAATAAATTGTCTCAAATCAAAAAAAATAGGAAAAAATTATGCATTCAAATATTTTTTTAAAAAATATAATGATTATTAAAATTATTTTTCTCCCTTTTTATTAATTCCGAAGTAAATTCTATCCGTGCTTCACTTTACAAAACAGCAAGAACCACATTCAATTCCCATAATGCAGGCCTACCCATAGCCGGGGTTTCCCCGTAAAAACGAGGCAGGCAGTGCAACATTGACTTCATGTTTGGGAGTTCCTACCACATGAAGTCTTAATTATTATGGGTCATTGCTTTTATAATCCTTATAAAAATAATTCTCGATTGGTCTTTAATAAGAATATTAAAATATTCACGCAACTTTCCAGAAATCTTTTCCAGTTTATTCCAAGGCGGAATAAAGAAATCAATAGGATTCATAGTGTAAGTTAGCATTCTCAATTAAGTAATCAAATCGTAAAAAACAAAAAAATAATTTTAGTAAATTTAGGTAATGTCAAGATTGTCCAAAGGACTTTAAATTTGGTCAAAGCCTTTGTTTGTGACACGAGTGTAAATCTCAGTTGTTTTGCTACTTTCATGACCTAACAAACTCTGTATGTAAGGTAAGTCAATACCATTTTCTAAAAGGTGCGTGGCAAAGCTGTGCTGTAGTGTATGTACGCTTACCTTTTTCTTAATACCTGCCTTTTTTACTGCATCATTCAGTATCAACTGTATGCTTCGGGCCGAATATTGTCCACCAACGGCTCCTTCAAATAACCGCCTTCGTGCTGGTTTCAGATAATGTTACGATTGTGAAAGGAGATACCGTGACGAAAGACTTTGCACTGGTGCAGGAATGAAAATATTTTTAAATTCTAAATTCTAAATTAATGGACAATCAATTTATAATTTATAATCCTAAAGTTTCTTTACAATAATAGACCCTAAAGTATTCCATCCAACAACAATTGGAATATTATTCTTAGGCAAATTGATTTCGATTGTCTCCGGTATTTCAACATTAGAACTGTCGGATACTATGTTCTGACCCAAAATGCAGTAAGCAGTCGTTTGAGGGAGGTTAAACATATATCTCATATCAACCAGAATAGTACTATCGTTTTCAAGAACACCAATGAAGGAAGTAAATTTCATCATCCCATCAGGGTCGAAAGCCACGTCAGTGCAAGTGCAGCCATTCATCGAAGCAAAAGTATAGGCAGGAGTAATATTAGTTATTTGCTCCAAGTGGGTAATGATGCTTCCCGACTCTATATAAAAATAAATATATCCTTTCTCCACATACCCGCTTGCCGCCCAGTTGCAATATCCGCCAAAAGAGCCTGTCTGTATATCTTGAGTAAAATCTTGAGTAAAAGTCACCTTGTAGTGCCGGGCTTCATCCACCTTTATTTCGGAAACAAGATAAAATTTTCCATCCAAAGGCATATCCACCAACGCAGTAATCGTAACAGGGTTTACCGACATGTTGGCAGCCGTTGGAGGCGCACTATATGTGGCAGTCACCGAATAGTTAGGAGGATGGACAGTGCCGTCATTGGCCGTTCCGCCAGTCACGTTATTCACCTTCCAGGTAATCCAAGCGGGGTCAATACCAATGCGTATAAATCCCAACGCCTTTACTTGTTCATTGTGCACGTTCAATATATCTTCCGCCTTCCACCACCAGATTACTTTCAGCGGCACATCTTCGTTTACCTGAGCATCCCAATGAGGCGGGTCAATAAGGAGCCCTTTGAACATAGCGCGGTGACTAAAGTGATTTGAATTCTCGCTCAACGTTCGCGCAGCAGTATCCAACTGCAAGCTCACAAAAGAATACCATATATTATCCACTTGCTGATATGCAATGCCGAGTGCGTGCATATCCGTTCCGGCACGATCGGCAGAGTCAATATGAAAACGAAAAGTAACTGGCAGAAGAAACTCCTGACTGTCGGGAGTAAGATTATAAGCCGCCCCCGTACCACCCGGACACTGGTTCGTCACCGGTTGAATAGTAATAGTAGTAGCAACACTCAAAGCGCCCGCAGGAATAATTACTTCGAGCCGCCTGTCAAAAGAAACAATAGTACCGCCCGCAGCATCAATCATTGCCGAAACAGGTACCCCGCTATCTGTACCCACAGCAGTAACAGCAGGAGAAAATGTTTCGTGAACAGGAGGCGTATCATCCTTAGCAGTATCCTCTTTCTTCTTGCACGAAGAATAAATAAAAACACAAACCATAAGCACCGCCATACAATACTTGAGAGAAGTTTTCATAATTTATTTTTTAGAAACATGAACATATATAATCAGCAAACGGATGTGTGTTGCCTTAATCGAAGAA
>JANLOW010000286.1:0-3766 GCA_031366785.1 Bacteroidota bacterium | reverse complement strand
CTTGTGACGATACGATAGATTTCTTCTCCCGGCAAAAAGAATGTCGAATATCGATTAATGAATAATGATTTTTGAAGTATCGATCAAATACTTTTTAATTCATCATTCGTTAATCGCTATTCAGTATTTATTTTCTTTCTTGAACCAGTTTACGCTATACGGCAAAAATGATTCCGATTGATCTTGAAGGGCATGTTCAAAAATTTAATGATCAATTATGTATTACTTTTGATTCTAGTAATATCCCATATAATCCTTTTTTCAAGTCAGCACGAGTCGCATTTGATCATTTTGGGAATAAATGGATGTCTACGTCACATGGTTTAGCGATGTATAATGATCTTTCTTGGAGTTTTTATGACTCTTCTAATTCTCCATTTCCAAATGAAATAATTTATACTGGCACTATTTATATAGATTCGAGAAACAATAAATTTATTGAGACAAATGGTAAAGGGTTATTGATTTTTAATGAAAATGGGATTGATGTTTCAACAAATGAGCTTGAAACAAGTGAAAAGGACATTTTATAAATGAAAAATTTATAGGCAATGTTATAGCAACTAATCAAAAAATTTCAAAAATATATTTTTTTGGATATCAATGGACAAATGATTAAATCTATAATCAACAAATACAATTCAAATACAAGAAGTTCAATTTACTTCGAAATAGATTTTTCGCAATTTAAAAATGGAAATTATTTACTTATTGTTGAAACTTTTAATAAAACAAATTCTTTTAAAATTACATATGTCCAATAATTTAAAAAAACGCAACATGAAAACTTACTTTAAAAAAGAACTATTATTTATTTTTTTGTTGGGTATATCTCAATTTAATTTCGTTTTTTCTCAACAAACCAGGAATTGTGGGGGAGTTGAAATGCCTAGTACTACAGGCAATTTAATCACCTCATCAACATGTTCTAGGAATTCTTCTACTTGGGTAAATAAATATAATAAATGTTCCACATATATTCCAGAGAGCAATAGTCCTCGAAAATTTTAGGAATTAATTTTATTATTTTTCTAGATAATGCAGGAGGAAATAATTTTACAAATTCCGATATATCTAGTTTAATTACAATATTCATTTGGTTAAGGGACAAATATAGATATAATGATCCACATTCTGACCCGATTTCCGGTGTTGTTGAATCAACAAGTAAGTATGTTGATTTTATTTTGGAAGGAATATATTTTTATAAAAGTTCGACGTTAAACACCTCTACAGATGGTGGTAGTATGATCCAATACCTTCAACTAAATGATCCTTCTAAACTTAAATATTTAAATATTTATTTTACAGAAGGCGGCTCTGGTTGGGCTCATTCAACTAGAGGAGCTTTGTATAATTCAAATTCGAATTTAACAATGATTTCAATATTCCCAAATCCAATTATCAATATTGCAAACATCCATACAAATATTGAGAATGCTCGTATCACTCTTTTCGATAGTCTATGCAGATCAATATCAGTTGAAAAAACAAACTTAGATTCAGATATTGATTTATCCTCATTCTCGAACGGAATTTGTATAATAAAAATCGAAAATATAAATACGTCTGAATATTGGTTTAAAAAACTGATTGTTCAGTAAAATAAAATAATCAGTATAAAACATAAAGTTGTTTTCTTGCATTCGATAATTCAAAAATAGTATAAATAAATAAAAATTATTTTATTGAAATTATTTTATATTTTTGATTCAAAATAGGTAAATACTAAATAAATAAATGACCATTCACAAAGAAGGATATGCAACGATTTTAGTTTCTGCAACGACATTAACCTTACTCAATTTTCTCGCTAACTATCTTTTTTTTGAGAATTATCCATTAATTCAATTGATAATTTTAATTGTTTCGCTATTTTTATTTTTCATAGTCCTTCAGTTTTTTCGTAGTCCGACCCGGAAGATTACAATAAACGAGAAGTGTATTCTGGCTCCGGCTGATGGGAAAATTGTCGTAATCGAGCAAACGGATGAACCTGAAGTATTAAAAGAGAAAAGAATTCAGGTTTCTATTTTTATGTCACCGATTAATGTTCACGTAAATCGTTATCCTGTTAGCGGAGAAGTTGTATTTTCTAAATACCATCCGGGATTATACCTTGTTGCCTGGCATCCTAAATCATCGACAGAAAATGAAAGAACTACTGTTGTCATTCAAACCAGTTCACGTGTAAAAATTTTAATGCGCCAAATTGCCGGTGCACTTGCCAGAAGAATCGTTTGTTATCCTCAGGAAGGCTGGATGGTCAGACAAGGTGATGAAATGGGTTTCATTAAATTTGGTTCTCGTGTCGATCTTTTCTTACCCCTTAATTCAACAATTAAAGTTGACATCAATCAAAAAGTAAAAGGCGGGCAAACTGTAATCGCTGAGTTAAATTAAACCGGGAATTTCTAAGTGCGTTTTTTTCTTTTATGATTCCGAAGAACTCTTATTAATATTTAGAGGACTGTTATTATTTATTAAATCACAATCACTTTATTTATGTGCTGTACCTGTTCTGTTTTCTATAGTTTGACCATCATCAATTGTAAAAGTAAAACTCAAATTTCCTCCCGAATAAGCTCCTGAACCTTCAATAGTTTCGCCCGAGATTACAGTACGAATTATTGAAAGTGAATTTCCATTGATATTAGCGGGTACAAATGTATTAGCTCCTCCTCCATCAAAATTATTCATTAATACCTGATCGGGTGCAGAGTTTGATGCTGCAATTTTCAATGTGAAATTTCTTGTACCTCCCGCACCTAATGATTGTGCAATCCATGTTCCAATAAATTTATCTCTGTCTGTCGCTGGAACATCCGGTTCTGTTTTTTCACATCCAGTAAGTATAGAAAAAAATGCAATCATAATAATTGCAACTATTTTTTTTTGATTCATCATAATTTTCGAGGATTATTAAGTCCACTTCAACAATCAGACCGCTTATTTTTTAAGACGGGATTCCAGGTCGAGTCTGAATTTTCTCGCTGTATCTTTTGCAATGTCATAACCAGCATCGGCATGACGAATAACGCCCATTGCAGGGTCATTGTTTAATACACGTTTTAATCGCCGGGCTGCATCTTCAGTTCCATCTGCAACGATTACCATTCCTGCATGAATTGAATAACCGATTCCTACTCCACCACCATGATGCAAAGAAACCCAACTGGCTCCTCCTGCAGTATTTATCAATGCATTCAATACCGGCCAGTCTGCAATAGCATCGCTGCCATCCATCATTGCTTCAGTTTCACGGTTGGGTGAGGCTACTGAACCTGTATCCAAATGATCCCGTCCGATTACAATCGGTGCTTTTACCTTGCCGGATTTCACCAATTCATTAAAGGCAAGTCCTGCCTTTTCACGTTCTCCCATTCCCAGCCAACAAATTCGTGCCGGTAAGCCCTGGAAAGCAATACGTTCCTGAGCCATTTTTATCCAACGATGCAATGATTTATTTTCAGGAAACAATTCTAAAATGATTTTATCCGTTTCCATAATATCTGCCGGATCTCCCGAAAGCGCAGCCCATCGAAAGGGTCCTTTTCCTTCACAGAAAAGCGGCCGGATATAAGCAGGTACAAAGCCCGGAAAAGCAAAAGCATTTTTCAATCCTTGCGCTAAAGCCTGACCACGAATGTTGTTACCATAATCGAAAGTTACAGCTCCTTTTTCCTGAAGGCTGATCATAAGTTTTACATGCTTCACCATGGTTTCAAAAGAGCGAGAAATAAATTCGCGGGGATTTGAAATTCTC